>JAEYSQ010000023.1 GCA_023434465.1 Actinomycetes bacterium
TCGGTCTTGGCGGTGCCGCCGTGGTCACGGTTTACGAGAAGCCCGCCGCCTGAGCCGAAGCACCATGGCCGGTTCCGGCCATTTCCTGTAACTGGCCGATTCCGGGGATGAATCCGAGCTCATCGCAGCCTAGATTCCCGCTTCCCTGAAACGACCCGAGAGGAATTGGTCCGTGCGCCAGCTGAGACACCTGAAGAAGCTCAACTACGCCAACGTCGTGGCGACCCTGGGACTGCTGATCGCGCTCGGCGGAACCTCCTATGCTGCGGTGAAGATCGATGGCTCCAACGTCCGCGACGCCAGCCTGACCGGCCGCGACGTGAGAAACGGCTCGCTCACCGGCCGGGACGTAAGAGACCGTTCGATCGGTCGTCGCGATCTCAAAGTGAAACTGACCGGCATGCCCGGTCGGAGAGGTGCCGCCGGGCCGGCGGGAAACCCCGGACCTCGGGGCATTCCCGGACCTCGAGGCGCCGTGGGCCAGCGGGGACCAAGCCTGGGAGTCTTCGCCAGGTCATCCACAAGGACTGACGTCCCCGCCGACACCGGGACAATCGAGTCGGTCAGCCTGGACAAAGGCCACTGGATCCTCTCCGGTTCCGGGTTCATCAGAAACGACGGCCCAACCGATAGCAGCGGCCTGTGCTCTCTTATGACGGTGGACCCGGAAAAGCCGGGATTCGTCGATCTGCTCGCGCAAACGGGGGACATGAGACTCCTGACGGACCCTTCGATAAATCACCGGGCTGAACAGTTCTCGATGGATGCTGTCTTGACGATCGACTCCCGGACCGAGGTGCACCTGGCGTGCGCGGCCAAACCAAGTTCATCGATTCTGGTGGGCAACACGATCATCACTGCGATTCAGACCGGGGAGCTGACCGACCAGAGTCCCTCATAACCTTCGCCGCATGGACTGGACCGACCGGCTGCTGATCGCGTGCGTGGTGCTCTACCTCGCGGTGATCACGGCCGGGGTCGCGGGCAGTGACCTCAAGGCGAGCGCCGACCAGGTCAGTGACGGAGATGTCTGGCTGCTCATGACCAGCTCGCTCAAGATCGATCCGACCCTCGAGATCCCCCAGTTGCTCCTCCTGGCCGCGGCGATCACGGTCGTGGTCTGGCGCCACGGTCCCAAGCTGTGGTGGTCGATCGCTGCGGTGGGCCACATCGGAGCGGCGATCGTCTCGTATGCGGTGATCGCGCTGGCGATCTGGCTGGGCTCCGAATCCGCGAATCAAACCGCGGCCACTTCCGACTACGGAATCTCGATCGTCCTTGCCGCGACTCTCGGCGCGATGATGGCCGGAGGTTTGTCGGTGGCCCGGGACGACCGGACCCGGGCCGACAAGGTGATCATCGGTCTCGGGTTCCTCGGGTTGATCGGGATGATCGCCTTCTCGGTCGGCTGGTACGACATGCAGCACGTGATCGGGTACGGGATCGGGTTCATCCTGTCCGCCTGGCTACTCGACCGCGAGACCTTCGTTTGGGCCCGACCGCAGTTCGGCCGTCGATCAAAGTAGTTTCCCTGCCGTGGAATTCGTCCTCGGCATCCTCGCCGCAGTCTTCTTTGCGCTCGGCACCGTCATCCAGCAGAAGGTTGCCCAGGAAGTTCCCGACGAGGAGGCCGAGAAAGCCGGGTTACTGCTCCAGTTGGCCCAGAAGCCGCTCTGGGTCGGCGGCATCGTGGTCGACGGTCTCGGTTTCCTCTGCCAGGCGGCCGCTCTTCACTTCGGCCAGCTTGCCGTAGTCCAGCCGCTGCTCGCGGCCGCGGTCGTCTTTGCCCTGCCCTTCGGGGTGTTGATCATAGGGCGGAAGATCACCCGCACCGACGTGCTCGGCGCTCTCGCGGTGACCGCCGGTCTGGTCTTCTTCCTGGTCATGGCCGACCCCCAGGACGGCTCCGACAATGCGTCGACCATGGCCTGGCTGATCAGCGGCGGGATCGGCGGGGCGATCTGCCTGGTGCTTGTGATCGCCGCCCGGGGCCGCAGGGCCTCACCGAAGGCTGCCCTGCTCGGCACCGCGGCCGGCATCCTCTTCGGTTTCAGCGCCGGTCTCACCATGACCGTGGTCGACAACCTGGACGACGGATTGATCGCCGTGCTCACCGACTGGCATCTGTACGCGCTGGTCGCGGTCGGCTGGATCGGCATGACCTTCAGTCAGCAATCGCTTCAAACCGGGGCGCTCGCCCCCGCCGCCTCGACCCAGATGTCACTCGACCCGATCGTCAGCGTGCTGCTCGGGGTGCTGATCTTCCAGGAGGAGATCCACGACACTTTCCTTGAAGGAACGGTCGCGGTGCTCGGGCTGGCGGTGATGGTTGCCGGCCTGTTCGTACTGGCCCGGTCAGGGCCGCAGGAAGTTCCAGCACCGCCGGATCCCGTTCCGGACCCACCCGCCTGAGCACTTCCCGGCCCGGGCAACACCAACGCACCTGGGCCGCATGGCCGGTACCGGCCATCTTCTCCGGATGGCCGATTAAAGCGATGAAGCCAGGCTCCACGGAGCCTAGATTCCCGTCTTCCTGAAATGAACTGAGAGGACATGACCGCTGATGGAACGGCTACGACACCTGAAGAAGCTCAACTACGCCAACCTGATGGCAACCCTGGGGGTGATGAGCGCGCTCGGCGGGACCTCATACGCCGCGGTGAAGATCGACGGCTCCAACGTCCGCGACAACAGCCTGACCGGACGAGACGTAAAGAACGGCTCGCTGACCGGAACGGACATCAAGGACCGTTCGATCGGACCCCGCGACCTCGAGAAGAAACTCGCCGGCAAACGGGGGCCAAGAGGAGTGACCGGGCCGCCGGGCAATCACGGGACGGCAGGCAGCATCGGACCGCAGGGTCCGGCCGGCCAGCGAGGACCGAGCCTCGGAACCTTCGTCAGCGGTTCCGGAGTCGACACCGTCGCCGGGGGATTCCAGTCAGTGGAGTCCCTGACTCTGGGGGCGGGAAACTGGATCCTCTTGAGCTCCGGATTCGTCAGGAACGACGCTCAGACGGCGACCAAAGGTACCTGCATCCTCGAAGCCGAAACGGAAGAGCCCGGTGGCGAACCGACCGTCCGCGAGATCGCGACCACGGGCGAGATGCCACTCCAGGCGGCTGCCTCAGCGATAACCCAGCGGTCGGAGCAATTCTCTTTGAACGCCGCGCGAGCGTTCACCGGGCCGACCCAGGTACGCCTGAAATGCGGCTCGTTCGGGGAAGTGATGCGTGTCCGAAGCACGATCATCACCGCGATCCAGACTGCCGAAATCACGGACCAGAATCCTGCATCGGACTGAGCGGCGGCAGGCCAGCCCCGGGCCGACCGGTCAGGAAGACTGGTCCGGTTCGGTGGTGGCTTCCCGCTTCGCTTCCGCTTCGGTCGCGATCACCGACATGATCGCGTTGCTGCGCTTGCGGCCGTAGAAGAAGAAGACGATCAGGCCGAGGGCCAGCCAAATCCCGAGCCGGATCCAGGTGTCGGGTGGCAGGGTGAGCATCAGGGCGAGCGAGGCGAGGATCCCGAGCGGAGCGATCACCCAGACCGCCGGCACCCGGAAAGGCCGTGGAGTGTCGGGATGGGTCTTGCGCAGGACCAGCACCCCGGAGCAGACCAGCAGGAAGGAGAAGAGAGTGCCGATCGAGACCAGCTCACCGAGCACCGTGATCGGCAGAAGCGAAGCGATGATCGCACCGGCGATGCCGCAGACGATCGTGGTGAAGACCGGTGTCTTGAACCTCGGACTGACCTTGCCGAAGCGTTCGGGCAGCAGGCCGTCCTCGGACATCCGCATCAGGATCCGGGTCTGACCGTAGAAAGTGACCAGCACGGTGGCGAACAGGCCGATCACCGCGGCGACACTGATCAGCTCGTCGAGCCACTGGATTCCCGGCACCGCCTTCAGGGCCTCCGAGATCGGGTCGGCGACATTTAGCGTGTCGTAGGGAACCAGCCCGGTCATGACCAGGCCGATCACCACGTAAAGCGTGGTGGAAATGATGACCGTGCCGAGCAGCCCGATCGGCACGGTTCGCTGGGGGTTGCGTGACTCGCCGGCAGCGGTCGAAACCGCGTCGAAGCCGACGTAGGCGAAGAAGACGATGCCGGCAGCCTGGATCACCCCCGAGACTCCGAAATCCCCGAAGGCACCCTCGTTCGCCGGAATGAAAGGGGTCCAGTTGGAGGAGTCGACGTGAAACGCTCCGACCCCGACGAAGAGCAGCAGGGCACCGAGCTTGAGCGCGACCATGATGTTGTTCGCCCGAACCGACTCCCTGGTCCCGATAGTCAGCAGGAAAGTTGTCAAGGCGACCACGATGAAGGCGGGCAGGTTGAAGATGCCGCCCTCCTCGAAGGGAGGGTTGGCGAGATCGTGGGGCACGTGTATCCCGACAGTGTCGAGCAAGCTGACCGCGTATCCGGCCCACCCGACCGCCACGGTCGATGCGGCGAACAAATACTCGAGCAGCAGGTCCCAGCCGATGAACCAGGCCATGAAGACCCCGAACGCAGCGAACACATACGAGTAGGTGCTGCCGGCGATCGGGATCATCGCCGCCATCTCGGCGTAACAGAGGGCGGTCAGGCCGGCGGCGATTCCGGCCAGGACGAAGGAGATGATCACTGCGGGTCCGGCGTGCTCGGCCGCAGCGGTGCCCGCGATCACGAAGATTCCCGCCCCGACCACGCTGGCGATTCCGAGCGCAGTCAGCGAGAAGGGACCGAAGGCCTCCGAGTCGAGGCGCTTCCGGTCACGCTCGGCCTGGGTGAGAATGTTGCCGAGCCGGTCGACCTTGACTCCCCCGCCTCCCTTTCCTGTCCCTTCGGACGAAGACATGGGCGGATCCTACATTCGCTCTCCGAGGCAACCGATAGCCTGCCCCGCGATGGGAGAGAAGAAGACCTTCGTCCAGCTCGAAAGAGAGCACCGTCTCGGCAAGATCGAGGCGCTCCGACAGCGAGGCGTATCGCCCTATCCGGCGACCTTCGGGCGAGACCACACGGTGGCCGAGATACGCGCCGCCGACGGCGGATCCCCGGGCCGATCCGAGAGTAACGAAGTCGCGATCGCCGGCCGACTGATGTTGATCCGTGACCACGGCGGGATCATCTTCGCGAGCCTGCGCGATCAGACTGGCACGATCCAGGTCGCCTTCGAGCGGGACCGGATGGACGGCCAGGCGTTTGCCGACGCCCGCTCGCTCGACCGCGGCGACTGGGTCGGAATCAAGGGCATCGTCATGACTGCGCGCTCCGGCGAGCTGACCGTCACCGCGAACAGCCTGACCATGCTTTCGAAGTCGCTCCGCGCCCTGCCGGACAAGCACAAGGGTCTGACCGACACGGACACCCGGCTACGAGAGCGCTACCTGGACCTGATCGCCAATCCGGAGATCCGGCCGGTCTTCGACATCCGCTCGAAGGTGATCGCTTCGGTCCGCAACACCCTGATCGAGAGCGGCTTCACCGAGGTGGAGACCCCGGTCCTCGCTTCGCAGGCCGGCGGCGCGGCGGCCCGTCCGTTCATCACTCACCACAACGCGCTCGACATCGACATGTACCTGCTAATCGCCCTGGAGTTGCCCCTGAAGCGACTGGTCGTCGGTGGGTTCGA
Organism: Actinomycetes bacterium; assembly: GCA_023434465.1. Lineage (GTDB taxonomy): Bacteria > Actinomycetota > Thermoleophilia > Solirubrobacterales > 70-9 > 67-14. The sequence continues at coordinate 5,621 of JAEYSQ010000023.1, forward strand.
GCGGGTCTTCGAGATCGGACGGGTCTTCCGCAACGAGGGCCTCGACACCCACCACAACCCGGAGTTCAGCCTGCTCGAGGCTTATCAGGCGCTGGGCGACTACCACGACATGATGGACCTGGTCGAGGCGATCTGCTCGAACGCGGCGATGGAGGCGATCGGCCGGACCGAGGT
>JAEYSQ010000054.1 GCA_023434465.1 Actinomycetes bacterium
CAAACAAAATGGGGGGGCCCGCGGCGCGGGGCGCCACCGCCGCGGCGGACTTCCTCGCTGGCGCCGGCGCCGGAGCCGCGGGCGGATTCGCCGCCGCGCGCGCCGGCCAGTCCGACCGGCCGGCGGAGGAGCCCGACGAGCAGCTTGACCCGGTGATCGCCCCCGAGCCCGGCATGACCGCCGAGCATGCTCTGGCTGACGCCGAGCCGGTTCTACCGGAACCGCAGGCGCAACAGGCCATTGATCCGGCCCCGGACGCCGACCAGCGCCTCCGGGACAAGGTCGCCGAGATCAGGGCGACGCAGGAACCCGAAGCCGGGAAGTTCCCGCCCCCACTGGGTCCGGATGCCGAGCTTTCCCCCGGGCTGGCCGCGGTCGAGCGCAAGCTGAGTGAGAACAGCGAGGAACGCGACCGGGCCCTGCGGGACGCCGAAGAACGTCTGCGGAGAGTTGAGCAACGGGCCGAGGACGCCGAACGCCGGGCCGCTTTCGCGGAACGCCTGGCTCAGCTCAAGGTCGAGGAATCCGAACGGGAAAAGCGTCTCAACGACGTGGTCAGCGGGATCGACCGGGCCGAGCAGCGGGCTCGCGATGCGGAGGAGAGGGCCCAGGCTGCCGAGCGCGCTGCCGCGTTGGCACTCGAGCAAAGTGACCTCAATCCGCCCCGCGTAGAGTCATCTCCGGCTTTCGCCCGAACCTCGGTCCCCGAAACCGCCGCTGCCGAAACTCCGGAAGCCCCGCCTGCGTCCTCGGAGTCACAATCGGCTGAAACGGAGGAGACGGCCGAGGTTCCCGAGCGTAAGGGGCTCTTCGGTGCCTCGTCTTCCGGAGCTTCGGCAGACAACCCGGACACGGTCAACCTCAATAGCGCAACCTTCGAGGAGCTCCGCGAAGCGGGGCTGTCGGTCACCCAGGCAACACGGATCCTCGCCTACCGGGAACGGTTCGGCGGCTACAGCTCGGTTGACGATCTGGAGAAGGTCCCGGGTTTTCCTACGGATCTCATCCAGAGCCTGAGCGGCAAGATCTCGGTCTAAAAGCCAGACTTCGGATAGAGCAGCCCTTCGGACCTCAGCCCAGGTCGAAGAAGCGGCCAGCCGGGCCCAGGTTTACGACTTCGGTTTCGCCGATTCTTGAGGTCTTTCCCCAGGACTCGTGGATGTGGCCACAGACCGCGAGCACGGGCTGCTTTTCCTCGATCGCCCCGAGGATTGCGGTCGACCCGAGCCTGAGTCCGTTTCCGGCCTCGTCACAGTGACCCTTGGGCGGTGAGTGAACGACCAGCACCGCGCCCTCGGGCAGGTCGCCGAGGAGCTTCTCAGCTTCGCTCTCGTCGACGTCAAAGCTCCAGTCCCACGGCGTGACCGGGATGCCTCCGCCAAGGCCGAAGAACGTCGTCCCTTCAATCTCGGTCGTTTCTCCATGTAGCACCCGGGCTGAGCGCCAGTCGCCGATCGCGCCTCTCAGATCATCGACCGTTTCGTTGTTTCCGGCGACCAGGATGGTCGGCGTCTCGATCCCGGAGAGGGCGCTAACGGTCTCACCCAGCCCTTCGTGTATCGAGGCGAAATCGCCGGCGCCGATCACCAGATCGGCGTCCTTTGACATTTCGGTCAGACGAGCCGCCTGATCGAGGTCCCGGTGCAGATCACTGAAAGCAAGGATTCTCATGGGCCGAAAGCTTATCCGTGGTCAATCCGTTTCTTCCCACTTCTCGCTCAGTCGCAGCCAGATCTCGCTGCGGGTGGGAAAAGCGGCGACCGCGTGTCTCAGTTCGTCGATCGGAACCTTGCCCACGATCGCGATCGTCGCCGCGTGGAGCCACTCGGCGACCTCGAAACCGGTGAAGGTGGCGCCGACGATCAGGTTGCTGGAGCGATCGATGACCAGCCGGCTCGTTCCCTCGACCCCCTTGCCGGTGAACGAGGCGCCCGGAGTCGAATCGGAGGGAACGTCGATCGCTACCGCGTCGATTCCTTCGGAAGAGGCCTGCTCCAGGGTCTTGCCGGTCGCCGCGACCTGCGGGTTGGTGAAAGTCACCCTGGAAGCTCCGAAGGATTCTGCCCGGTTGTCCGGCTCATGACCAAGTAGTGTCCGGACGGCAACCCATGACTGGTACTTGCCCATGTGGGTGAGCAGGGCCCGCCCGTTCACGTCACCCACGGCGTAGAGCCAGTCGTGGCCGTTGACCCGGTAACAGTCGTCCGTTTCCAGGTGCCCGTCGCTGTCGACTCCGATCGACTCGAGCCCGATGCGGTCGGTGCGGGGTCGCCGGCCGGTCGCGACCATCAGTTCTGCGGCCGTGTACCCGCTGTCGCCCGCGACGGCAGTGATTCCCGCATCCGAGGTACGAACCGAGTCGACTCCGGTGCCGGTGAGGAGGTTTACTCCGTGCTTTTCACGGAGCGCCGAATCGACCTGCTCTCCGGCGAACGGTTCCTCGTGGATCAGAACTCTTTCCTCCGGTTCGAACAGCGTGACTTCGGAACCGAGGCTGGACCAGGCCTGGGCAAGTTCGCATCCGACCGGACCACCGCCGAGGATGATCAGCGATTCCGGCACTTCCTCCGAAGTCGTGCCTTGCCGGTTGTTCCAGATCGGTGCTTCAGCCAGTCCCGGAACCGGCGGGATCGCAGCGGCTGAGCCGGTTGCTATCGCCACCGCGCGATTGGCCACCAGCACGTCACCGTCTACTCGTACCTCGCGCTCGCCGCAGATCTGTCCGGAACCCCGAAATAGCGTGATGCCCCGCTCTTCCAGCCAGGGCAGCTGGCTCGAGTCGTCGAGGTCGTGGATCACCTCGTCGCGCCTCGCCAGGACCGCGGTCGCGTCGAGTCCACCGTTGACGACTTGCCTGACACCTTCAATTCGCCTCGCTTCGTCGAGGACTTCGGCGGGACGGAGCAGCGCCTTCGACGGCATGCAGGCGTAGTAGGAACACTCGCCCGCCACCAGATGCTGCTCGACCAGAGCCGTCTTCAGGCCTCCCCGAGCCGAGTGACCGGCAAAGGCCTCGCCGGCCGGGCCAGCTCCGAGAACGATTACGTCGAATTCGTGGATACTCAAACCGCCTCCAGTGCTCGTTTCAGTCTCACTACCCGCCCGCCGCACTTTTGATCCGGCTGCGGCCGCGCTCCGGTTGTTTTGACCCGGCAATTCGGACACCGTACAATGGAGGGGCACCATCCAAGGGGACGACAGGCTTCGACGTGGTCGGTCCGTGCGGAGGGTTGCAGGTCGAGGATGTCGATGGCCTCGTAAAAAATCGGCAAAAAACCATATACGGCGACGAACACTCGTACGCCCTCGCCGCCTAGCTGATACCTAGGTAACGAGAGT
>JAEYSQ010000145.1 GCA_023434465.1 Actinomycetes bacterium
TTGTCGAAGTCGGTGCGCTGACCGACGCGGGCAGCCTCGACGGTGTAGGAGGCGCGGCGGATCGGCGAGAAGATCGAGTCGATCGGGATGACGCCGATCGGCTGGTCCGAGTCCTTGTTCTCCTCGGCCGGACGGTAACCGCGGCCGCGGCCGATGGTCACGTACATCTCGAGCCGGGTCTTCTTCTCGAGGGTGGCGATCGGAGCATCCGGGTTGAGGATCTCGACCCCGGCCGGCAGATCGATGTCAGCGGCGGTGACGTTGCCGGGACCGGTCGCCACGATCGGCGCCTCGACGGCGTCGGCGTCGGTGTGCATGCGCACGACGAGGTCCTTGAGGTTGAGGACGATGTCGGTGACGTCTTCCTTCACGCCGGCGACGTTCGAGAACTCGTGGGAAACTCCCTCGATGCGGACGCTGGTGATCGCGGCGCCGCCCAGCGAAGAGAGCAGCACTCGACGCAGGCTCGAACCGAAGGTGTAGCCGAAACCCTTGTCGAGGGGCTCGATGGCGAATACACCCTTGTTCTCTTCAACCTGCTCGGACGAGATGGTCGGTACCTGGAAATCAGTGCTCATTGGATCCTTTTGTTGCGGGGGGAGGGGAAGGCTGGCGGCTCGACCGGGGTCAGACCCGGCGGCGCTTGCGGGGGCGGCAGCCGTTGTGGGCCTGCGGCGTCACGTCCTTGACGCTGGTCACCTCGAGCCCGGCGGCCTGCAGCGAGCGGACCGCGGTGTCCTTGCCCGAGCCGGCGCCCTTGGCGAATACTTCGACCTTCTGAAGGCCGTGCTCCATACCCTTGCGGGCGGCGGCGTCGGCGGTGACCTGAGCGGCGAAGGGAGTCGACTTTCGCGAACCCTTGAAGCCGGCGCTTCCGGCCGATTCCCAGGCAATGACGTTGCCCTCGGGGTCGGTCAGGGTCACGATCGTGTTGTTGAAGGAGGTCTTGATATGCGCCTGGCCGACCGCGATGTTCTTGCGAACGCGGCGGCGGGTGCGGGTCTTGGCCGGTTTCTTGGCTGCCATTGAAAGTCTCTAGCTCCTTACTTTGCGGGCTTCTTCTTGCCCGCGATGCTCATGCGGCGAGGACCCTTGCGGCCCCGGGCGTTGGTCTTGGTGCGCTGACCCCGGACCGGCAGGCCGCGACGGTGACGCAGGCCCCGGTAGGAACCGATCTCCATCAGACGCTTCACGTTCTGCGAGCGTTCGCGACGCAGGTCACCTTCGACCTCGTGCTTGTCGACCGCGTCGCGCAGCTTGATGACTTCGTCTTCGGTCAGGTCCTTGACCTGGGTGTTCGGATCGATCCCGACTTCTTCAAGGATGTCGGCGGCGGTCGACTCACCGATGCCGTAGACGTAGGTCAGGCCAATCACGGCCCGCTTGTTCAGGGGGATGTTTACCCCGGCAATACGCGCCATCTACTAACCCTGCCTCTGCTTGTGTCGCGGGTTCTCACAAATCACCAGGACGCGTCCGCGCCGGCGAATAATCTTGCACTTCTCACACATCGGTTTTACCGAGGCTCGGACCTTCATCGTCCTAACATTCCTTTGGAAGAGATCTCCCGCGAATCCCAGTAAACGGACTCCGGGCGTGAAAAATCGGCCAATTTTGGCCGGTCGTCAACAATAGCAGGATGAACCCCAACAGGTCCAGCCAGGTTCCTCCACCCCGCGACATTGAAGTTTCCGCCGCATATCGCGCTTAACTTCAACCTCGCGGATTGAGACACGGGGGTTGTTCAGGCATCCCACGGGGTGAGGATTCGGGGGCCGTTTTCGGTGGCGGCGACCGTGTACTCGAAGTGGGCCGCCATCGAACCGTCTTCCGAATAGACCGACCAGCCGTCGTCGTCCATGTAGACGTGCGGTCCTCCGACGTTGACCATCGGTTCGATCGCGAAGACCATTCCCGCCTCGATCTCGGGCCCGCGACCAGGCATCCCGTAGTTCGGGATCTGCGGCTCCTCGTGCATTTCCTGGCCGACTCCGTGACCGACCAGGGTGCGGATGATCGAAAAACCGTTCGCCTCGACATGACTCTGGACCGCGTGACCGATATCTCCGACCCGGTTGCCTGGCACCATCTGGGCGGCGGCGAGATCGAGCGACTCCTTGGTCACGGTCAGCAGCTTCTGGGTGGTCTCGTCGACCTGGCCGACCGCGATGGTCGAAGCACCGTCAGCCACCCAGCCATCGAGGGTGACACCGATGTCGATCGAGAGTATGTCGCCCTTCTCGAGCTTGTACGGACCGGGGATCCCGTGAACGACCATCGAATTCGGCGAGGCGCAGATCGAGCCCGGGAAACCCCGGAAGCCCTTGAAGGTCGGCACCCCGCCCCGGGACCGGATGAACTTCTCGGCCGCTTCGTCGAGTTCGGCCGTGGTTACGCCCGGCCGCACCTTCGAGGTCAGCATCTTCATGCAGCGCGCATGAACGGCGCCTGCCGCCGCCATCTTCTCGATTTGATCGTCCGTCTTGCGGATGATCATCGGAAAGGGATCAGCGGCCTTCTTCGAGGCTCAACGTGGAAACCAGGGTGCGGATCTTCTCGCTGACCCGGTCGGGATCGTCGGCCCCTTCGATCTGGTTGAGCAGACCCTGCTTGCGGTAGTAGTCAACCAGCGGCGCGGTCTTCTCGTGGTACTGATCGAGCCGGTGGCGAACCACCTCGGGCTTGTCGTCGTCACGTATGAAGAGCTCGGAACCGTCGATGTCACAGATGCCCTCCTTGGCCGGAGGGTTGTGATCGACGTGGTAGACGTGGCCCTTCTCCTGGCAGACGCGCCGGCCGGAGAGCCGGTTCACGATCTCCTCGTCGTCGACGTCGATCAGAATCACGGCGGTCAGCTGCCGACCGAGTTCACCGAGTTCCACTTCGAGCGCCTCGGCCTGCACGACCGTGCGGGGGAAGCCGTCGAGAATGAATCCGTGATCGGCCTCTCCGGACTCGAGACGCTCGGCGATGATCCCGATGATCACCTCGTCGGGGACCAGGTCACCCCGGTCCATGTACTCCTTCGCGGCGAGACCGACCTCGGTGCCCTCCTTGACCGCGGCCCGGAGGATGTCCCCGGTCGCGTAGTACGGGTATTCGAGATCCTCCTGGAGCCGCTCGCCCTGGGTGCCTTTGCCGCTCCCGGGAGGGCCGAGCAGAATCAAATTGAGTTCGGCCATAGCGTCGGCCTGCTTACCGGAGGAAACCCTCGTAGTTGCGCATCATCAGCTGCGCCTCGAGCTGCTTGACGGTGTCGAGGGCTACGCCCACGACGATCAGGACCGAGATGCCACCGAAGAAGAACCCGCCACCGATGTTGTTGAAGAGGATGGTCGGGAAAGCGGCGACCGCGCCGAGGTAAAGGGCGCCCGGGAAAGTCAGGCGGGAAAGGACCCGGTCCAGATACTCGGCCGTGGGCCTGCCGGGACGCACGCCCGGGATGAACCCGCCGTACTTCTTCAGGTTGTCGGCCTGGTCCACCGGATTGAAGGTGACGGCCGTGTAGAAGTAGGTGAAGATGATGATGAAGAAGACTTCGCCGATCACGTAAGGCCAGCCGGATGGACTGAGGAAGGCCGCGAAGTCCAGGGCCGCCGGGGTGTTGATCAGCTGGCCGATGGTCGGTGGCAGCGCCATGATCGACGCGGCGAAGATGACCGGGATGACGCCGGCCATGTTGAC
>JAEYSQ010000151.1 GCA_023434465.1 Actinomycetes bacterium
CGGACAAAAACACGGCCCCCGTCCAGACGCAAGGTCCAGCCGGGGGCCGTTCTCCAAAGAAAGCCTCGACGCTACCTGCGCTTCCCGGCCTTCTTCTTCTTCTTTTTCGCCTTCTTGACGGTCACCACGCCCTTGCCGGATTTACCGGACGAACGGGCCGTGATCGTCGCCTTGCCTCTGGCGTTCTTCCTGGCGGTCACCGTGATGGTCGCGGTCGCGGTCTTTCCGGCCGGAACGTTGAGACGGACCCGGGCCGGAACCTTGACCGTCTTCTTGCTCGACTTGAGGTTGACGCTGAGCCGTTTCGCGTCGAGGTCACCGGTGTTGGTGACTTTGACCTTGAGCTTTACCTTCCTGCCGGCCTTTACGGTCGCTTTGCTGACCGTGATTTTGCGGATATTCACGGCCGGCTCGGGCTCCGGCTCAGGCCACTCGATGTCCTCGCAGTCGGGCCAGAGACCGTCCTTGCCTTCGGCCTGGCAGGTCGGTGCCGGTGGCACTTCGGCGATGCCGCTAGAGAGCCAGACCGCTCCGGGATCGCGGACCACGGCGTTAGGCTTGGCGCAGTTGCCGCCGTTGATCGATTCGCCGGCCGGGAGTGACTCCCAGAATGTGGTGAGCGCACCGTCACCGGCAAGACCATTGGTGAACGGAACGCCGGGACTGATCGCGTTCTGACCGGTCGTCCAGGTGAGGTTGGGAGCTGTGAAGCGACAGATCTGTGCGCCATCGTCGTTGAAGCCCCAGATCACGTCGACCTGAAGCGTGCCGGTCAGTTCGAGCTGCCCGGTGGCTGAATTCCAGCTTCCGTTCAGGTTGCCCTTGGGTCCGAACTTCATCGGGATCGGGGCGCCCCCTGCGGTTGGATCCGGGATCCAGACGATCGGCATATTGAAGTCGCTCTCGGCGACCGTGGCGGTGGACCCGTCGATCTCGACGTCGATCGAGCCACTACCCGAGGTGTTGCTGATGTCCGGATCGAGCGGGCCCGGAACGTCGGCTGGCAGAATCTGGTTGTTGAGGAAGACGAACCCCATCGTGAGCCGGCCGTTGTCGACCGTGATCGTGTGGGACTCGGCGGCCCTTGACATGTCGGTGATCGCCAGGCTGCCGACCAGCGCGAACAGCAACGCAAGCAGGAGAGCTTTCGCCCTGCCCGTTTCCACCATGCTTCGAATTGACTCCATAACCTCTCGTTTCTCTTTGCTGATTGCTGCGGTTTTCCGCAGATCTGTGTCCCTGTATGCCGGGTAGCTAGCGCTGCCGCCGGAAAGCGACGTTTCGCTGCCCCAGAAGCTTTCCGTTCTGACGGACGACGATCGTGTAGGTGCCGTCGCGGAACTTCGCCGCGCTCCGGTTGCGGTGAAGGTTCCGGTGATCGGTCCGGTGCCCGCGCCGGTGGACCGCGATCCGCTTGACCTTGCGCTCGGCGCGGGTCGGCTTCGACTTGCCGAGGAACTTGTCATCGCGGTATACGGCGACGGTCACCTTCCCGAGTGGCCGGTCGAGCGCCGCCAGCTGGATGCCGATGTCGCGGTCACGGGCGGCCCGGCCTCCGATGTACACGGCCAGCCTCCGGCCCTTGCCGGCGTCGAAGACCACCTTGCGGGCCGGACCCGAGCGGGCCCGGGACATCGGGTAAAAGCGATCGGAGACGCTGCCGAAGCTCTCATCGCCTTCCCCACCGGCCAGAAGCGCCTTCGGATCGGCGGTGTCGAGCATCTTGACCACATCGGCGTAGAAGGCGGTTTGGCGAGCTGCGAGCTCGGCATCCAGCTTGTCGATGTCTCCGTTCTCGGAGACCCGGACCAGATACTTGGGGGCCGAGATTCCGGCCACGTGGGGAATCCCGCGGTGGTGCCAGGCGACCCCCGGTGTGACCTGGACCGGCGGCCTGAGTAGAGCGTGGCGCTGCAGGTCCGACTTCTTCAGGGCCACCTTGCAGAGGTCCTGCATCGCACCCAGCGTGGTCCAGATCGCGTAGAAATCGGACATTCCGGTGTCGTGGTAGCCCTTGACCGGATCGTCGGCCCAGCGGGTCGCACCGAGGTGCTCTACGGTCACCGCCGCCACGGTCCGATCGAACAGTTCCCGGTGGGAGCTGATCCAGCCGAACTGTTCCGGCAGGGTGTTGCGGTCATCGGGCCGGTTGGCGGGGATCGCCATGTGGCCGGGCCAGGCGAGGAAGACGACGGTTCGCTTCAGTTTCTGCCTGCCCCGAAGCGACGCGAAATGGCGGGCCATGTGGACCAGGGCCACCGCCCCGTTTTCCTCGAATGCGTTCTGCCCGTCGGTGTGGGAGTTGACGACCAGGACCTCGTCGCTTTCACCGGGCAAAACCCCGGTGATCTGCGGCACGAAAGTGTCCTTCCAGTCGGCTTCCAGCTTGAGAGTCGCATCCGGCTGGCTTGCCGCCAGCGCCTTCAGTTCGGCCCCCATGTCGCGGTCGAGCACGAGCGCCGGTATGGGCTGTACGTCGGCCTGGTGGGGTGACCAATTGCCCTCGACTTCGGGCCGGGAGGCGCGGCTTATGAAAAGCACTGCCTTGGCCCCCTGCTCGGCGTACGGCCGGATCGAAGGCCAGTCCGAAAAGGCGAAGCGATCGAATTCCTCGGCTGCTCCTTCGAAGGCGGTGTGTCCACGCCACTGCCAGTAGTCGGACATGGCGATGAAGAGTCCGGCCTTGCGCGGGGTCGGCACCGCCGCGTCGACCAGCACGATCTTTCCTTCCACCGGACCTTCGCCGGCAACCACCAGGGGAGCGGTTATCCCTTCCGGCGGGGTACCCGGCACGCGGACGTAAGTAGTCGCCGGGTCAAAGGTCTTGGTTCCCACTTCGAGGGAGATCGCTCCTGGCCGCCAGCGGCTGTAAGGGATCTGGTCGGTTGGCAGCAGCTGAAGACCGGCTTTGACGAACTCGTCTTCGATCCAGTCGCAGAACTCCAGGTGCTCTTCGTAACCGGGCAGGCGGGGTCCGAAGTCGACCATGCGCTGGTAATCGGCGCGAACCTGCCTGGCGTTTGGCAGAGGCACCGTGCCGTGACGACCCGGAACCTTGCGGACCGCGTTTTTTCTACCGGCAGTGGCGGCCGTGCCGGCCAGTGTGCCGGCCGCTCCGACGGTCGCGGCGGTGGCCGCGGACCGGGTCAGAAATCCTCGACGGGTCAGCCCCTTCGGCTCGAACTCTTCGGCTTCACTCTCTACTTCAGACTTCCCCGCGCGGACATCTTTCGAGAACTCCGACATCCCCATCCTCTCTTGAAGAACAACCCTCTACTCCGATCGTAACAGACCTGATAACCATCGGGAGAGCCGGGAGTTGCGGGACTTCGGGACAGAAAATATCCGCCCGGGCCCGGTTATATTTCGACGTCATGACGGTCCAGTCCCCGCATGATGCGATACCCCAGGTCCGCGAAGGAGTCTTCTTCGAACCGCTCCAGGCCCTGCCCCGTGGCAGGCATTCCTTGAGCAGCGAAGAGGTGCGTTCGATCCAACAGGAACGCATCCTCGTCTCGATGACCGAACTGATGGCTGCCTACGGCGCCCCGGGAATCGGGACGAATGAGATCGCTCGTCATGCCGGGGTTTCACTGGCCGCCTTCTACGAGTGCTTCGACGGCAAGGAAGCCTGCGCGCTGGCGGGCTACGACCGCTTCATCGAAGTGCTCTTCCACGCCATGAACGCGGTCGACGTCGGGGACAAGACCCGTTCCGAACTTGTCTGCGGCCTGATTCGCGCCTACCTGGAGACGCTTCAGAGCGACCTGGTCGTGGCCCGTGCCTATCAGGTCGAGATCGATTCGCTCGGTGCTCTGGTGCGCAAGCGGCGAAGGGATTCGCTGCTGCTCTTCGCCCATCACCTGTGGGGCGTGTCGAGCGAGGACTCGACGGAGGGTCGCGGCCCCGAAGAACTTCCCTGGTCCGCTTACATCGGCATCATCTACACGACCCGGCAGTTGGCTTCCGACGCCCTCGATACCGAGGAGGTTCCGGACCTGATCGCGCTCAGCGACGAGCTGGCGGTCTGGGTAACCGACCTTTTCCGCTGAGGTCCGCCCTCCCGAATCGCACCCGCCGCTGGGACCGGCGGGCTGCCAGTAACGGGCTATCGGCGTATGCTAATTTACTCCGATGGGAACCGAGGAGGGGAAATGCTCAGGCTGTTTTTCGCAGTCGTTTCGCTTCTGTCGCTGGCCGTAGCCTTGCCGGCCGCCCAGGCGGCCCCGGCCCAGGTCTTCTCGCCGCGCACGATCGTTCAGCCGGGACCCCTCGAGAAGGGTCCGGGAAGCCTCAAGTACAACCATCGTGGCTGGCGGGTCAGCGAAGGCGGCGAGGGAGCCGACGCGTGGATCGCTTTCGAACCGGTCCGACCGCGACCCTCCCGGGCACCCCTGGCGATCATCACGCACGGTTACGGGGAGTTCAGCGGATACGACCGGCTTTATGAGTTGATTCACCACACGGTGCGCAAGGGCAATGTGGTGATATTCCCCCGCTGGCAGATCGGTGACTTCGACCCGTGCCCCGGGCCCTTCAACATCAGGGCCTGCATGGATTCGGCGGTGAGGGGCATCCACGGTGCCCTCGCCCACCTGCGGGAGAGCTCAAACCGGGTCCGGCCGAATACCAGCCGGACCAGCTACTACGGATACTCCTTCGGCGGCATCATTACGGCCAACATCGCCAATCAGTATCGCTTCTACGGACTGCCTCGTCCGCAGGCGATCTTCCTCGACGACCCACACGACGGCGAACTGGCAGGCCTGGGAGAGCCAGCCCTTGATGACTCACTGGAGGGCATCCCGGCAGGGGTCAGGTTCGAATGCCACTCCGGAGCCGGCGGAGTGATCGGGGTGCCCAGGCTGGTTGAAGGCAGCTGCAACGCGGTCTTTCCAAAAATTGCCCACATCCCGAACCGCAACAAGGCGCTGGTCATGACCCGGACCGACGACTGGGGCTCCCCCGCCCTCAGCTCCAGGCACGGTGTATGTGCTTCGAACCCGGGAACCGCCGACGCCTACGACTGGCGCTTTTGCTGGCGGGACTGGGACGCCCTGCGATCCTGCGCCTACCGGGGGCGAAACTGCCACCTGGCCCTGGGCACGGGTCCGCGGCACCGCTGGCTCGGCAGGTGGAGCGACGGCACTCCGGTTGCCCGCCTCGTCGTCCGCAAGTCCGCCCCTCTGTCTCCCTGAGATAACGGTCCCGAAACTTGAAGAGGCCGCGGCCCGCAAGAG
>JAEYSQ010000156.1 GCA_023434465.1 Actinomycetes bacterium
GCGTGGTCGGCGTCGACGGATTCCGCGGCCGCCGGGTCCGGCTGGAAAACGGCAGGAGCATCCGGGCCGAGAAGGTGATCCTGGCCACTCACGCACCGATCCTCGACCGGGGCGGGTACTTCGCGAGGGTCGAGCCGATGACCTCGTTTGCGGTCACGGGGCGCCTCGATGAGTCAGCCCCGCAGGGCCTCTATCTCAGCGTCGACCAACCGACCAGATCGATCAGTCCACTACCCGGTGAGCAACGCGGACCGGGCATTCTGGTCGCCGGAGGGGGGGACCGGCCGGGCACTGCCGCCAGTTCGGCGACTCCCGCTTTGCTGCGCGAGTTCCTCCGGGTTCATTTCAAGTCGACCTCGATCGAGGACAGCTGGGGCGCTCACGATTTGATGAGTTTCGACCGGCTGCCGTTGGTCGGGCAGCTTTTGCCCTTTGATGAGCGGGTGCTGGTCGCCACGGGCTTCTCGAAGTGGGGGCTTGCGGCTGGGGCCGGAGCCGCGGAGATCCTGGTCGATCACGTGCTGGGAAACGACACCGATGCTTTGCGAATCTTCGATCCGCTTCGGGTTCATCCCAAGGCGGCCTCCGCGCTGATTCGTCATAACCTGGATTCCGGAGTCCGGCTGGTCACCGACCGACTCCGGCGCCGACAGATGCGGCGGGATCTCGCGCCGGGTGAAGGAATCGTGGTCGGATCGGGAATCGGACAGAAGGCGGTCAGCCGTGATCGCGACGGGATCTACCGGGAGCTCTCGGCCCGGTGCACACACCTGGGGTGCATCGTCGGCTGGAACCGGTCCGAGCAGACCTGGGACTGTCCCTGCCACGGCTCGAGATTCGCACCGGACGGGAACGTGATCGAGGGGCCCGCGGTCAAACCCCTCGATCGTTCACCGGTGGAATTGCCCGACTAACGGGCTCCGCCTAGAAGGCGTTCTCGGAGAGCTCCATGACGTCGTTGTCGATCTGCTGGATCGCGATCCTGATCGCTTCGAGGTTGGGGAGCATGTTGCGGGCGAAGAACTTCGCGCCCGTGACCTTGCCTTCGTAGTAATCCTTGTCGCGATCGGCGGAGCCGTTCTCGAGAGCGGCGGCCGCGACTTCGGCCTGGGTGATCAGCAGCCAGCCAATCATCAGGTCACCGAAGGCCTTGAGGAACTGGACCGATCCGAGGCCGACCTTGTAGATGTTCTTCGGGTCTTCCTGGGAGCCCATCAGGTTGCCCATCATGGTGTCGACCATGGCGCGCATGCTGGCGACCGCAGTACCGAGCTGTTCCCGCTCGGTGTCCAGACCGGCACCGGAACCGGCGACGGTCGCGTCCATCTTCTCGAGCAGGTGGTTCAGCGAACGGGCCTCGTCGCGGACGATCTTGCGGAAGAAGAAGTCCTGGGCCTGGATTGCCGTGGTGCCCTCGTAGAGGCTGTCGATCTTCGCGTCACGGATGTACTGCTCGATCGGGTAGTCCTGGAGGAAGCCGGAGCCGCCATAGGTCTGCAGCGACTCGGTCAGCACCTCGTAGGCGCGCTCCGAGCCGACGCCTTTGACGATCGGCAGCAGGAAGTCGTTGATCCTGGTCGCGAACTCTGCGTCGACCCCTTGCGAGATCTCGGCCGCCACCGGATCGTGGTGGAGGGCGGTGAAGATGTAAAGCGCCCGGAGACCCTCGGCGTAAGTCTTCTGGGTCATCAACGACCGCCGGACATCCGGGTGATGGATGACCGTGACCCGGGGGGCGGTCTTGTCCATGATCTGGGTCAGGTCGGCGCCCTGGACGCGTTCCTTCGCATATTCGAGCGCGTTCAGGTAGCCGGTCGAAAGGGTTGCGATCGCCTTGGTACCGACCATCATGCGGGCGAACTCGATCACGTCGAACATCTGACGGATGCCCTGGTGGACGTCACCGACCAGGTAGCCGACAGCCGGATTGTCACCGTCACCGAAAGCCATGTCGCAGGTGGCCGAAGCCTTGATGCCCATTTTGTGCTCGATCGACGTCACGTTGACGCCGTTTCGGGTGCCGATTTCGCCGGTCTTCGAATCGAAGTGGAACTTCGGGACGACGAACAGGCTGAGTCCCTTGGTGCCGGGACCGGCGCCTTCGGGTCGGGCCAGCGTGTAGTGAAAGATGTTCTCGAACAGGTCGTCTGAATCACCGGAGGTGATGAAGCGCTTCTCACCTTCGATGTGCCAGGTACCGTCACCCTGGTCGATCGCCTTGGTACGGCCAGCGCCGACGTCGGAACCGGCTTCCGCTTCGGTCAGGACCATGGTCGCACCCCAATTCCGCTCGATCGCCATTTCGGCCCAGTGCTTCTGTTCCTCGTTGCCGTTCTTGTAGAGCAGGCTTGCGAAGGCGGGACCGGCGAGGTAGAAGAATCCGGCCGGAAGGGCGCCACACATGAACTCGTTGATCGCCCAGGAGACGGTGGTCGGCGCGGTGATGCCGCCGATTTCCTCGCTCACCCCGAGCTTGTCCCAGCCGGCATCGGTCCAGGCGTTGACCGAATCCTTCAGCTCCTGGGGCAACGAGACGTCGTGGGTTTCCGGATCGAAGGTCGGCGGAACCCGGTCGCTGCTCTCGAAAGCGGCGGAAACAGGACCCTCGGCCAGCTTCGAGGCCTCCTCGAGCATCACCTTGACGGTGTCCGTGTCGAGATCGCCGAAAGTGCCGGACTTGAGGACCTCGTCGGTGTCGAACATCTCGAAGAGGTTGAACTCGATGTCCCGGACGTTGCTCTTGTAGTGACCCACGATTTTCTCCAGTTCGAAGGGGTATTGACGGAAGTTCGGTCGGCAATTCTCCCATCATCCGGGTTGAAATGCGTTCCTGATTGACTCGTCAGTCAATCGGAGGTTGCCGGCACAGCAGGAGCGGTCTGGGCGTCGGGGCATAATCAGCGCATGGTCGACGTGGTCGAGACCCCAATTGCCGATCTGCGTCGGGCCCTGGAAGCCGGTCAAACGACCGCGGTCGAGTTGGTCGAGGTCTATCTCGATCGAATTGACCGCTTTGACGTTCCCGGCACCGAAACCGCTCTCAATTCAGTCGTGGTCAAAAACGGGGAAGCGATCGCCGAGGCAGCTGCGTCGGATGCGAGACGGGCAGCCGGGGAGAGCCTCGGACCGCTCGAAGGGATCCCGTAGACGGCCAAGGACAGTTATCTGGTCGAAGGCATGACGGCCGCTTCGGGGAGTCCGGCCTTCGTCGATTTGACCGCCCGGCAGGACGCGTTCACGGTCCGGCGGCTGAGGGAAGGCGGCGCGATCTGCCTCGGCAAGACGAACATGCCGCCGATGGCGAACGGCGGCATGCAGCGGGGCGCCTACGGCCGGGCCGAAAGTCCGTACAACGCTGAGTATCTGACCGCCCCGTTCCTTTCCGGCTCCTCGAACGGAGCCGGCACCAGTACTGCGGCCAGTTTCGCCGCTTTCGGCCTGGCCGAAGAAACCTGGTCTAGCGGCCGCGGCCCGGCATCGAACAATGGACTCTGTGCCTACACGCCGTCGCGTGGCGTGATCTCGGTTCGCGGGAACTGGCCGCTGACCCCCGGCATGGACGTGGTGGTGCCGTTCGCACGGACCATGGCCGACCTGCTCGAGGTCCTCGACGTGATCGTGGCCGATGACCCGGAGACCACCGGCGACCTGTGGCGGCTCCAGGACTGGATTGAGGTACCGCTCTCTTCGGAGGTTCGGCCCGATTCGTATCCGGCACTCGCCGGAGGGCCTGATGCGCTTGCCGGCAAATGCTTCGGGATCCCCCGCATGTACATCAACGCCGACCCCGAGGCGGGCACCGGTGACAGCTCGGGGATGTGGGGGCCCTGCGGCAGCAAGATCGAAACGAGAGGATCGGTAATCGACCTCTGGCAGGCGGCACGAAGGGATCTGGAAACGGCCGGAGCCGAAGTGGTCGAAGTCGACTTCCCGATCGTCTCCAACTACGAGGGTGACCGCGCCGGTGCGCCTACCATCCTAACCCGGGGGCTGGTCCGACCGGAATATCTCGAGCAGGAGTTACGGGAGCTTGCCGCCTGGGGTTTCGACGACTTTCTACGGACCAACGACGACCCGGCCCTGAACCGTCTCGTCGACGTCGACGGCGCCTTGATCTTTCCGGCCGAGTCGGGGACTCTGCCGAGCCGGGAAGGCGGGATCTCGTTCGGGATGGAAGAGTACGTCGAGATCGCGAAACGGGGAATCGTTCCCTGGGACGAGTTGCCGTTACTCGAGGGCGGCCTGAGAGGTCTTGAGGAAACCCGCCGGGTCGACCTCGAGCAGTGGATGGACGCCCTCGGACTGGACGCGGTGGTCTTCCCGGCCGTGGCGGACGTGGGGCCGGCCGATGCGGACGTCAATCCCAGGTCGGCGGACAAAGCGTGGGCAAACGGGGTCTGGGTAGCCAACGGAAATGTGGCGATCCGTCATTGCGGCGTTCCCACGGTCACCGTGCCGATGGGCACGATGGCCGATACCGAAGTGCCGGTCGGCCTGACTTTCGCCGGGCGAGGCTGGGATGACAACGATCTGCTGCGCTTTGCCGCGGCGTTTGAGTCAGTGCGTCCGAGAAGAACGAAACCTCCGCGCACATCCTGATCCGGCGGCTAATTCAGTCCCCGCCGAACATGGCGTGGGTCACCAGGTCCACCCAGGGCGCTCCGGGGCAGCTATTCCGCGGGCAGGCCATAGCTGGTGGTGAACGAGTCGCGGTCGCGGCTGCCGTCGCG
This sequence comes from Actinomycetes bacterium, assembly GCA_023434465.1. GTDB lineage: Bacteria > Actinomycetota > Thermoleophilia > Solirubrobacterales > 70-9 > 67-14. Next base: position 4,731 of record JAEYSQ010000156.1, read on the forward strand.
GCGGACGATCACCCGATCGATCGTGATGTCGAAGGCGCCCAGTGAGTTCCCCGAGCGGGATTGGGTTTCGGCTCGGACCCGGCGAGCATCGCTATCTCCGTAGAGGCTGACCGTCACCGAAGTGTCGGATGCTGATGAGCGGACGACCACGGGGGCGCTCGTGTCGTTGGTCCAGAGCAGATCTATCGTGCCGAAGTTCAACGTCGATTCCCGCCCGGCCGGGTAGCGATCGATGTAGAAGCTGTGAGCGGTGTGGGTGTCGATCTGCAAACCGGAGAAGTAGGCAGCGTTGTACATCGTGGTCGAGAACTGCGAGACGCCGCCCCCGACCGTGTCGATCAACTCGTTTCCCTCCCCGATCGTGGGTGCTGGCTTGTACCCGTTGGCCCGGGTGCGTTCGCCGGCGACCTCGTTCAGGGAAAACTGCTCGCCGGGGCCTACAACCGTCCCGTCAACGGTTCTTGCCATCCGCTGGATGTTCGTTACCCGTGGCTCACAGCAGGCGTAACTGGTGGTGAAAGTTCCCAGCAGCGAAGTCGCTTCCCGCACAGCGCTGGTCGGCACGCCCGGTTCGACCCGTTCGGTCGGGAAGCGGGCCTCGTGTTCACCTTCACGGATCGCCGCGATCAGGTTCCGGACCGAACGGTCCCGGAGGATCCTGCGACCGGGGGAGGCACGCGTGAAGGTGGCCGCGCCAGGCACCGGTTGCCAGCTGACGTCTCCCGGCTCGCTCAAGGTGACCGGCGGCTGGGCCGGGGTGTCGATTCCGGCATCTCTGGCGGGCCGGTCACGCCGATCAGCGAGGCTGGCGATCAGCGCGGCGGCTTTATCGCGGTCACCGCCAAGTCGGACCCCCGGGCCCGAGCCAGCGTCCGTTTCGACGGTCAGGATTCTCGCCAGCTGCGACGGAGCAAAGGTCACGGGGCCCCCGGCGGTGCGGATCTGGACGGGTTCCAGCAGATAGCGCTCGGCGTCACGGGCGACCGCCTGAACTTCGGCCTCGCTCGGAGCCGCCTCTCGCCGAACGGGAATCTCCATTGACTCCCGTCCTTCCCGGAAAGTCGCAAGCAACGTCTGGCCGGCGGCACCGCGTCGCACGACGACTCCTGCCCGGGGCTCCACGACTGCCGCTTCGAGCGTGTCGGGCTCGATCGCCAGCGCTCCGAGGAACGGCTTCCGGTCGATCTGCCCGGCGATCCGGTTCACGGTACGCGTCAACCGCTTCGGGTTGACGGGCCCATAGACAACCTCGAGTTCTCGCTCCCCCAAGAAGGTCAAAGGCCCTTTGAGGACCGCGCCGACCCCCGACCGCCCGGACGAGTAGGCCCGGTCGGCACTTTCGTCGACATCGACCACCAATCCG
>JAEYSQ010000186.1 GCA_023434465.1 Actinomycetes bacterium
CCAACGACTTCATCGGCGAGCTGATCGGCTTCATCGCGATCGTCTTCGGCACGATCAACATCGTCGGCGGCTTCATGGTCACCGACCGCATGCTGGAGATGTTCGGGCCGAAGAAGAAAAAGCCCGAACCCGCCGCATCAGACTCGGCCGCTGACTCGACGGAGGCCGGCTCGTGAGTTCCGCGATTGCCGCGCTGGCGCCTGATTCGTCGCTGGTCGCGATTCTCTACATCATCAGCTTCTCGCTGTTCATCTTTGGCATCAAGCTGGGTACCCACCCGACCTCGGCCCGCCGCGGAAACGGGGTCGCCGCGATCGGCATGGCGATCGCCGTCGCCACCACCCTGGCCCTCGACGGCATCGGTAACTGGGGCATCATCATCGCCGGCATCGTGATCGGCACGGTCGTCGGGGCGGTTGCCTCGAAGCGGGTCAAGATGACCGAGATGCCGCAGATGGTCGCGCTTTACAACGGCCTCGGCGGCGGCGCGATCGCCCTGATCGCCTGGTCCGAGTACCGCCACTGGGTCCATCAGGGCAAGGAGGCAGCGACCGTCCTCAAGGACTTCGCGGTGGTTCACGGCGCCTCCCCGGACAGCGCCTCGGCCGCGGTCGCGAACATCGGCGGACCGACCGTCTCGCTCGAGGTCCTGATCCCGACTCTGCTGGCCATGGTGATCGGCTCGATCTCCTTCTGGGGTTCGAACGTCGCCTTCGGCAAGCTCCAGGAACTGATTCCGGGCCAGCCGCTGGCCCTGCCGGGCCAGAAGGCCATCAATGCGGTGCTGCTCGCGTTGCTCGTGGCCGGCGGCGTCTACCTCGGCATCAACAACGAGTACCTGAACCTCGACGAGCCGGTGTTCATCGGGATGCTGGTCCTCGCTGCCCTGCTCGGACTCGGGGTGGTGATGCCGATCGGTGGGGCCGACATGCCGGTCGTGATCTCGCTGCTCAACGCTTTCACCGGCCTCTCGGCAGCCGCCGCCGGCATCGCCCTTGACAACACCGCTCTGATCGTCGCTGGCACCCTGGTCGGCTCGTCGGGCACCATCCTCACGCTGGCGATGGCGACCGCGATGAACCGCTCGGTCGCCAACATCCTGTTCGGGGGAATGGGTTCGACCTCGGGCGGAGGCGGCGACAAGGAGCAACGTCCCTACCGGTCGATGAACGCACAGGACGCCGCGATCCAGCTTGCCTACGCCGACTCGGTGGTAATCGTTCCCGGATACGGTCTCGCCGTCGCCCAGGCCCAGCACGCGGTCAAGGAGATGGCCGACGAACTCGCCAAGAAGGGCGTCACGGTTAACTACGCGATCCATCCCGTAGCCGGTCGCATGCCCGGCCACATGAACGTCCTCCTGGCCGAGTCCGATGTGCCTTACGACCAGCTCCGCGAGATGGACGAGATCAACCCGGACCTGCCGCAGACAGACGTCTGCGTCGTGATCGGCGCCAACGACGTGGTCAACCCGGCCGCGAAGACCGACGAGTCAAGCCCGATCTACGGCATGCCGATCATCGAAGTCGAAGAAGCCCAGCAGGTGCTGGTCCTGAAGCGTTCGATGAGCACCGGCTTCGCCGGGATCGACAACGACCTCTTCTACAACGAGAAGACGGCCATGGTCTTCGGCGACGCCAAGGGCACCGTGCAGGACATCGTCACCGAACTAGGCAACCTCTAGGCCCGGGCGGCCCGTCTCGGGCCCCTATGCACGCCTGGCTTCGTCAACGCCCGGAAACGGCAGCTCATGTACCCGCGTACTATCGCGGCCGTTTCCGGGCTTGTTCCTCGCCAGCCGCGCCCAGGGTCTCCGAGACGAACCACCCGGAACTAGTTCGCTTTTCGCGAGATCCGAGTTTTTCGTCTATACGAACGATTTCGCGGATCTCGGTGACTTCATTCGCTTTGCGGTCGAGTCGGTTTCATCGCTAGGTTGGTTCGGTGACCGAGGCTGGCGACCAGATTCTGCTGGGGGACAACCTTGAGTTGATGGGTGGTTTCGGGGATGGCGCTTTTAAGCTGGTTTATGCCGATCCGCCTTTCAATACGGGGCGGACGCAGACCCGGCAGTCGGTGAAGGCGGTGGCCGACGAGGAGGGGGACCGGACCGGATTCGGCGGGCGCCGGTACCGGACCGAGGCGGTTGAGGCGGAAGGGGACGGCGCCCCGGCGACGGCTTCATATGCGGACGCTTTCGATGATTTCGCTGCCTTTCTCGAACCGCGGCTGCGGGAGATCCACCGGTTGCTCGACGAGACCGGCACGCTCTACCTCCACATCGACTACCGCGAAGCCCACTACGTGAAGGTGATGCTGGACGGGATCTTCGGCCGGGAATGCTTTCTCAACGAGATCATCTGGGCCTACGACTACGGTGGCAAGTCGAAGCGTCGCTGGCCGGCCAAACACGACACGATCCTGGTCTATGTCAAGGACCCCGACCGTTACCTGTTCGATTCGACCGAGGTCGACCGGGAGCCGTACATGGCCCCCGGCCTCGTCACCCCGGAAAAGGCGGCGAAAGGAAAGCTGCCGACCGACGTCTGGTGGCACACGATCGTCCCGACCAACGGAGCCGAGAAGACCGGTTACCCGACCCAGAAGCCCGAGGGGATCCTGCGCCGCATGGTCACCGCTTCCACCCGCCCCGGCGACCTCTGCCTGGACCCGTTCTGTGGCTCCGGAACCCTCGGCGCGGTCTGTCGCCAGCTCGGACGAGGCTATGTCCTGATCGACTCCAGTCCGGAAGCGATCGAGATCACCCGCCGCCGACTCGACAGCGGAGTTCCCTGACCATCCGGCTCCCTCCAGGCGAACCGGCCTGGTCGGCAGCGATAGTTCCTATTCCTTGCCGTAGTCCTTGCGGGTCTTGTGCCGGTGCCGGCGAAGGATGGGTGCCGTGTACCCGATCACCGCACCGAGCGCTGCCGCGAGGAGCAGAAGAAAAACGAGCGGGGCCGAGGTGTCGACGAAGAAGAGCAGCTTGAACTGGACGTCCTGGGAATTCTGCAGCACGATGATCAAAAGCAACAGCACTGCGATTCCCCAGGCCCAGAACTTCCACTGAACTTCCTTGTTCGGCGCTGCTGGTGGAGTCGACGAGGGGTTTCTGCGATCGGACATGCCCTGACTCTATCCGCGACTCCGGAGCCGTCAACGGAACCCGAAGTCAACGCCTGTCACACAGTTGTTGCGCTCTGCGAGCCACATGTGAGCTTTTTCCGTTCACGATCGAGTCATGGTGGCGAGGCTGAAATCCCCGAAGGCTC
>JAEYSQ010000214.1 GCA_023434465.1 Actinomycetes bacterium
ACGTAATCCCGCACGAGCGGGATCAGATCAAGCTGCAGGCCGGACTGCGCGGGCGGCGCGGCCTGCCGAGAACGCACTGAGTGCGCGTCGGCACCGGAAGTCATGACCTTCAGGCTACCGGCTGTGCGTCACTCCCGGCCTCTGCCGTCTCCGCGTCGCGGCGAGTGATCGCCTCACGGATGTCGCGCATCGGACGAGTGCTGCGGACGTCCGGGAGGACGTCGAAGTTGTGGGCCGGCGGCGGCGAGAGGGCCAGCCACTCGAGTGAGTCGCCCCGGTAAGGATCCGGAGTGGCGGCGGGCTCCTCGGTGCGGCTCTTGATCAGGTTGCCGATCGCCAGCACCAATCCGACGAACAGAATCAGCGTGCCTACCGCGGAAATCATGTTGTATACGCCGACGTCCTCGGTGCTGAACCAGCGGTAGGAGTCGGTTACCTGGCCGGCGACACCGGCTCCGAAGAGTGGCAGCAGGGCGATGATCGCGCCGGCGAACATCAGGCCGAACGACTTGGCGGCCCGATCCTCGTTGAGCTCCCGACCGGTCATCTTCGGATACCAGTAGGTGACGGCGGCAAATCCGCCGAAGACGACGAAGCCGATCAGGGCGAAGTGGGTGGCAGCCCAGGCATCGTAGGTCTGGGACAGCTGGGTGGCGATCGCGATCGTCGACTGGGCGAGCTCGGCCGCGAGACCGATCGATGCCAGCGAGAGCGCGCCGAGGGCGAAGCGAAGCGGCGCCCGCATGTGGAAATCGCTCCGGCTGACGGTTGTGATCAGGTTGTAGAAGATCAGGCCGAAGGGGACGATCAGGGCCAGTGCCATCAGCATCCCGAAGTACTTCCAGCCGCTGCCGATCGGCACGGTAAGCATGTTCTGGGTCCAGGCGAGAGTGCCGATGACCGCGATCGCGACCAGCGACCTGGTGACCGCCTTGCGCGGCAGCTCACGGCCGGTGAAGGTCTGAACGATTTCGCCGATCGCGGCGAGGAAGGTGATCGAAACGGACATGTAGACACCGGTAAAGAAGAGGTAGCTGAAGTGCTGCCAGAGGATCGGCGATCCGCCTTCGTCACCGGAGAAGAAGCCGCCGTCGTAGATGCGGTCGACCAGGAGCATGGTGATCGCAGCGAGGAAGATCGGCGCGATTACCGCGAACAGCCAGCCGACGATCGCGCCGGCCCAGGTGAAGAACGGCGCACGGCGCCAGGCCATGCCCGGGGCCCGCAGGTTGTGGACCGTGGCCAGGAGGTCGATCGCGACCAGCAACAGCCCGAGAGTGATCAGACCGGTCGAGCCGATCCAGACGTCGACGCCGTTGTTCGGTGAGAAGGTGGCGTCGGAGAAGGGGGGAAGCGGATTGATGCCGGCTTCCGGCGGGGTGAAGAGGAAGGAGCCGTAAAGCAGGATTCCGCCGAAGATGAAGAGCCAGAGTCCGATCTGGCCGACCCTCGGAATTGCGGTCGTGCGGGCACCGATCTGGAGCGGCACCACGTAGTAGAGCAGCCCGATCGCCAGCGGCAGGGCGACCAGGAAGATTGCGGTTTCGCCGTATACCGAGAGCAGACGGTCGAAAGTGACTCCTTCGAGGAAGGAGTTCTGGGGGACGGCGAGCTGGGCCCGGAGGAGCAGAAGCTCAAGGGCGGCGAGGAAGATCGAACCGAAAGCGGAACCAATCAGGATCCGGCTGATGTCCTTGTGGTCGGCGCTTGAGGCGAGCTCGGCCCAGCGGGTCTGGCGCTCCTTCGGACCGTCGGAAGTAACCTCGGGCCGGGTCGGCGGCATCGTCTGGGGGTAGCTGGTGGAGCGGCTCATTCGGCGTCAGCGCTTTCGGCGTCGTCGTTGTTTTCAGTGGTCTCGGCCTTTTTGGCCTGATCGGATGATTCCTCGGATTTCTCGCGGGAGGCCTGGAATTCAGCTTCGACCTTGTCCTGAGCGTCCTGGATGTTCTTCTTCAGCGATTCGATCGCGACCTCGTACTCCTCCGGGGGCACGACCTGGACCTCGATCTCCATGGTGTCGTAACCCTGCCCGGAGAGGACCGAGGAGCGGTTCGTGTAGGTCCCCGGCTCGTCGGCCCGGAAGTAGATCTTGGTGCTCTTGCCCGGAATCGCCTGCGCCTTGCCGGTCAGTTCCGGCACATTCCAGCCGTGAACCACGTCGGTGGATTCCAGGTTGAGCTGCACGGTGACTCCGGCCGGTACGACCAGACGGCGGTAGCTGAACGAAGCGTTCGGGTAGTCGAAGCGCCAGAGCCACTGCTGTCCGGTCGCCCGGATCTCCAGCGGTTCGCCTTCGACCTGTCCCGCCACCGGTTCCGCGTTGACGGCGGGAATCTCCCGGGACTTGCCGCAAAACACGGCCGCGACGACGAAGAGGGCGAGCGCGAAGAGGCTGAGGCCGATCGCCAGCCGGCCCTGGGAAATCTTCCGACCGGCCTTCGGGCTGACTGCCCGGCTGCGGGGGCGGGCCGCTTTGAGGATCGCCAGGTTGACGATCACGATCACCGCGATGATCACGATGAAGAAGATCCAGTGCAGGACATTGCCGTCCTCGATCCCGGGCGAGGCAGCGTCCGGATTGAGCGAAAGCGCCATGGCCGGGGATGCGTTCAGCGCGAAGGCGATCAGCACGCCGGCCAGAGAGATGAACAGAGACACTGGTTTTCTGGATCGAGGCAGCAAGACGCGGGCCATTCTAATCGCAGTAGCGGGGGCCGCGCCGCGCCGTCGCATACGCTGTCAATCCGGGATGAGATTGCCGACCTCGTTCAAGCCCCGGCGGTCGCCGAAGCAGACCGCCATACGCCTCGCCGCCGTGGGTGCGATGGCGGCTGCGGTAATCGTGCCTCACGTCCGGCGGCAACTGAAGATCCCGACTGCGGTCACGGTCGCTTCGACGGTGTCCGCACCACTGGCGATCGCCGTTCTCTGGCCCCGCTCGCGGCGCCGGGACCTCGGACTCTTCGCGGCCCAGATGTGGGCTTTCGCGGTTTGTCACGAGCTCCCTTACGACGACCCGAAACGGTTACGCGAGCGACTCTACGTCGAGTACCCGATCAAGATTGACCGCTGGATCGGTCGCGGCGTCCTCCCCAACGCGCGCCTGCAGAAGTGGCTTCATCAGGGCCGTTTCGGAAACGACCTGACCAAGTTCGCCGCCTGGACGCACTGGTTCTGGTTCATCCAGCCGTACGCGGCGATCTTCTGGATCGCACTCCGCAACAAGGAGAAGTTCCCCGAGTCGGCCCGGCAACTCGCCGCGACCTTCGACATCGGTTGCGCCATGTACTTCGCACTCCCGACGGCTCCACCCTGGTGGGCGGCCGAGAACCGCTACATCGATCCGGAGATCGCCGACGAGCACGTCAAGCGGGTGATGCTCGAGTACGGGGAGAAGCTCTGGGGCCCGGCCTGGACCCGGATCTTCGGGACGCTCGGCTCGAACCCCTGGGCGGCGATGCCTTCGCTTCACTTTGCCACCGCTTTGATGGCCGCGATTCTCCTGAGCGACGCCGGCGGCAAGGTCGAAGGGACGCTGGGCTGGGTCTACGCCCTCTCGCTTGGCTTTGCCCTCGTCTACCTCGGCGAGCATTACGTGACCGATCTGCTGGCCGGGGCGGGAGTAGTCCTGCTCGCCCGCAAGGGCGAGCCGCTGGCCCGTCCGGTCGTCGAAATGATCAATCGCAGGCTTCAGCGACTCGAGGCGATCGCAGCCGGCGGATGACCGAGACTGTGGAACGGACTCCAGCGGTTGAAGAGGAAGGCGACGGCCTTCCCGACTTCACCACCAAAGGGGTGATTCAGACGGTAGCCCTGATCGTCGTCTTGATCGTGGCGATCTATTTCTTTCTGCCGAAGCTGGCCGGCTTCGGGGACGCGATCGGAATGTTGAAGAGCGCGAAGCCGATCTACGTTGTGATCGCGATCGGCTTCTGTGTCCTTTCCTTCATCACATACATAGCGCTGTTTCGTGCCGTGGTCGGCGGTGAGTCGTTCCCGATCAGCTGGCGAGAGGCCTACGAGATCAACATGGCGGGTTTCGCGGCGACCCTGCTCTTCTCGGCCGGCGGGGCGGGCGGTGTCGTGCTCACCTATTGGGCGCTTCGCCAGGGCGGCATGGAACGACGTGACGTCGGCACCAGGATGGTCGCCTTCATCGTGCTGCACTATCTCTTCTATCCGCTGGCGGTGCTGGTCTTCGGCATCCTGCTCGGCCTTGGCGTCCTGAGCGGTTCGACCACGGTTTCCCTGACCTTCGTCCCGGCCGGCATCGCCCTGCTGGTGATGCTGCTGGGCGGCGCGCTCGCACTGGTCCCGGCCGACATCGAAAGACGCATGGACTCCTTTTCCCGCCGCCACGCCGGGGTCAAGTTCCTGGCCAAGCTCTCGACCGTTCCGGCGATGGTCGCGGACGGCGTCCGGACGGCACTCAAGCTGGTCGCCCACCCTTCCCGGGCCGGCCTGGCGGTGATCGGCGCGATCGGATTCTGGGCCGCCAACATCGGAATTCTCTGGGCTTCCTTCAAGGCCTTTGGCATCGCGATCCCGTTCGGGGTCGTGGTGATGGGGTTCTTCATCGGAATGGTCGCGAACCTGATTCCGTTCGTCCCGGCCGGGGTCGGTGCGGTTGATGCCGGCATGATCGGAACCTTCGTGCTGTTCGGTTTTCCCGAGGAGCAGGTCTTCGCGGCGATCCTGATCTATCGCCTGGTCGCCTTCTGGTTGCCGATCCCGCCGGGGGTCGCCGCTTTCTTCCAGTTGCGAAGTACGGTCAAGCGCTGGAAGCGAGAGGGGTTGCCGATCGACCGGCCGCCCCGACCCGGCCTGATCGAAGAGATTCTCTGAGGGAGCTAGTGTGGACCGGAGCGCTACACTTACTTCAGAAAGTAAAGTAATGATTTCGAAGTTGAACAGGGACTGAAAATGAGCGAAACGCAAGTCGAGAACATGATCATCATCGGCGGCGGCCCGGCCGGGTACACGGCCGCGCTCTACGCAGCCCGGGCCGAGCTGAGCCCGCTCGTGTTCGAAGGGTTCCAGTGGGGCGGCCAGCTCCAGAACACGACCGACGTCGAGAACTATCCGGGCTTCCCGGAGGGAATCATGGGCCCGGAGATGATGACCCGTTTCCGGGACCAGGCCGAGCGCTTCGGCACCCGGTTCATCACCGATGACGTCGATCGGGTCGAACTGACCGACGGCGGTATCCACAAGGTCTACCTCGGCGACGAGGTCTACCACGCCAAGACGGTGATCCTCTCGATGGGAGCCGAGCCGAAGCGGCTGGGAATCCCCGGCGAGATGGAAATGATGGGTCGCGGCGTCTCGACCTGTGGTGTCTGCGACGGGGCTTTCTTCAAGGACCGCTCGACCATGGTTATCGGCGGCGGCGATTCGGCGATGGAAGACGCGGTCTTCATTTCGAAGTTCGCCTCCGATCTGGACCTGGTCCACCGGCGGGACGAGTTCCGCGCTTCGAAGATCATGCAGGAGCGGGCCGAGAGCCAGCCCAACATCGCGCTCAAGACTCCCTGGTCACCCGAAGAATTCCTTCCCGGCGAGGACGGCGCACTGGAAAAGGTCCGGCTCAAGCATTCCGAGAACGGCGAGATCGAAGAGGTGCCAGTCGATGGCGTCTTCATCGCGATCGGGCACATTCCGCGCTCCGAGCTGGTGGCCGGGCAGGTTGACACCGACGCGGAGGGATACGTGATCACCGACCCCGCCTCGACCAAGACCAACCTGGACGGCGTTTTCGCGGTCGGCGACCTGGTCGACCACACCTACCGCCAGGCGATCACCGCGGCCGGATCGGGCTGCAAAGGCGCCCTCGACGCCGAGTGGTACCTCCGGGACGCGACCTTTTGAACCCTGAACGAGCCACTCTGGAGTCTAGGTCGCTTGGTAGAAGCGGTCGTCTAAGTTTCAGAATCAGCCGCGAGAACCGATCTCGCTCTGACTCGTCCCGAGGCACCTACCGGGCAGCACCCGCTTGGGCCTAGGACTAACC
>JAEYSQ010000022.1 GCA_023434465.1 Actinomycetes bacterium
GCATCGAAGATGAGGATCCATGCATCCCGCAACAAGCCACCGGCGAAGCTGCCGGTGCACGACGGGCACCACTGGATGTACGTCCTCAAGGGTCAGATGCGTCTCCTGCTCGGAGATGAGGACTTCATCGTCAAGCCCGGCGAAGCGGTCGAGTTCAACACCTGGACTCCGCACTGGTTTGGCGCGATCGACGGTCCCGTGGATGTGCTCGCTATCCTCGGCCGCGAGGGAGAGAAAATCCACTTTCTGGAGAGGTGAAATGGAAACGGTTGAATCGTCGGATGGCACCAGGATCGCTTTCGAGCGGACCGGCTCGGGACCGGTCGTGGTTCTGGTGGCAGGTGCTTTGACGGACCGCACCGCGATGGGGGCGCTCGCCGAGTCGCTCGCGGACGAACTGACAGTCGTCAACTACGACCGTCGGTCGCGCGGAGATTCAACCGACGCACAAAGCGTCTTTCCTGATTCAGCGGCAGGTGAAATCGAGGACATCGAAGCGTTGGCCGACGCGATCGGTGAGCCGTACTCCCTCTACGGCCACTCGTCGGGGGCGGCACTCGCCCTCCAGGCAGCGGCCCGATTGAAGCCAGAGAAGCTGATCGTCCACGAGGCTCCCTATGACCCCGACGATCCAGATCAGTCGGCGTCGGATCCGGCCGAATACAACCGCGAGCTTCGGGCGATCCTCGATCGAGGTGACCAAGCTGGTGCGGTCGAGCTCTTCCTGCGAACGGTCGGTATGCCCCAGGCGATGATCGACGGGATGAAGGAGTCTGACGAGTGGGCGGACTGGGTCGCGAAGGGCCGGAGCCTTGCCTACGACTCGGTCGCGGTCGGGGACGCGACAGGCGGGAAGATCCCGCGGGACCTCCTTTCGCAGATCACCTGTCCGGCCGTGACCCTCGCGGGTACCGAAACCTTTCCGTTCATGATCGAGGTCGCCGAAACCCTGGCTGCGGAGCTGCCGGACGCGCAGTGCCTCCTGGTTGAGGGAGCGGACCACGAAGCCGGGCCGGACCTGATCGGACCCCCGATCAAGGCTTTCATCGGAGGCCAGCCAGGCGGACAGTCAAAAGGTTCAGCGGGGCATCGGGCAGGCTGACAAATCCGGCCGGGGCGCTAGCTTGCGGTGAATTCGGTGATCAGCTCGACTGTCTTTTCTGGAACATCCAGCATCGGGCAGTGGCCAACTCCCTCGAGTACGACCCAGTCGGCGTCGGGCAGGCCTTCCCGGTAGCGGGCCGCGGCGCCGGGCCAAGCGAGGATCTTGTCTTCGGTGCCCCACACGATCCGGGTCGGACAATCGATCGCGCTGAGGTCAAACCCCCACTCGGCGGTGCGGCCCATCTCGGCGAGGGCGATCGCTTCGGTGCAGCCGGCAGCCGCGAGCAGGATCTTCTTGGCCAGATCCGCCGAGACCACCTCCGGGCTTTCGGTCAGGAACTGGACGGCGATCGCGCGACCCTCCGGGGTCGCAACGACGTCGTCGACGTTCTCGGCGGCGGCCACGATCATCGGCTGCATCTGCTGGAAGAAGTCCATCGTTTCGCCGAGTACCGGATCACCGGGCGCCCAGCCGCCAGCCGGGGCGAGAGCGTTGACGGTCTTCGCACGACCGTTGGCGGCGAGCCGGAGCGCCGCATAACCACCGAGCGAGTTGCCAACGATGTGGGCGGTCTCGATCCCGGCGTCGTCGAGCAGCTTTTCGGTGCCTTCAAGCAGCAGGTCGACGCTCGCTTCACCATCGATCTCCGGTCCTCCCGCATGCATCGGCAAGGTGGGGATGAAGACTTCGTACTTGTCCTCAAGCGGGGCGATGATTGGCTCCCAGATTTCCCAGGTTCCGGTGAAGCCGTGGATCAGGACCAGCGGCTCGCCATTGCCGCCGCGATGGAAAGGAGTGAATTCGCTCATGGATGGAAGTTTCCCTTTTCCGGCGGACCTTAAGATCACCCCGTGCCGACCACGATCGCGATCGTTTCCGATACCCACATGCCGAAAGGACGGCGCCAGTTGCCGGAACGGTGCGTCGAGATTTGCCGGCGATCCGACCTGATCATCCACGGCGGCGATTTCATGGAAGCTCCGGTCCTGGATCTGTTCAGGAGCTTCGGTCCTCCGGTCACAGCGGTTCATGGCAACGTCGACTCGAAGGACCTGCGGAACTGGTTTCCCGAGAGCACGACGGTGGAGGTCGAGTCGGTGCGGATCGGTCTGATCCATGACTCCGGTCCGAAGCAGGGTCGCCTCGCCCGGATGCAGAAACTCTTCCCCGCTCACGACGCGGTCATATTCGGCCATTCGCACTTGCCGCTCCATGAGGAAGAGGACGATTTCCAGATCTTCAACCCCGGCAGTCCGACCGAACGTCGCCGATCCCCATGCAGGTCGATGGGGCTGGCGGTGGTCGACGGAGGCCGACTGAGTTTGGAAATAATCGATCTCGGGGCCTAGACCATCTCGACGGTCCGACATCGGGTGAATGCCTCTTACGCTCAAGGGCGCCGACACGTCGATCGGCGTGCGATCAGAAACGAGAACCTGTAACGATGGCGCAATGGTTCTATCTCACCGGATTCTGCTGATTGCGGCAGCGTCCATCACCGCTGTCCTTTTGTGCGTCATGGTTGGAGTGGGGTCGGCCGATGCCGCTCCAAGAGCCTTCGCCCAGAAGTCAGTGAAACCGGGGAAGCAAGTGAAGCTGAGAGTCAAAAACTTCCCTCGCAGGTCAAAGGTGACGATCTTCCTTCAGCCGACGATCTACCGAGGTGGAAACGGATTTGGGATCGCCCTGAAGCGGCGCTTCCGGCTTCCGTACAAGGGTCGCGGAAAGATTCGCTTCCGCATGACCAAACGCTACTTTGCCTGCGCCGGTGCGAGTGATTGCAGGACGCGCAAATGGAATAGAAAGTCGCGAGTTGACGTCACGATCTGCACGATCAACAAACGGGTGCCGAAGTGTGCGATCGCTGTGACCCGGATCCGCTGACACGGGTGTCACAAACGCAAGTTGAAAGTTCAGCGGCGGAGTCCAGCGATGATTGCGCCCATTGACTCCGCCGCTTCGGCTTTCGCCTTCTCCTGATCATTCGCCCGGGCGATCATCAGGATCGCTTCGGAGAGTGAGGCCATCAGGAGGTAGGCCATCGAATCGGTGGGCAGCTGCTTCATTGATCCCGACTCGACCGCTGCCGCGAGCAAAGACTTGATCACGGCGAGGCTGTACTGGTCGGCGATCTCGCGCCAACGGGTCCAGCCGAGAACGGCAGGGGAATCGATCAGGACGATCTGCTGGAGTTCGGGATCGAGACTAGCTTCGAGGGTGGCCCCCACCGCCAGCTCCATCACGTTCAGGGGGTCGGTTTCTTCGCCGAGCGAGGGCAGCACCTGGGCGGCGATCATCTTGGTGAACCCGGACTCGACCTGCTCGTAGACCGCTTCCATCAGGTCCTTCTTTCCGCCGGGGAAATGGTGGTAGAGCGCGCCTTTGGTCACTCCAGAAGACTCGACGATCTCGGCCAGTGAAACCTTGGCGTAGCTGCGGGAACCGAAGAGGCGACGGGCCGAGGCAATCAGGGCGTCACGGGTCGCGTCCGAACGCTCGGAGCGGCTTTTCCGAATACTCATACCGTCGGTATGTTACTTTGATGACCACACATACCGTTGGTATGTCAAAGCGGAAGGAAGATTTCGATGCAATCGAAAACAATTGATCTGCGACAGGGAACGGTCGCCTACCGGGATGAAGGAGAGGGACCAATCCTGCTCTTTTCCCACGGGATATTCGTCGACTCTTCACTGTGGGACGGACTCGTCGAGCGTCTGGTGCCAGCCGGATTCCGATGCGTTCGCCCGGAGACCCCGATGGGCGCGCACCGGATCCCCCTCAAAGCGGAGACAGAACTCAGTCCGCCGCTCGTGGCGGACCTGATCGGTGACTTCATCGATGCCCTCGACCTCGGCCCGGTGACCGTGGTCGGCAGCGACTCAGGTGGAGCGGTCGCCCAGATGCTCGCCGCGCAGCACCCCGGGAAGGTCGCCGCGCTGGTTCTCAACAACTGCGACGCGCTCGACGTCTATCCGCCCTTTCCGTTCACGCTGCTCCCGCCCCTGGCGAAACTGCCCGGCGGTATCGCTCCGCTCGGGCTGCTGATGAAGCTGAAACCGGTGCGCTGGGCCACCTACCGGCTGCTGACCGCGAAACCGATTCCCGACGATCAGCTCAAGGCCTGGTTGGGGCCGACCGGCGACTCCGGGATCCGGCGGGACGCCAACAAGGTCATCGGCGGGCTGGATAAGAACCAGGCGTTCGAGGCTGCGGAAAAGCTGAGGAGCTCCGAGCGGCCGGTGCTGCTTACCTGGGGGGACCGGGACCGGTTCTTCAAGCCCGAATTGGCTCGGCGTCTGGCCGCGATGCTCCCGAATTCACGGATCGAATGGATCCCCGGCGGCCGGACTTTTGTGGCTCTCGACGACCCGGATGCAGTTTCCGCCGCGATCGTCGAGTTCATGAGAAACAAGGTCGGTTCGAGTACTCTCGCCGGAGCTCATGACCGCTGAAACCACGCACAGGCTGAGGGTCCGCTACAACGAATGCGACCGGGTCGGGATCGTCTTTAATTCGAACTACCTCGTCTACACCGACGTGGCGGCGACCGAGTTCTGGCGCGAGCACCTCGGTGGGTACTCAGGCTTCAACGAGATCGGCCTGGACGTGGTCCTGGCCGAAGCGAACATCAAGTTTCGCCGCCCGCTCGAATTTGACGACTTTTTCGAAGTCAGGGTCAGCGTCGGCACGGTGACCGCCCGTTCGCTGAGCATGGAATTCGAGTTCACCCGCGAGGGAGAAGCGATCGCCGAGATCGAGATCTCCTACGTCTGCGTCGACTCCGAGCAGCACACTCCCCAACCGATCCCCGAACAGATCCGCTCGGTCCTCGAAGGCGACCCGGACTGAGCCCCGCGAATCCGCCCGTCGGGAAATCGAACGGGCGATTTGGGGCGATAATCGCCCAGAATCGCCTTTTCGTTCCGGCTCAACCTTCGGTGCCGGCGGTTGCCTGTTCCGTCTCGGACTCGACCGCGCCCTCGGCGGGGTCGGATTCCGGCGGGTTGGCGGAGCGGTCGGATTCGGCGATTACCTCGTCCGGGGCTTCACCCTTGGGGATGAAGCCGGACTTCATGCCGAAGTAGACCGCCTGGGGGTGGTGAGCGATGATCGCGACCGTGGATTGCTCGGGCATCACCGCGAAGCCGCCCGAAAGGTACATGCCGATCTGGTCGAGTTCGAGCAGATCCCAGACCTTCTCGTGCTCGGACTGATCCGGGCAGGCCGGGTATCCCCATGAATAGCGGCGACCCTGGCTGGACTTGATGCCGAGGTCGTGACGCGACTTGTAGTGGAGCCACTCGGCCATGCCTTCGGCTGACTGGACGCTGAGCCCGTGGGTGAAGAGCTGTTCGGCGAACTCGCCCTCCTCGTGAAGGCGGTCCATCCGCTCGGTTGCCTCGGGGCCGACCGTGACGCCCTGCAGCGCGACCACATCGCGGATGCCTTCGTCGTTCAGGGGGCGGTAGAAGTCAGTCAGGCAGATCCGGTCGTGCTTGGGCTGGCGGGGAAAAACGAGGCGGTTGATCTCCTTGCTGTGATCCTCCGGGTCGAAGATGACCAGCTCGTTACCGTCGGCGTTGCAGGGGAAATAGCCGAGTCGGGCCCGGGGGTGGAGGTAATCCTGCTCGGCCCACATCCGCTCCAGCCGGGGCCGGAAGTCCTCGCTGACCAGCTTCTCCCACTCCTCGCCCTTGACGCCCCGCCCGCCCCAATGCAGTTTGAAAAGCACATGCAGGTCGAGGTGGTTGAAGACCTCGTCGAAGTCGACCGGGATCTCGCGCACGCCCCAGAAAGGCGGCTCCGGAATCGGCGCGTCAGTACTGGCACTTGAGCGAACCGAGTCGTCAGTGGTCGGCGGCAGGTTCTCCTCGATCACCGGCTTGTTGCGGTAATCCTCGGCTTCCTGGCGAAGCCGGGCGATCAGACCCTTGCGGGCCTCGGCGTCGATCAGGGCGTCCATCGTGTCGAGTCCCTGGAACGCGTCTTTGCAGTAGATGACGCCCGGTTCGTAGATCTCGTCGGACTCCCTTCCGTTCGGGTAGAGAGTGCGGCGTCCGAAATCGCGGTTGATCGCGGCGCCGCCGATCAGCACCGGATATTCGAGCCCGCGCTGATGAAGTTCCTGGACGGCGATCGGCATCTGCTTCGAGGTCGAGACAAGCAGAGCGGAGAGACCGATCGCGTCGGCATCGTGTTCGATCGCGGCGTCGATGATCGTGTCGACCGGAACCTGCTTGCCGAGGTCGATCACCGTGTAGCCGTTGTTGGTCAGGATCGTGTTGACCAAGGACTTGCCGATGTCATGGACGTCCCCGAAGACGGTTGCGATCACGACCTTGCCTTTGGTGTGGCCGTCAATCCGGTCGAGATAGTTTTCGAGCCGGGACACCGCCTTCTTCATCACCTCGGCCGACTGCAGCACGAACGGGAGAATGAGTTCGCCAGCGCCGAACTTGTCGCCGACTTCCTTCATCGCCGGGAGCAGGACGTCATTGAGAGTCGGGACCGCGCCGATCTTCTCGACCGACTTGTCGATCCAGTCCTCGACTCCGTCCTTTTTGCGGCGCAGGATCATGAAGTGGAGAGCTTCCTCCGGCTCCATTCCGGCAGCCCAGTCCTCGGCTTCCTCCTCGGCTTCCTCACCCTTCGATTCGAAGTGGGCGATGAACCTTTCGAGCGCGTCCTCGCGCCGGTTGAAGACCAGGTCCTCGGTCAGTTCGACCTCTTCGGCCGGGATCTCGCCGTAGGGCTTGATGTGGTTCGGGTTGACCATCGCCAGGTCGAGCCCCGCTTCGACGCAGTGATGGAGGAAGATCGAGTTCAGAACGGCGCGAGCAGGCTGGCCGACTCCGAAACTGACGTTGGAGACGCCGAGCGAAGTCTTGACTCCGGGAATCTCGGCCTTGATCCGGCGGATGCCCTCGATCGTCTCGATAGCCGACGGGCGCCACTCCTCGTCACCAGTCGTCAGGGTGAAAGTGAGGTCGTCGAAGATCAGCGATTCGGGGTCGAGCCCGTGTTCGTCCACGACCATCTTGGTGATCCGCTTGGCGATTTCGACTTTGCGCTCGGCGGTCTTGCCCATCCCCACCTCGTCGATGGTCAGGGCGATCAGGCAGGCACCATGCGCCTTGGCCAGCGGCACCACGGTGTCGAGCTTGTCCCGGCCGGCCTCGAGGTTTACGGAATTGACGATCGCCCGGCCCGGGATCTGCTCCAGAGCCATCTTGATCACATTCGGTTCGGTCGAGTCGACCTGGATCGGGGCGGGTTGGGTCAGCGAGATCCGCTTGACCACCTCCCGCATCTGCTCGTCTTCGTCCTGGCGCTCGGTCAGAGCGACACAAACGTCGAGCACGTGGGCACCGCCCTCGACCTGATCCTCGGCAACCTGGGTGATGGTCCCGTAATCATCTGCGAGCAGCAGTTCTTTGGCGCGGCGCGAGCCCTGCGAGTTGACCCGCTCGCCGACCATGGTCGGGGCCGGTTCCTGAACCAACGGGGTGGCGGTCATCATGGAGGAGACCTTGATCTCGCCCGGTTCCGGACGCGGACCCGGCTTGAGTCCCTTTACCCGCTCGGAGATCGCCTTGATGTGCTCCGGAGTGGTGCCGCAGCAGCCCCCTACCACGCCGACCCCGTAGCGCTCGACGAATTCGCCCAGGGTCTTGGCCAGGGGTTCTGGCTTCTCGGGGAAGATCGTCTCGCCGTCCGGACCCTGGAGTGGCAGGCCGGCGTTCGGGATGCAGTGAACCGGCACGGTGCTGTTCTCGCCGAGGTAGCGGATTGCGTCGCGCATGTCCTCCGGACCGGTCGAGCAGTTGAGTCCGATCACGTCGACTTTGAGCGCTTCGAGCGTGGTCAGCACAGCCTGGATGTCGGTGCCGAGCAGCATCTTGCCGCCGTTCGGCAAGAGCGAAACCGAAATCTGGATTGGCACCTCGCGGCCGGCCTCCTCGAATGCGGCGCGGGCACCGAAGATCGCGGCCTTCACCTCGAGAATGTCCTGGGCGGTTTCGATGATGATCAGGTCGGCGCCACCCCTGACCAGGCCACCCGCCTGCTCGGTAAAGACCGTTACGAGTTCAGGGAAGCGGATGTTGCCGAGGGTCGGGTCATCCGAGGCGGGCAGGTGACCGGTCGGGCCGATCGAGCCGGCCACGAAGCGGTCCGGGCCGGCCGCCTTGCGGGCGATCTCGGCCGCCTTTACGTTGATCTCTTCGGTGTGATCGGCGAGACCCCACTCGTCAAGTTTGATCCGTGAAGCCTGGAAAGTGTCGGTCTCGACGACTTCGGCCCCGGCTTCGATCATCGAGCCGTGAACGCCCTCGATTACGTCGGGTCGGTTGAGTACCAGCGCTTCATGGCACTTGCCGGCGAGGCCACCGTAGTCCTCCTGGGTCAGGTCGAACATCTCCAGGGTCGCACCCATGCCGCCGTCAAAGACGACGATGTGGTCAGAAACCGCCTGGAGATAGTCACGTTCGGCCATCCATCGAGGATAGCGAGACAGGAATCCGGATCAGAATTCGGGGTTTGTCCGCCGCGCCCCAATTCGCAAATCCGCTGGGGGCGTTTGACCACCGAATAGGTAGTCAAACACCCCCGGTTTGTCAGAATCGGTTCGTGAACCGAACTTCGTATGTGGCTTTGCTCAGGGCGGTCAACGTCGGCGGGACCGGCAAATTGCCGATGAAAGAACTGAAGACGATGTGCGAGGAAGCCGGTTTCGAGTCGGTTCGCACCTACATCGCGAGTGGCAACGTCGTCTTCCGGAGTGACGATGACCCCGCCAAGGTGAAGGAGATACTGGAGAACCGGCTCGCGGACTACGCCGGCAAGAAGGTCGAAGTGTTCGTGCGCACGGCCCGCGAGATGCGGGACCTGCTTGAGATCAACCCGTTTCCGGACGAACCGGGCAACAAGGTGGCGGTGTTCTTCCTGGATCGCAAACCACCGTCGGATCTGGACGGCCGGGCGAAGGGGGTCGACAACGAGACCTTCCGTCCAGCCGCACGGGAGATCTTCATCCACTATCCCGAAGGGCTCGGCCGCTCGAAACTCAGCTTCGGCAGCGGGATCGTCGGCACCACCCGCAATCTGAACACGGTCACGAAGCTGGCGGCGATGGCCGCCGACTGATCAGGCCCGGTCCTTGATCAGAGGGCAGGACTTGCACAGCTCGCCACCTTCGGTCCGGTAGGCGAGGCAGCAGGTGGTTCGCAGGTGGAACTCGTCGCCCCAGTCGTCCTCGAACCGTTCGATTTCGATCGCCAGCCGGGGGTCGGGAGTTTCCGGGCCGACCGTCAGGCGAGTCAGCTCGAGGGCAAGGTCGGGGCGGTCGAAGGCTTTGCCGGACCAGACCAGGGACTGAGCCAGCCGGTCGGCCGCCGCATGCCAGAGGGTCTTGGCTGGCCGAAGACCCTGGGCGTCCAACCAGGTGATCGTCGGTTCGAGCAGACCGGCGAAACCCGTCCGGAAGCTCCCGGCCAGTTCGGCGAGATCATCGGTAGCCGTACCACGGTCTCCCAGCAACCCGGTCGCCCGAATCAGTCCCCCTTCGGCAGCCAGCAGAACGTTGTCGGGGGCCAGATCCGGAAGGCTCTCGGCCGCCACGATGAAAGATCCGCCCAGATCGGCGACCGCCCGGGCCATGCTCTCGAGCAGCCACTCGGCCCTGATGTGGTCCTCGGGCGGTCCCGCCATGCCACTGATCCTCGAAAGCAGAAGCGCCTGCACGCGGCCGGAAGGGTCCAGTTCGGCCGCGGAGAACCAGCCTTCGCCGGGGGCCTTCCGTTTGCGCACGATGATGCTGTAGCCATCAGCTGAAGCCGCGCTGATCCGGCCGAGGAGGCGGTCGATGTCGATCTCGGAGTCGTTCAATTCCGGGCGTTTCGGTACGAATTACTAGAATCTCGGGTCGCTTTGCAGATCGAAGAATTCCTATTTTCCGTTTCAGATGCTCTGCGCTGGCCGGTTCTCATCGCCGCCCTGCTCGGTTTGGCCTGGGCGATCATCGAGATCGGCATCCTCGCAGCGGAGATCTGGCGCCGCCGGCGCCGATCTCCGGTGCTGCTCGAAGACGCTGTTGATCAAGCCGAGTATTACGTCGCCCAGGGTGACGAAGGCTCGGCGATCGGGTGGCTCAACCTGGTCTGCTGGAGTTCGCCGATGCGAGCAGCGATGCAGGCGGTGGTGCTGCTTCGCTCGACGCCAGACGCCGAGAACCGGATCGCCAAACGTCTGGCCGAGTTCGACTACATCTCGCTCAGGCGGCTGGAGCGGACGAGGATCCTGGTCCGGATGGGCCCGGCGCTCGGTCTGATGGGAACCCTGATCCCGCTTTCACCCGCGCTTGCCGGACTTGCGGACGGCAACGTGACCGAACTGACCGACAACCTGCGGGTCGCCTTCGGAATCACGGTCGCCGGACTCCTGACCGGCGCGCTCGCCTTCGGTGTCTCGTTGATCCGGGACCGTCTGTACGCCCAGGATTTCTCTGACGTCGAATACGCGGCCGCGAACCTCGCGCCGGACAAGCACCTCCATCACATCGTTCCCTCGAACGTCGAACATGGGCACAGCACCCAGGTCTCGATGGGGAATCCCTGATGGCGAAAGTCACCGCCAGAGCCCGCAGCCGCGAGGACCGGGCCGGCGACCCGCTGGACGGCCTGGTCAACCTCTTCGACATCGGGATCATCCTTTCGGTGGCCTTCCTGCTGGCCGCGCTTTCTTCACTCAACCTGACCACCGAAGCTCTGACCGACAAGGGCGAGTCCAGTCAGGCCACCACGGTGCCCGAGGATTCAGTGATCACCGAACCCGACGAAACGACCGAGCAGATCACGATCCAGCCCGGGGAAACGGTGGTCGGCCAGGGAGAACCCCTCGGCACCGTCTACCAGCTTGAAGACGGCCGAACGATCCTCGTAAAGCCCGGCGCAACGGGCGCGACGGGAGCCACCGGCGTAACCGGCTCCTCCGTCAACCCCTGAGCTTCCCCTGCCACGCCGCGGGTGGGCGTTCCCGGGACGCGGCAACACCTCGGCCGGCATTCAGCCTCCCTCAGCCTGAGTGTCCCGGGACGCCCACCCGGTCCCACGGTTCCCTCAGCCCGGTCGTGGTGGCGCAGGTTTTGACCAGTCTCTTATACACAACTCCGAGCCCACCAGACC
>JAEYSQ010000024.1 GCA_023434465.1 Actinomycetes bacterium
TACGCCGTAGCGCTCGCGTTCGTCTTCGGGGCGCTGCTGCTCGTGCTGTCGGAACGTGATCGCGGACGCTGGTGGGTGCCGGTCCCCGCGATCACGATCTATGCGGCCTGGTGGCTGTGGACCGGTCTGACCGGGGAAGGCGGCAGCAACGGCGTCACGCCCTCGAACGTGTTGGTGGTCCCGTCCTGGATCTTTCAGGCGATCGGCAATTCAGCCGACGCTCTGGCCGGCCTCTCCTTCAGTTTCAGCACCGGCGACAGCCTGACGTTCGCCGCCGCGCCGGTCCTCGCCGTGCTGGTCATCGCGGCGGCGGTTATCGCTTTCGCGCAAGGGCCGCGGAGGGGCCTCATGATCGTCGCGGGTGTCGGTTTCGCGCTCTGGACCATGCAGGCTCTGGTCGCGGAGCCGGGCGTCGGAGGGCGTCTCCCGAACGACATCCGTTACCTGCTTCCCGGCGCCGTGGTGCTGCTCCTGATCCTCGCCGAGGCATCCCGAAAAGTGGCCTGGTCTCCAACGTTGGTGGCGCTGGTCTGGCTGGTCGCGATCGCCGGCATGGGCACCAACCTGAAAGTGCTGAACGGGCAGGGGGCAGAGTACCGCGAGCAGGCGATCGCCTTCCGGGACAACGTCGGCGCTGCCGCGGTCGTGGTCGGGGACCGGCCACCGAGTGAACCTCCCGACGAGATGGTCGAGACTCCCGCCGGCGCAGTTCTGGCGATGGCAAATCTCCCGTGGGGCGAGTTCGGGACCAGCCCGGAAGAGCTCCTGACCCGGCCGGCAGGCAGCCGTGAGCGGCTTGACCAGATCCTGATCGGGACGACGCTGCCGCGGATCGAACCGGCGTCCCGGGCGGCCGGCCCCTGTCGAAAACACACCGCAACCGGAGGTTTGGTCTCCGGCGAACTCGGACCAGGTACCACGACCTTCCGCGCGCCCACCGACGCGCAGCTGCTGCTCGGAAGGTTCGCTGATCGGCCTGCTCATCCGGTCGGCACCCTTCCGGCAAAGCGCCGGATGAACCTTTCCCTGGCCGACGACACCTTCGATGGTCCTTGGCACTTTGCGGCCGCCGCACCCTCGATCCAGATCTGTAGCACCGGTGCTTTACCCTCGGGCCCATGATCTCGGTCATCGTTCCGGCCCTGAACGAACGCGAGTCGATCGCACCGCTGATCGGTGAGATCGGTGACGCCTGCGAGGGTCTGGGAGTCGAGTGGGAAGTCGTGGTGGTCGATGATGGCTCGACCGACGGCACGTTCGCCGAGGCGAGGGAACTCGCGCGGCAGAATCCGCGGGTGGGGGCGGTGCGGTTGCGACGGAACTTTGGCAAGTCGGTAGCCCTTGCGGCCGGCTTCCAGGTGACCCGCGGCGACGTCGTGATCACGATGGACGGGGACGGCCAGGACGACCCGGCCGACATCCCCCGGATGCTCGACGGGCTGGAAGCGGGTTCCGATCTGGTCTCGGGCTGGAAGCGGGACCGACAGGACCCGTTCACCCGCCGGCTCGCCTCGAAGATCTTCAACTGGTTTACCGCCCGGGTGACCGGGGTGAAGATGCACGACATGAACTGTGGCTTCAAGGCCTACCGTGGCGAGTGCGCCCGCTCAATCGAGGTCTACGGAGAGATGCACAGGTTCCTGCCGGTGTTCGCGGCCCAGCAGGGGTGGCGGGTCTCGGAGATCCCGGTCAACCACCGCGCCCGCAAGCACGGCCGCTCCCGATTCGGGCTCGAGCGCTACCGCCGCGGCGCGCTGGACCTCCTCACCGTCGCTTTCCTCGGCCGTTACCGGCAGCGACCGCTTCATCTGTTCGGCGCGCTCGGCGTCGGGCTCGGCGGCCTGGGTTT
Organism: Actinomycetes bacterium; assembly: GCA_023434465.1. Lineage (GTDB taxonomy): Bacteria > Actinomycetota > Thermoleophilia > Solirubrobacterales > 70-9 > 67-14. Next base: position 1,850 of record JAEYSQ010000024.1, read on the forward strand.
CCTGATCTGCCTCTACCTGTCGGTGATCTGGATCGGGGGCGAAGCGATTGGCGACCGTCCCCTGCTCTTCCTCGGCGTACTGATGATCGTGGTCGGGGTGCAGCTCTTCTCGCTCGGCCTGCTCGGGCAGATGCTCGTCGCAAACCGGCGGGACCGTCCCAGCGAAGAACGGGCCTGGGTCGAGCAGGTGGTGAGTCCCGGGATCGACCCGGAAGTGTCGCTCAGTCGCCTCGAGGCCGGCAGCGCGCGATGATCCAGGGCATCGAGGTCCGCAGCTCGACCACTTCGGCCTGAGCTTCGAGAAAACCGCGGAAGCTCTTCGGGTTCCAGTGGTTTACGTGCTCGGGATGGTTGCCCCAGCTCTTCAGGTACTTGCCGCGGGCGAAACTCCCGAGTCGGAACCACGGTTCATGCGGGACCGACAGCACTAGGTCACGGTCGGTCACCCGCAGCAGCTCGGACAGTCCGGCTTCGGGGTCCGGCAGATGCTCAAGGACTTCGAGGCAGAGCACCAGCTCGAAGCTCGAGTCCTCGAAGGGCAGCTCGAGCAGGTTGCCGACGCTCAGTTTCGCCTCCGGCAGGCGTGCTTTCGCGAATTCGACTGATTCGGGATTCAGGTCGATCCCGACCGGGTTCGAAGGCAGGATCGAGGCCAGACGCTCCAGGGTTTCCCCTTCGCCGCAGCCGGCGTCGAGCACCGATCCGGCAGCAAGAGGTTCGACCGTTTCGCCGACCGTTCGAAAGAAGTTGCCGAACATGCGCCGCACGACCGGGTTCCCGGTCTGGAACTTCTCGAAGTTGGTGGTGTCGACTCCGCCGGCGCTCATTTCTTCCTCAGGGTCACGACTACCTGGTAGATGTCGGCGGTCATCATGGCGACGTCGGTGATCTCGAATTCATCGGAGCTGTGCTCTTCGATCCAGGGCAGGGTGATTATCGACTCGCCGTAGGTCATTTCCTCGCCGGCGTACTGCGGGTGATCTTCGGCCGGATGCGCGACGAAGACGTACGGCGATCCGAGCCGGCCGGCCGCCTCCGCCATCAGGGGGTTGACGTCGAAGTAGGAAGCCGGGCGGATCGTGAAGACGAAGAGCCCGCCCGGTTCGAGCGATTTCGCGGCGGCCCTCAGCGCCGCCTTCGCCGCCGGTTCGGAGACGTGGGTCAGGACGGAGAAGGCGAAGATCAGATCGAAGTCCGTCTCGAACGGGAAACGCTCCGGGAGGAA
>JAEYSQ010000085.1 GCA_023434465.1 Actinomycetes bacterium
CTGGCAAGGAATAAGCGAGTCGGCGCAGGGGGCGCTATGAAATAGCGTTCCCAAGCCGTCGAGCGTTGACGCCGCCAGGCGTGCATAGGGCCCCGAGACGGACCACCCGGGCGCAGCAGCCCCCAACGAGAAAGGCCCGCCAGCGCGAAGCGCGGGCGAGCCTTTCGACGTAACAGAGATGCTGCTGGGCAGCTAAACGTTGCGAGGAAGCAGAACCTCGCGGGCAATCACCATGCGCTGAATCTGGCTAGTGCCTTCGTACAGCTGCATGATCTTGGCGTCGCGCATGAACTTCTCGACCTGGTACTCCTTGATGAAGCCGTAGCCACCGAAAACCTGGACGGCGTCGGTGGTGACTTCCATCGCCGAGTCGGCAGCGAAGCGCTTGGCTTCGGAGGAGGTGAGGGTGTTGCGCTCGCCGTTGTCGAGCTGACTGGCGGACTGCCAGGTGAGCAGACGGGCGGCGTCGACCTTGACCGCCATGTCGGCGATCAGGAACTGGATCGCCTGGTGCATCGCGATCGGCACGCCGAACTGCTGGCGTTCCTTCGAGTACTGAACGGCGGCGTCGAAGCCGGAGCGGGCGATGCCGGTCGCCATCGCGGCCACACCGGGACGGGTGCGGTCGAGGGTCATCATGGCGAGCTTGAAGCCTTTGTTCTCCTCGCCCAGCATGTTCTCGGCCGGGACCTCGACGTCGTCGAAGGTGAGGGTCACGGTGTTGGAGGCCCGCTGGCCCATCTTGTCTTCCTTCTTGTCGACCGTGATGCCGTCCTGCTTGTCGACCACGAAGGCGGTGATTCCGCGACTGCCGGCATCCGGATCAGTCTTGGCGTAGACCGTGAACCAGTCGGCGTGGGCGCCGTTGGTGATGAAGCATTTGGAGCCGTTGAGGACGTACTTGTCGCCCTTCTTGACGGCGCGGGTCTTCATGCCGGCGACGTCGGAGCCGGCGTCCGGCTCGGTCAGGCAGAACGAGGCGAGCTTAGGTTCTTCGGCGAGCATGCCGAGGTACTTGGCCTTCGTCTCCTCGGAACCCCCGAGGGCGACGGGCGCCGAGGCGAGGCCGTTGCAGGCGAGCGAGGTGCCGATGCCGGAACAACCCCAGCCGAACTCTTCCTCGATCAGGCAGCCGGAAAGGTAGTCCAGTCCCGGTCCGCCGTACTGCTCCGGCACGTGAGTGTTCATCAGGCCGACTTCCCAGGCCTTCTGGATCACTTCGGCCGGCCAGGTGCCGTCCTTGTCGTACTCGAAGGCGACGCTCCGCATCTCCTTCTCGGCGAAGTTGTGCGCCATCTCGCGCAGGTCCTTCTGCTCGTCGGTAAGCGTGAAGTCAACCACTGTTGCTCAAACTCCTTCGGTCGCGTTTGACCGGTCGATTTGCTCGATGCGGGGCCGGGGCGAGGGGCCCGGACGGCTCCCGATTGACTAGTCAGTCAATAACTCTTGGGAGAAGGGTACCGGATGCAGGACTGGTGGCGAGGCGGGACGGTAACCGGACGCCATTACTCTGGTCCCATGTCCTCAAGCGAAATCCTCGCGGTCGGTGCGACAGAACTTTCGCTGGTGCTGCTACTGCTGATCGTGGTCGTGGTCCCGATCGCGGCGGTGGCCTTCGCCCGCTCCGGAAAGGCCTACTCGGAGATCGGCAAGGGCCGGTATGCGGTCGACTTCGGCGAGGAGGCAAACCCCGCGCAGGAGGAGGAAATCCGACAACTGGTCGAAGCAAAGGCCTACCGGCAGGCGCGCCGGGGCGAAACACCGGTCGACGTCGAGCGCGAGATCACCCGGCTCCTGCGGGGAGAGCCGAAGGCGACCGATCCGGCCGAAACCGAAATCGATCCCGAGACCGCCCAGATCCGGGAGGAAATGCGGCAGGTCGCCGTGGCCAGGAACGAGAGCCGGGAGCGCCGGGGAGAAAAGCCTCTCGACGTCGAAGCCGAGATCGAACGGATGATGAACGAATACATGTGAACCCAAAGCCGGGTCGGATCAAGCGACCCAGCTGACCGTTCGGGATGCCGACCGACCGACCAACTCCCGTGGTTAGTATTGGCGCATGGATGACTCCAAGTCCCGATACGAACTCGAGGAACTGGTGGTACAGCCAGGGACCTATTTCAACCCCCAGACCGAGGTCGTGGTCGTGGTCGACGACTCCGCATCGATCGACCAGGAGATCTTCAACATGGAGTCCTTCGAGGGCGCGGACTGGGTCCGGATCGCCGACGATGTCGCGGTCGACGAACAGCAACGGGATGAACTGCTCGAGCATTTCCAGACGCACTACCACCCGGGACGCGGCGGATCGGTTTCAGGTACCGCCCTGGAACAGGGCGACGAGGAGCTCGACGAAGACGAAGAAGGCCAGGAGATCGGGCGCGAAGACTGATGAGCCGCGGTCCCCTGACGCTGCTGGGCGTGCCGATCGACAGCGTCGGCACCGCCGGAGGAACCGAACTCGGCCCGGAGTCGCTGCGCCGGCTGCTGGGTAGCGACGGTTTCGAGGACGCCGGCGACACCAGCCAGCGGATCCGTGGACTGGAACGCGACCCGCAGAACGGCTGGCTCGCCTTCGATGACGTGGTCAAGGTCACCAGCGAGGTTCGCGAGCGGGTTGCCGCGCTGACCGCCGAAGGGCGGGTACCGGTGATTCTCGGTGGTTGCTGCACGCTGCTCCCCGGAGCCCTCGCGGGGGCCCGCGACTCGCTCGGAGTAATCGGACTCGCCTACTTCGACGGACATCTCGACCTGTTCACCGGACAGACATCGCCAACTGGCGAAGGTGCCGACTTTCCCGTAGCCGCCACGCTCGGGATCGCGCCCGAGGCCCTCCTCGCGGCGCTCGGCGAGACGCCGGTAGTCGAACCTGGCCGGATGGCCCTGATCGGAGCACGCGACCAGGAGGAACTCGACCTGATCAACCCCCTTCCGAAGGGTCTCGGCATCGGTCGGATCGACTACCGCGACGACCTCCGGCACGGTGACCTGGCCAAGGTGGGCGAATCGATCGCTGCCGAGCTAACCGGCAACGACGGGAAGTTCTGGCTTCATCTCGACGTCGACGTACTCGACCGGGACGCATTCCCCGCCACCGACTACCTGATGCCCGACGGACTGAGCGTGGCCGAAATAAGGGCGCTGATGACCCCGCTCGCCTCCTCCCCCGGACTGATCGGGGTCGACGTCACCTGTTTCACCCCGGAGAAGGACGAAGACGACCGCTGCGGAACCGCGCTCGCCGGCCTGCACCGGTCCGGGCTCGGAATCTGATCCTCGAGGCATCGCCTAGGATCAGCGTCATGCTCGAAGCCGGTGACAAAGCCCCCGCGTTCTCCCTTGATG
>JAEYSQ010000174.1 GCA_023434465.1 Actinomycetes bacterium
GTCTACGAGCTCGGCCAGACCGAAGCCGATCACGCGATCCCGGTTGCGGACGGCTTCCCGCCCGGACCGCTGGATCAGCGACCGGAATAACCTTCCGGCCGAATGGGCAAGCAGAAGAAAGCCGGCCGGCTCAGCGCCGGGCTGATCCTCTACCGCAGCGGCCCCGATGGTCTCGAAGTTCTGATCGCCCACATGGGCGGGCCGCTTTGGGCCAAGAAGGAACGAGGCTGGTCGATCCCCAAAGGCGAGATCGACCCCGGTGAGGAACCGCTTGAAACAGCCCGCCGCGAGTTCCTCGAAGAGGTCGGTATCGAGCCCCCGTCCGGAGCCCCAATCCACCTTGGCGAGATCACCCAGAAGTCGGGAAAGAAGGTGCTCGCCTGGGCGATCGAGGGCGATCTCGACCCCAATGATCAGGTCAGCGTCACCTGCCTGATCCAGTGGCCGCCCCGTTCCGGCCAGACGATCGAAATCCCGGAGGTCGACCGGGTCGAGTGGGTCTCCCCGGACACCGCGAAGAACCTGGTCATCGAAGGTCAGATCCCCCTCTTCGACCGCCTCGAAAAGCTGGTTGGCTAGCGTCGCTTCGGGCGGACCAGTCGGATTCTGCTCTGACCCGAACCTCCGGAGCTGTCCTCGCCGACCATCGTGACGGTGACTGGCGCGGTGACCCGGCTGCCGTTGCGAATCGCCTTCTTGATTCTGGGAACCCGCCGGGCAGGTACAGCGAAGACCAGCTTCCTTCTGGTATTCGGACTCAGTGAACGGGTGACCGGCTTCAGCCGGATGAAGGCCGGCTTCTTGCGGTATCTGTTGCGCGAGATCTTGATCTTCCCGGTCGCAGTAGCCGTACATGGGATCGAGCATCTGGCAGCCACCCGCATCCTTTTGCCGATCACCGCCCGTCGGGGAATGAAGGAGGTGTAGGTGACCTCCGGCAACGGGGGCGGTGGCTCGACCGGATGCGGGCAGGCCACGGTGCCGGTCTCGTCGGCGACTACCCGGAACAGTCCATCGGTCTGAAGCAGGTAGGAACAGCCACTCGAGTCGGTTCCGAAGGCGACCGGGTTGCCGTGGCCAGTCAGTCCAGTCGCTTGGAAATCTCCGCCTGAGGTGTCGAGGTTGAGCGAGTTGATCTTGCCGCCGCAGTAGTCCGCGTAGATGTATCGACCGGTCAGTCCTGCCAGCGATGGATCCTCGACCACGTCTCCGCCAACCACGGCGCAACCGCCCCCGTAGCCGTCGGACCCGGTGTGGTTGTAAGCGAACACCGGGTCGGTCAGCGAACCCTGCGGCGGCGAGCAGAACCCTTCGCAATCCGGCCAGCCGAGATTCCTGCCTTTGAGGTCCCCGGCATCGATCTCCTCCCAGGTTCCTTCACCGACATCCCCGATTGTCAACCGGCCGTCCGGCGTGAAGGCGCCGCGGTACGGGTTGCGGAACCCGTAGGACCAGATCTCACCGCGAGCGCTCGGGGTTGAAACGAAGGGGTTGTCCGTTGGGATCGTGTAGGCGGCGGTACCAGCCGGATCCGCCGGATCGATCCTCATCACCTTGCCAAACAGATTGTCGAGTTTTTTCGCGTTCTCCCGGTTGGCGTTGTCGCCGATCGAGAAGTAGAGATAACCGTCGGGACCGAATTCCATCCAGCCACCGTTGTGGTTGCGGGCCGAATGCGGGGTACGGATCACCAGCCGTGAATAGTCCGGATCCGCCAAGTTCGGGTTGCCGGCCGAGCGGCGGTATTCGACGATCCTGATTTCGCCCCGGGAAGCGGCGAGGTTGAGGGCGTCCCCCTGCTTCGCGATCCAGAAAGCGTAGAAGAGTCCCGTTTCGGCGTAGTCGGGCGGAAAGGCGATCGACATAAGACCGCGTTCACCGTCCACGTCGACGTTGTCGATCGTCAAGAAGGGGGCGGCCACCGGCTGGCCTCCGTCGAGAATCCGGATCGAGGCGCGATCGGTGCCCGGGTTGCCGCGTTCGGCGAGGAAGATCCTCCCGTCGTTCGGTGGCGAGTCCATGTAACTCAGGTTGGACTGCAGAAACCCGTCCGGTGTCACCTTGACCAGTTCGGCTCCGCTCGCGCTTGCGGTCAGGCCCAGCCAGCACATAAGCACAGCCCCTGCCGCCGTGATCCACTTCATGTCCTGAACCTACCCGGTCGGACCGCCGCTTACCCGGTCGTTCTTCGAAGTTTCCCCAGCCGACCCGGCGGCGAACGCTTCCAGCACGGCCCGGTGGCCGGAGTCGAGACCGGCCCGGACCACTTCCATGTTCGACTCGAGACGGGAAGGAACGGGTGAGTCGGGATCGGGTCGAATCTGAAGGATGCATGGAGTCAGCCCCGTCTCGGTGGCATGCCGGGCGAGGAAGGCCTCGTCCGCGCCTTCGCGTTGACCGCGGGTCAGGTAACCGGTGCTGACCGCGGGGCTGATCCGACCCAGCATCCGGGTCGTCAATCGGCCGCCCAGCCCGGAGGGGTCGGTGGCGACGTCGCCTTCCTTGCGTGAGCGCAGCACCAGCAGGTGGGTCGCTCCGTCGTCGATCGCCGCCTGGAAGGGGATCGCGGCGCTGAGGCCGGCGTCCAGATAGCGGCGGTCCCCCATCTCGACTGGCGGCCCGCCGATCATCGGCAGGGTCGAGGTGGCCCGCAGGGCCAGGATCAAGGACTCCCGATCGGTGATCTGGCGGTAAAGGTCGACCGCGAGCCCGGTTTCGATGTCGGTGGCGAGCGGATGGAATTCGGTGTCGGCATCGAGCGCCGCCTGGAACAGCCCGGGCGAGACCCGTTCGTAGTGCTGCTCGATCACCGTTTGCATGTCGACGATCGGTCGCGGACCGAAGATCCGCCGCTTGTTCATCACGACCTTGCCGAGCGCGGTGTCGGTCCAGGTCGGAACGCCGTCCTCGGCCCGCCCGCTGAGCAGCCACATTCCGTTGAGCGCCCCGGCCGAAGAACCGTAAACCGCGTCGAAGCGGTCGGCCAGTCCAAGTTCGTGGAGGGCCAGGCCCATCCCGCCGGAGACCGCGCCACGCATTCCACCCCCTTCGATCACCAGTGCAACCCTGTCCTCCGGGGCGGGTTTCCTGATCGCCCGCAGCACGGGATGCGTTTCAGTGGTGCCTGCCACAGCCGACTTTTACCGCATCCCGGGCTAGGATGGACCGTGTCCGAGGGAGGAGTATTGATTCCACACCATCTCCGAGTCTTGCCCGCAGCTTTCGCGACCGCGCTACTGGCCGTGACCGTTTGTCTGTTCTGGCCGGCTGGTCCAGCCGTCGCCGACCTCAAGGAAACAGCCAGCTGGGGCGGGCCGGTTGCGGCCGACGAACCGGAACCGGGCAGGTTCGGTGCGATCGGTGACCTGGCGATCGGGCCTGGCGGAATCGTGGGCGCCTTCGACCCCGACCTTGGACGGGTTCAGCTCTTCGAGCCCGACGGCGGGTTCAAGCAAGTCATCGACTTTGATGGTGACCAGGACCCCGTCAGCCTCGACCTCCGGGATGACGGCAGCGTCGAAGTATTCGACCGGGCGAATGAGAAGCTCTACCGATTTGATGCCGACGGCGAGGCGATCGAAACGATCGAGTTCACCCCCTCCCCCTTCGAAGGGCAGGTCAGGGATTTTTCCCAGGACCGTTCCGGCGGTTACATCGCCGCGTTCGGAGATGACCTGCGGGTTGCCCGGTTCGATGCTGGCGGCACCGGGATCGTCAACTGGCCTACTGGAAGGGTTGTCGGCGGAATGCCCTGGGGCGGTGCGGTAGTCGAGATCGACGAGCACGATGTCGATGACCGGGTATATCTGGCCTCCGGAGGACTGCTCGGAATGTTCTCCCGCTCGGGTGAGCCATGGGCGAACTGGTCGCTGGTCACCGAGGTTTGCGAGATGACCGGCCCCGGTCTTATCGATCTCGCGCTCGACGGCAAGGGCAACATCTATCTGCTGGCCTCGCTTTCGGCGGCCGAAAACCGCGTCATGCTCTTCAAACTTGACGAAACCATGAACGAGGTCTGGCGGGAGGCGGTCGATCCGGGTTTCAGCAAGCTGGGAGTGGGACCGGATGATGCGATCTACCTTGCCGGCGGGGTGGAGATCAAACGGTTTGCGAGAACGGAGCCGGCGGTACCGGTGGACCGGAAGTGCGAGAAGCCGCCCCCGCCAGAGACGAAGAAGTTTGAGCTGCTCGGCCTGAAGTACGGGCCCGACCGCGCTTGGGCGAGGGTGAGGATGCACCTGCCGGAGGGAGGCCGGATCACGCTGTCCGGTCCGAAAGTCCGACGCAAATCCCGGACCGTGACCAGCGCCGGGAATCACGCGGTGACCGTGAAGGCGAAACCGAAGTTCCTCAAGCCGGCCCGGCCAAGAAAGCGCTTGAAGTTCGCCGTCCAGGTCACTTACACAGGCAGCGAAGGTACGACCCGCAAGCACGTGAAGGTCCTCCTGAGGGGAAAGCTCCGCAAGAAGAAGCCTCCCCCCAGGAGGTGACCGGGCCGGTCAGACCTGGCCCTGGGAATCGCCCTCGAGGATCGGTGAGGGCCTGAAGCCCTTGAAGATCAGGTAGAGGGTAAGCGAGGCTTCCCAGAGGATCTCGGGGATTGCCATCACGGCCTTGATCATCGAACCGTGGTCGATCACGCCAAGGACGACTAGCACCCCGGAGAGGAAGAGCAGCGGTCCGCCGACCAGGCCGAGCATGGCCATGCCACGAGGCACCAGTCCGGACTTGAACATCAGGTAGCCGAGTAGCAGGCCGTTGCCGATTCCGACCACGAGGCCCGGTCCGATCCGGAAGGTCCAGTCGTGGATCGCAATCAGGGAGTCACCGATCGCCGAAAGGGTCGCCGGGTCGGCCGGTGCGTCCTGGCGCAGGGTGACCATCGCCATGAGGGAGATCACTCCCAGCGCGATGAAAACGGATTCCATGATCCGGGCAGAGACCCAGCCCAGGGCCGCGATCTCGCTCTGTCGGCGAAGCACCGGGTAGAGCACCAGTGCGGTTCCGATGTTGGCGGCGATCAGGAGCAGTTCAAGAACTGCGCCGACAGTGACGTTCGACTCGGCTCCGTTGCCGAGGATGAAGTCGGCGTTGCCGAGGATCGGGTCGTAGAGGAGAGCGGCCGGGATCGAGGTGACGAACGTGGCGAGGAAAAGCAGGCCCGCGATCAGGGAGATCCTGCGGTTCCTGCTCATGGCGCCGGTTGAGGCTGTGGTGACGCTTGTCATTTGGTCTGGCTCCTTGTGGCGGTTTGGACTTACGGCGTAAGTGAGTGTCGAAACTGTATACTTACGCCGTAAGGTTTGTCAAGTCCACGAAAAAGAACACCTCTCAGCAGGGAGCGAGTGCTGACCACCGCGATTGCCCTGGCCGACGAGCGCGGTCCGGCCGACCTCTCGATGCGCAAGCTCGCGAAGGAACTCGGCGTGGAGGCGATGTCGCTCTACAACCACGTCGAGAACAAGGACGATCTGCTCGACGGAATGATCGACATCGTCTTCGGCGAGATTGAGCCGCCGCTTGTGGGCGGCGAGTGGAAGACCGAGCTACGCAAGCGCGCGATCTCTACCCGATCCGCTCTCAACCGTCACCGCTGGGCGATCGGTGCGATGGAAGGCCGGACCAATCACGGCCCGAACAGCCTCCGGGTTCACGACCGGGTGCTCGGCTGCCTCAGGAACGCGGGGTTCTCACCCGAGATGACGGTCCACGCCTACTCGGTCCAGGACGCCTACATCTACGGCTTCGTCCTTCAGGACATCGACATGTCTCAGGAGACCGCAGAGGACTTCGCCACAGAAGCTCAGCGCCAGATGCGCGACTACGCGGAGCAGCTGGCCGATTACCCCCACATGGCGGAAGTAGTAGGCGGCTACGTTGCCGAGCGCGGCTACGACTACGAAGCCGAGTTCCTCTTCGGTCTTGACCTCATCCTCGACCGCCTCGAAACCTTCCTGAACTGAAAGCGAGTCCGGACCCGGACCAGCGACGGCGGCGCCCTGACTCTTCAGTTACGAGCGCAATTCAGCCAGCAGGGTCTGAGGTAGGACAATCCGCACGCCCCGATACTTGGCGACCGGAAGCAGATGCTTCCGGTCGTAGTTGTGGAGCTAGCCGGAGTCGACCCGGCGACCTCTTGGGTGCGATCCAAGCGCTCTGCCAACTGAGCTATAGCCCCGCGAGCGACAAAGGATACGGAGTCCCGGCGTGCAAAGTAGGGACCGTATGCCACATGTCCGCAGAAACCGCATAGTCTTTGTCACTACCGTCAGCTACTGAGAAACCAATGGGAATTCTCGACGAAGCCATCCGGGAACACCTCGAGCTGAAGCGTCAGCACGGGGCCGAAGAAACCGAACTAAAGGGACTCGAAGACGAAGCCTTCGGGCAGGCGGAGCGACCCGACGCCAAAAGTCCGTCCGAGTCGGCCGAAGCGGAGACCCAGATCATCAGTCCGGGTTCGAGCGTCACCTCCCCGGCCGGGGAGGGCGACCAGCTCGACAAGGTTTTCGAAGCGACCCGGCAACGGGAAGCCGAGGCCGCGGCCAAGGCCGCGCAGGACACCGAAGCCCCCGCAGCGGACGAACCTCGACCGGCGGCAGAAACTCCTTCTGACCCCGAGGCGACCTTTGCCGAACATCCGATCCCGGACCCTCCGGCCCCGACCGCAGCCGAGTCCGAGGCCAGGTCAGACGAGGAGACCACGGTCGAATCACCGGAGGCGAAACCCTCAGAGGCTGAAGCGGCGGCTGAATCCCAGCCACCAGAAGCAGCCGCCCTCTCCGGGGAAGGCGACGCCGGCGACATGCTCGAGGCCGAGCGGCACCACCTGGCCAGCCACCCGACCGAGCATTACGACGTCGACGCGGCGATCGCCGAAGAGGACGAAATCGACGTGCTCAGCGAAAGCTCACTCTCCGACGAACTCGACCGTGCGCTCGAAAGCGGAGAGCCCCCGGCGGCGGGTGGCGAGACAGTCGAGTACGACGTGAGTTCCGAACCGGACTCCGGCGAACTCGCGGCAGAAGTTGAACCTGCCGAGGATGAAACCGAGGAAGATTCGGCCGAACTGCTCTACCAGGACGGTGCGACCGAGGATCAGCCGGTAGAAACGTCCGAACCGGAAACCGGGGAAGAGGAAAGCGGAGATTCGGGCGAGTTCTTCGACCAGGACGATGTGCTTGAAGCGACCCCCGAGTTTCTTGAGGAGACACCGGAGCACGACCGGCTCTGGTTCGAACAAAAGGAACCGAAGGACTTCGACTTCGGGGACTGAGCCTGACCCGGACGGGTTTGGCTCGACGCATTCGGGGCACCAAGGTCCTGATGTCGACCGTCGAGCAAAGTGCCTCGAAGGAGTCCCTGACCTGGATATTCGGCTCCTCACGGAGCGGTAGCACCTGGTTGTCCCGGATGCTGGCCGAGCTACACGGGGTCGCGGTAATCGACGACCCCCACATCGGCCATCACCTCGGTGTGTGGAGACCGATTCCCCTGGCCTGGGCGACAGCTTCCGAGCCTCCAGCTCTCCGAACCCTCGACGAGATCAAGGCCCCGCACGACAGTTACTTCTTCTCGGAGCGCTACCGGAGCACCTGGGAACCCGGGCTTCGAAAGCTGATTCTCGACCGGTTCCGGGCCGAAGCCGCCGAACGAACCGATTGTGATCAAGATCGGCACATCGTGGTCAAGGAACCCGGATCGCAGGCGGCGAGCATGCTCCTCGAGATTTTTCCGTCCTCGAATCTGATCTTTCTGATCCGGGACGGCCGTGACGTGATCGACTCATGGCTCGACGCCTACAGCGAGGGCTCCTGGGCGATCGAAGAGGGTGCCTATCCGGTTTCCGAAGAAGGACGGCTGCCCCTGATCGAATGGTTGGCGACGGTCTGGGTCACGCGCATGGAAGTGGTCGGGGAATGCTTCGACCGGATGGGCAAGGACCAGCGGGTGATGATCCGCTACGAGCAGATGCGGGAAGACCCCCGCGCTTCTCTGAGGGCAATTTGCGAACTGGCCTCGATCGCGGCCGACGAGACGGAACTTTCCAGGTCTATCGATCGCCATTGCTTCGAGAAGACCGGGAAAGACCGGCGCGGCAAAGGAAAAGCAATTCGCAGCGCCACGCCCGGCGCCTGGCGGGATGGACTGAGCGAAGACGAGCAGGAGGCGGCCATGCGAATCATGGGCCCGACCTTGACCGAACTGGGTTACGAGACGAAAGCAGTCCGCGAACCGCTCAGAGCTTGAACGGCACCGGCCAGCGTTCCGGTCGGACGATCAACCCATACAATCACCGTCCCCTCGGGGCCATAGCTCAGTTGGCAGAGCGCCTGCTTTGCAAGCAGGAGGTCGTCGGTTCGATCCCGACTGGCTCCATCAGTCCTCCGACGAGGTGCGGTGGAAGGCGAGGATGTGGTCGCCTGAGTGCAGGTGCGTTTCGCTTTCCTCGAGGAGGATTGCGAGCGGGACTGCGCCGCTCTTCGCGAATGCTTCGCGAAGCTGGGACAACGCCAGCGGTTCGTTGCCGACATAGGTGAGGCTCTCGAGGATCACATTCGGGTTGTTCACCATGCCTTCCCGAGCGACCAGGATGGCGGGGTCGCCGAGCGACAGCGCGACCGACTCGGCCACGATCCCGCCGGTCGCGACCACGGTCAGTCCCTCCGCAACCCGCTCGTTCCGGTTCGACTGGTCATCGTGGGCCTGTTCAACCAGGATCGGCACCTCCGAAACCTGCCGGGCAAGCATTCCCCGCACGATCGCAGCCGATTCGCTGTCCTCGGCGGAGACCCAGATGATCTGCGGATCGACGGCATCGATCGCATGAGCGATGTCAGAGGGGTCTGAGGGCTCACCCTCGATCAGGTTGACCACTCGCTCACCGGACTTGCCGACGTCCGGAGGTTCCAGGTCCAGCAGGTGGAGGACGCCCGACTCGGCGCCCATCGATGCGAGCTCGCTGGCGAGCGCGCTCGAGGCGTCGCTCCACCCGATCACCAGCACCGGACCGGGCCGGGCAGGAACGACCTTGACTGCGTCGGGGAGCGGATCAGTCGGTCCGGACTTTTCCGGGACTTCGGTGGGGACCACGATCAGGCGGTCCCCGGGCTCGAGCATGCGATCGGGGCCGGGGAGGTAGGTGGCCTGGGCTTCCGGTCCCGAGCCGGTGACGATCCCCAGCAGGTTGAACTGGACGAGTCCGGCACGGGCCTCGCCGTAGCTCCGCTTCGCCCAGCCGTCTACCGGCAGCAGTTCCGGCGCGAAGGTGCCATCCCAGTCGTCGAACAAGAACTCTGCGAATACCGAGTTCATGACCGCGACCGCGAGAATCGCGCCGATGTTCCGATCGTTGACCAGGGCGTCGAAGTTCCCGGGAAACCGGCTTCGCGTCCCTTCCCGCCCGTCCATCCAGAACGCCTGGACGTTACGTCCCCGGCGAAACTCGACCGCAACCGTGGGCTTTGCCCCGCTCTGCTCGAGATGGCTGCGCAAGAGGCTGGCCCGATCGGTCACCTCAAGGTCAGCCGAGTCCGGGTCACCCACGGGAGAAAGGAGCACGATGCTCTTGGCCTGAGTAGCGCAGACCCTGCCGTAACCGTCCTCCGCCGGTTCGGCCACCACGACTGTGGTCCTCGCCGGGTAGTCGGCCAGGTAGCCGCGCGTCTCGTCACGCCGGTCTGCCTCGTCCAGAGTGAGCATCACCACGATCTCCGGTGGCTCATCCCTGGCGGCGGAACGCAGCCGCTTCTGAATCTCCCAGAGCGAGGAGTTGAAACCGACGACGAGGACGTGACCGGACCGTCGCACCGCGGGATCCCCCTTTTCGAGGCGACGAAGGGCCCGGTCGACCACCTCGGTCAGGACCGTGAGCACGATTCCCGCGAAGAAGATCATTCCCGCGATTACCTGCAGCAGTCCGATCGACCGTTTCGCGGGGGATTCGTCGTCGCCGATCGAACCGGGGTCGACCAGGTGCGCGATCGAGCTCCACAGAGCCTCGCCGTAGGAAGGGAAGGCGCCAAGGACGAAATGACCGACGGCCGATGTGATCAGTCCGATCATCGCGACACCGGTCAGGAGCAGCACCAGCCGGCCGGGCCAGGTGCGGGTCAGGACCTCCCACCAGTGCCCAACCCGGCCGGGCGCGTCGTCGGCCCGGCCAACTGGTTCGTGTTTCGTTCCCGATTTCGTGGCCAGAATGAGGCAATTCTGACGCAAGCGCCGGGGTACGTTCTGCCCGCACATCGGCGGAGCGATCCTCAGCCGTAGGATCCCCGTCCGAGTCAATTCGAAATGCAGGGGATCCATGTTCGGAAAAAGGCAGCTTCAGACCGTTTTCACCATCGCACTCGGGGCTCTGGCAATGCTCCTGGTCACTTCGACCGCAAAAGCGAATGCCGGACCCTGCGATGGTCAGAGAATCGAAACCGTCGCTGGCTGCCAGACGCCAACCACGGTGAAGCGTCAGCTCGTGCGGATCGTGAAATCACGAAAACAAGAGACCAGGCTTCAGGCGGTGATCGCGAGGGTCGACATCGGGGGCAAGAACGTGTTGCGGCGCGCCTTCGGTCAGTCGCAGTCCGGGGTTCCGGCCACGCCGGCCATGAACTTCCGGGTCGGATCGATGACCATCCCGATGCTGACCACGGTCGTCTACCAGCTGCGCGAAGCAGGCAGGTTGAAACTGACCGACCCGATCTCCCGGTGGCTACCCGGCCTGCCGAACGCGTCAAAGGTCACCGTGCGAAACCTGATGAACAACACCTCCGGATATTTCGACTGGATCCAGGGCAATGACGCCTTCGTGGACAAGGTTTACGCCAATCCTTTCCGGATCTGGACCGAGAAGGAACTGCTTGACACCGCCCTCGGCCGCGGCACCGCCTGCGAACCCGGAACCTGCTTCAGCTACGCCCACACCAACTTCCTGATCCTGGCCCGGATCGTGCGGAAGGTCCTGCCCGGCGGGACCCTGGTCTCGCAGCTCCGCAAGCGGGTCCTGCGCCCGCTCGGGCTCAGGGCCGCGTTCTCGCGACTGGCTCCGATTCCGGCACCGGCCCTGGGCGCCTACCTGAGCGACCGCGGATTCTTCGAACAGTCGACCGGTTGGTCGCCGTCCTGGGGTCTCGGCAACGGGATGCTGGCCACCACCTCGATCGACAACGTCGCGAAGATCGCAAGGGGCGTGCTGGCCCGGAAGCTGCTCACCCCCTGGGCGCGAAGGGACATGGTCAGACAGTACGCCCCCGGACTGGGACCGGTACCGGGCCAGTTCTACTTTGGGCAAGGCCTGATCTACGCCGGCGGTTGGCTGAGGCAGAACCCCTTCTTCAACGGTTACATGGGGAACGTCGCCTGGTTCCCCGGCAAACGGATTGCCGTCTCGCTGGTCGGCACCAGTGGCGCCCACACGACCGCGGCCGAAGGGGTCAACGTCACCGACCAGATTCTGGTCGATATCGCCGCCTACCTGACTCCTTCGAACTCTCCCGCCCCGCCTGCCCCGCCCGGTTGACTCCGAGCGTTATTTCCTTCTTCGGTGATCCGGCCGTCGAGTAGCATCGGCCGATGATCCGGGTCGTACTGGTCGATGACGAAGCGCTGATCAGGGGCGGACTGCGCATGATCCTCGAGGACGAGGAAGACGTCCGCGTGGTCGGTGAAGCCGGTGACGGAACCGAGGCGCTCGACCTGGCGGTAGAAAAGAACCCGGACGTGGTGGTCATGGATCTGCGAATGCCCGGCATGGACGGGATCGAGGCAACCCGGCTGATCGGCGAACGGGCACCCTCGGTGCGGGTGCTGGTGGTCACCACCTTCGACCTGGACGAGTATGTGCTGGCCGCGCTCAGGGCGGGGGCCGGAGGCTTCCTGCTCAAAGACAGTGCCCCCGAAACCCTGGTTGGCGCGGTCCGGACCCTGGCCGCCGGCGATGCCCTGCTGGCGCCCTCGGTCACCCGCCGGCTGATCGAGCACTACATCGGGCAGAGCAGGACCGATCCGGATCTGAGCGCCGCGATCGGCGAGCTGACCGAACGGGAGCTCGACGTAATGCGCCTCGTTGCTCGCGGCATGACCAACGCGGAGATCGCCCGCGAGCTGATCCTCGGCGAAGGCACCGTCAAGACCCACGTCACCGCGGTCCTCTCAAAGCTCGGGCTGGGCAACCGGGCCCAGATTGTGGTCGCCGCCTACGAAGGCGGACTGGTGGTCGCCGGCGAAAGCGGCAGTTCGGCCTGAACCCGCCACTGGCCCTCGCCGTCGGGACCGGCGTCGAGATGGCCGCCGTACGCCTCGGCCCGTTCCCTGATCCCGACCAGCCCGTACTTAAAGCCCTCCCCTGGCTCCGATGACTCGGGATTGAGAATCAACAATTCGATTCGGTCCCCGCGCAGCTCCACACTCGCTGTGACCGGCCCCGCCGAGTACTTGCCGGCGTTGTTCAGGGATTCCTGCACGATCCGGTAGGCGGCAGCACCGGCCCCGGCCGGGACTGCGTTGAGTTCACCTGAAGTCTCGAGATCGATCTCGATGCCCTGGTCGCGCATCTGCTCGGCAAGTTCCGGAACCGCGTCGAGGCTCGGCAGGGGTGGTTCTCCTTCACCGGACAAGGCGCTCAGGAGGTCGGAGAGTTCGGCTTCGGTCTCAACGGTCAGTTCCCTGACCGTCGAGACCAGCTCGCTCGCGCGGTCGGGATCCTGGGGGAGTTGCCGTTCGGCTCCGGCGCACTGGAGAGTGATCGCGGTGAGGCCGTGGCCGACCCGGTCGTGAAGTTCGCGGGCCACTTCCCGTCTCTGTTCCCGGACGGCCCGGGCAGCGAGTCCGCGGCGCCGTTCCTGCTCGGCTTCCTCGAGGCGTTCGAGTTCCACCCTCTGGGCAACCCTTTCGCGGCAGGCCCAGCCGATCATCCAGACCACGATCAAGGTTGCCGAGAAGGCCGCATACGCTTGCCACGGGGTTTCGGGTTCGGCGGCCCAGGCCGTCGCCGTTGACATGGCCAGAACAAAAAGCCCCCCGGCAACGGCCCGCCAGTCCGGCCGCAGATAGGCAGCGGCGACGAAGGCAGCGGACCAGATGAAGAGGTCAAGCGGCAGACGATCCTCGAACACCACGGTCCGGAGGAACAGGACCACCGGCACCCCCACCACGGTGACCAGCGGCAGGCGTCGGCGGAAGACGAAGAGGGCGGCGGTGACTGCCGCCCCGGCCAGTCGCCAGCCGAGGGCGAGGTCGCCGCCGAGCGCGTCCGGTTCGGCCGAAAGTTGAAAGGCGAAGAGAACGCCGCTCGCCAGGAGCAGCAGGACCAGGGCCTGACTCGCTGCCACTCTCGCCAGGCGGATCAGAAGGCCGGGCTCTTCGGTCGCTTCGGCTTCCTCCATATGGGTTCTATTTTTCGCCGCGGAGTCGTCTCGAAGCAGACCCAGCATGCGCCGCATCTCGTCCATGGCCTGCCGGCTCAACCCTCGGGCCCGCGCGATCGCAAAGCGGGCCTCACCCGGAGCGACCTCGAGGTAGAGGCGGGCGTCATCGATCGCCGTTCTCAGCCGCTGAAGACAGGACCTGACCACCGCGTGAATCTCCCGGGAAACCTCGTCTCTGGCGGCGGCGACCACGGTACCGAGCTCGGATTCCAGGGGTGCCAGCGCGTCCAGCTTCGCCTGCGCTTTGGCCAGAGCCTCCGACCTGTCGCGGAGCAGGATTCCGGCGCCGGCGGCGCCGAGGTAGATCGAGATCAGCCGCACCCACTCGAATCCGAGGTACTCGAACTCCGCTTCGCCACTTTTCTGATTGAGCCAGATGATCGCGACGGCGACCAGGGCGAACCCGATCGAGAGCAGGGCCGAACGGACTGGATGCCGACCGAAGTAGCCGACGCCGAAGACCGCCAGCGGGGCCGCCACCGGGAAGATCACGCTCCACTCGGGAACCAGCTCCAGCCAGGCGATCGGCACGAGACCGCCGACGCAGACGACGGCGAAAAGGAGTGGTCTCGTTCGCCGGAAGAGCGCCGCTACCGCGACCGCAGCCCAGTAAAGATGGGCCAGGAGCGGGTCGCCCTCGACGCCCGACACGGCGACCTCGGCCTGCCCGAGCACGAGCAGGCCGAGAGCCACCAGCAGATCCGATCGCGACTTCACGGGGCCACTATGAAGGAAGCGATCGGATCCGGTCCCCGGGTCAGCGAGGGAGGGAGAGCTGCGCCCGGGCCGCACCGGCAGTCACTCTGAAAGTCAGCGACTTTGCCTTGCGGAGCTTTCGAACCAGTTTCGGTTTGAAGCGGGCCCGCACCTGCGAACCCGATGTTGTCTTGCCGGTAGCGACGACTGTCGCCTTGCCGTGGAGACCGAGCTTTCGGGCGGCCCTGGCAGCCAGCGTCGCCTTGACCGCGGTACCGGCCGGCAGGCCGCTCACCGTGAGGAGCAGGCCGCGGTTCAGTGCCGGGCCGAGCTTCTGCCGACTCGCCAGCCGGATCGACGGCTTCGGGGGTGACGGCACGCTGCCCGGACCCCAGTCGGGATTGATCGCCCCCGGAATAACAAGGCGACCCTCGCTTTCCGGCGTAGAACAGCCCGCGTTCAGGTCGGGCATCGGGCCGACGTGGATTCCGTCGTCTTCCTGCCAGGCGAGCCCGCGTCCATCGGGCGAGATCGCCGGGTCACGGTACTTGCCGGCTCCGTCAAAGTAGTGGTAGCAGTACTCGGGCGAATTGGCCGGGGCTGGACCGGCCAGCCGGTAGACCAGCAGGAACTCGCCGTCCTCGCCACCGACGAAGGCGAGCCCGGATCCGTCGCGGGAGATATCCCCGTCGCGGAGATCGCCCGCTTCGGGATGGGAAAACCAATCGATCGCGGTGTTGTTGGACTCACCGAGTTCGCGGATCATCACGTCGGTGTGCACGGTGGAAGGAGCGCCGCTGTGAAAAAGTCGCCGATTGTCGATCCAGGCGGGGAAGGACCAACCGGTCTGGGTTTCGCCAACGTGCCTGCCGGAGGCGATGTTGATGTAGGCGACACCGACCCTGAGCCCCCAGAAATCCGAGTAATGGAAGTACTCGTAGGCGATGTTCTTGCCGTCGGGGGAAACCTCGGTGTCGAAGGGCCCGTAGGCATCGTTGTCCCCGACCGAGGTGGCGAAATCCTTCACGACCTGGCCGGACCGGTTCAGGACCTGGACGCGACTGCCACGGGAGGCGGCGATCACGCCGTTCTCGGACTGGGAGGCGTACTTGTAGCCGCCAGTGCTGGTCAACCGGGTCTGCCGGCTGCCGTCGGGCTCGCTCAGCCAGACGTTGCCACCCTTGACGAAGACGAGGGAGGCCGCCGATGCGAAAGATGGCATTGCGAAGGCGAGGAGGATCGCAACGGCAGCCGCGACTAGTGGTTTGTGAAAGCTCATGTCGCGAGGTTGAGGGACTTCGATCGGACTTTCCTCTGCCTTTCGTCACTTCCTGCTCCGACCAAAGTCTTTCCCGGCGAAGGAAGACGGCAGCCCGCGAGGCTAGGATCACCGTCCAATGAGTGGTCCTGAACCCGAAGCACTCCAGAGTTGGGCGAATTCACACGGACTGGCCTGGCAGCCTGAAGACACGCTGCCGCCGGTGACCGAACGGTTGCGGCTCGGCGTCGGTGTGGGCGAACACCGGTCCGGCCTGCGCACCGTTACCGACCGCGGATTCGTAACGACCGAAGGGCGGACAAAGCGACCCGAGCGGCAAACCCTCGGAGTCGCTGAAGGCCAGTTGCCCGGCGGCCTGACCGGGAAACTCGGTCATCACGTCTACCTGACCGATCGTGGACGAACCCAGGCCGAGGGCGATCACCGTTACATCGCGACCTGCAACACCGTCGTCTACGCGGAGCTGCCGTTCAAGGCCCGCCCGGTGTTTCACCTCGAGGCGGTTGAGGCCCGGGAGAGCGACATCAAGGTCGGCTTCCAGGTCGGGGAAGACGGGGACGGCGAGCTTGAGGGCCCGCTGGACGGCGTCGTACCCGCCCCACAGGGAATCGAGGACGCAGGCGGAGTCCGGTGGATCACCTTCCCGGCCGAGTCACCGGAACGGATCCGGCGGTTCGGGTCAGGAGCCACCCGCTTTCTGGATGGTCTCCCGGTGGACCGGATCGAGGTCGAGTACGAGTGCGGAAAGCTCGCGGTCTGGATCAAGGGCCTGGCCGTGACCGATCCGGCAACGTTGGACCAGCTCTGCCGATTCGCTTCAGGCCTGGCTTCGGGTCTCGCCGAAACGACCGAATCGACCCCGGCGCTCGAGTTGGGTGAAGCGTTGCCCCTGCCGGAACCGGACCCCCGGGAGCGCTGGGTGCGTGCCGGCGCCGACCTGGTTCGGTGGGAAGAACCCCCGGTCAGCGTGATCGCGGCGCAGGAGCGATACAAGGAGGACGTGAAGTCCCAGGCCGCCCGGACCGGCTGGAAGGTCTACGCGATCGTCGGGATCGCGATCTTCATTTTCAGCATCATCTTCGCTTTGGCCAGTCTCGCCGTGACGCTCCTCACCGACGAGGTTCCCCGCGCCATCGGCATCACGATCGCCGCG
Source organism: Actinomycetes bacterium (assembly GCA_023434465.1). GTDB lineage: Bacteria > Actinomycetota > Thermoleophilia > Solirubrobacterales > 70-9 > 67-14. The sequence goes on from JAEYSQ010000174.1 coordinate 16,553, forward strand.
ATCTCGGTTGCCGGCGGGGCTCTCGCGGCCAACCGGCTGGGCCTGGCGGCCGGCCAGGGGGCGATGAACGACCGGATCGATTCCAGTTCGATCCCGTGGGGAATCGAAGCCTTCGCCCGGGGCTATGCCGAAGCGGCCGGACTCATCCGGGAGGATCACGAAGAACTGCGCCGGAGGCTCGAAGTTCCGTTCAACGGCCGGGCGCAGATGGCCTGGCAGGGCGAACTCTCCCCGGGCGTCACCGGTCACCTCTCATCCTGGATCGACGCCACCGGCACACCGGAGCCACCGACCTTCTACCTGCTTGCCGTCACCCCCGCGACCGGTGCCGCCCCACCAGCCGGGTTCCAACTGATCGAACAGGACGGACGGCGACTCACCTGGCAGGAAGTCACATCGGTCGAACGAGCCGACTATCGGCTCGATCAGCTTCGCCAGGCCGTCGCCGATTGACCTCCGTCGAACCTGGCGGTTGCTCCGGGGACGAATCGACTAGGTTGGTCGCATGAATTTTCGTGCGTCCGGCCTGGGGGACGTCGGCTTCAAGTTTTCTCTGCCAATCGTCGTGTTCTGTTTCGCCTTGTTGGCCGGACTGGGCTATGGAGTGCCCGATGCGGATGGCTCGACCTTCGGTCCCGGAGCATCGACCAAGAAGGACCGGCTCATCCGAAAGTCCGGTGTGTTCAGGGTGAACGTGAAGGGAGTGCAGCTCAACCGCTGGTCAAAGGACACGTCGCCGCGATCGGAGTGTGACGTCTGGTCCCGGGGTTCTGGATTCGAGCGGGTCCGTTTTCACACGCCGGTCCGTCGGATGCGAGTCGTCGCCTTCGGCTCCAAGCGCGCGAACACCGCCATCTTCAAGTCCCTGCCGGTTCGAGGCAAGGTGACCCGAAAAGGCAAGCTGAACCACGGCTCGAGTGAGTCGCTACCTGAGCACTGTTTCGCCGATGGCGGCGGCGACCCTCCCCCGCCGCCACCTGCTCGCGACTGCGGCACCAAGGCGATCCGGAACGGAAAGCTTGCCCCCTTCGCCTTGAACGGAAAATTGTCCCTGGACCTGACCCGGACCAACCACACGTCCCCACTGTTTCGGAACTGTGACTGGGTCGGGCGGGTTTGGCCGAGTCTCCTCACCAGGCGTCAGAACGGAACCGTGATTACCACGGATTTCAGTCCCCGCTGGGTCTACAACCCCAGGTTCAATCGCCGCACCGGCGCCTGGAGCAAAGTGATCATGATCGCCCGGGGAACCAACATCGTTCGTGGCTTTGGCACCTGGTACAAGACCAGTGTCCGCTGGACGATCACGATGAAGCGGTTGCGCTGACCCTCAGGTCGTGAGCGAGTAGACCGCGCGTTCGGCCAGGAGGTTCGGAGCGCGGTTGGCGAGTCCCTTCACTCGACGGCCGGTCGCGTCGATCAGGATGCGCCGGTCGAGCCGGAGACCGAGCCCGGAGGCGAGCGCCTCGAAGTCGAGGATCGTGCACAGGTGAATGTTGGGAGTGTCGAACCACTCGTAAGGCAGGGCATCGGTGACCGGCATGCGGCCACGCAGGGCCAGTTTGCTGCGAAGTTTCCAATGGGCGAAGTTCGGCAGCGAAACAACCAGCCGGGGCGCCACTCGCTTCATCTCGGTCAGGACTTCATCCGGCCGGCTGACCGCCTGCAGGGTCAGCGAGAGCACCGCTACGTCGAAGTCACTCTGGCCGAAGCGCGGCAGCTCCTCCTCGAGATCACCCTGGGTGACCGGCACTCCGCGGCTGATGCAGGCATGGAAATCCTCGAGCTCGCGTTCGACGCCGAGACCGCTGCAGCCTCGCTCGTCGATCAGGTTCTCCAGCAGGGCGCCGTCACCGCAGCCCAGGTCGAGCACGCGCTGGTTGGTGCCGATCAGGCCGGCGACGATGTCAAGGTCCGGTCTCATCGCGACGGTTCCTGATCAGGCCGTGGGGCCCGGGACGGGATTCTCCGCTGCCCGGCCAGTCGGTCGATGTAACCGGCAACCGTGCGGTGGTACTCGGCCGGCTCGGCGAAAAGGAACGAGTCGTGACCGTGCGGCGAGGAAATTTCCTGGAAGGTCACCGGGGCTCCGGCCCCGCGCAACTCGGACGCGAGGGCCCGCGCGTGCTCGGTCGAGAAGCGCCAGTCCGAATCGAAGGAGAGAACCAGAAAGCTGGTTTCTCCCTGGCTGATCTGGTTCTGGACATGGGCCGGATCCTCGAAGGGGTCGAAGTAGTCCATGGTCCGGCCCATGTACAGGTAGGTGTTGGCGTCAAACCGTTCGACGAAGGACTGGCCCTGGTAGTGGAGGTAGCTCTCGACCTGGAAATCGACGTCGAAGCCGTAGCGTGGCACCTCCGAGTCCTGGAGTCGACGGCCGAACTTCTCCCGCATCGACTCCTCCGAGAGGTAAGTGATGTGACCGATCATCCGGGCCAGGGCGAGACCCGGATCGGGCCGACGGTCGTTGCCGTAGTAATCGCCGCCGGCGAAGTCGGGGTCGCGCATGATCGCTTCGCGGGCAACTGCCGAGAAGGCGATGTTCTGGGCCGAGAGCCGGGCCGAAGCGGCGATGATCGCGGCGCCGTCGATCTCGCCCGGATGGTCGATCGCCCACTGAAGCGCCTGCATGCCTCCCAGCGAACCACCAACCGCCGCCAGCAGCCGTTCGATTCCGAGTTCACGGAGCAGGGCCCGGTGGGTCTCGACCAGGTCCCGCACCTGGACCAGCGGGAAACGCAATCCGTACGGCTTGCCGGTGGAGGGGTCGACCGAGGAAGGGCCGGTGGTGCCCTTGCAGCCGCCGAGAACGTTGGCGCAGATCACGAACAGCCGGTCGGTGTCAAGCGGCCGACCGGGACCGATGATGTTGTCCCACCAGCCGGGCCGGTTCGGATCGTCGCCAGCGTGGAGTCCAGCGGCGTGGGCATCCCCGGAGAGGGCGTGACAGATGAAGACAGCGTTCGAGCGGTCGGCGTTTAGCCGGCCGTAGGTTTCGTAGGCGACCTCGACCTCCGGCAGGATTGCGCCGGAGGCGAGGACCAGCGGACGGTCGTCGGAAA
>JAEYSQ010000195.1 GCA_023434465.1 Actinomycetes bacterium
CATCAGCGTCCCTTCCATTCCGGCTCGCGCTTTTCGAAGAAGGCCTTTACGCCCTCGATCGCGTCCTCGCTCGACAGCTCGATCGCGAGCTGCGAGCGCAGGTAGTCGAGCGCTGCGGTCAGGTCCATGTCGGTCTGCCGCCACATCGCGTCCTTGCCCAGTTTCATGATCAGCGGTGACTTGGTGGCCAGCATGTCGGCCCATTCGCTCACGGCGGCATCAAACTCACCGGCCGGGACCACCTTGTTGACGATCCCTTCTTCGCGCGCTTCTTCGGCAGTCAGGCGTTCGCCGAGCAGCAACATCTCGTTGGTCTTCTTGCGACCGACGTTGCGGTAGATCAGCGCCATGATCATGAACGGGAAGAGGCCGACCGTGATCTCGGGAGTTCCGAAGGTCGCGTTCTCGCTGGCGACGATCAGGTCGCAGGCCAGGGCGAGACCGAGCGAGCCGGCCAGCACGTGACCGCGTGCGGCAACGATCGAGGGCTTGCCGAGCTGACCGAGCAGCTTGAACGCCTCGACGAAGTTCTCGGCTCCGTCGAACTTTTCGACCGCGTTCGCGTCGCTGCCGAAGGCGGCGAGATTGCCGCCGGCCGAAAAGACCTTCTCGTGGGAGGAGGCGAGCACCACCACCCGGGCCTCGTCGTCGTCTCGCACCAGGTGAAGGGCGGCGAGCAGCTCGCTCAGGAGCTCGTCGGAAAGGGCGTTTCGGGTGTCGGGGTCGTCCAGCGTGATGGTCGCGACGTGATCGGCGACCTCGTACCGGATCTTCTCGAAGGAAGGACTGGCTTGGCTCATGGCGGCAAAGATACCAGCTAGTGGAGAGTAGAAAGTGTTACTGTCCACTTCATGTCTACCGAATCCGTCATCAAGCCGGACCACGAAGCCGGCCGCAAGCACTTCATCTTCACCCAGGAACACGAGGACCTGCGGGAGTCGATGACCGACTGGGTAAAGAAGGAGCTCTACCCCCACCGCAACGAGTGGGAAGACACGAAGTGGCCGGACTCCGCCATGAAGCGGGCCGGTGAGCTCGGCTATCTCGGCCTCTGCTTTCCCGAGGAGTACGGCGGACAGGGCGGCGACTACTACTACTCGCTGGTTCGCGCCGAAGCGCTCTCCTACTCGGCCTCCGGAGGACTCGGCATGGGCTTCGCGGTCCAGACCGACATGGTCCTTCCCCCGGTCCACCTGCTCGGAACCGAAGAGCAGAAGCAGAAGTACCTCGCGCCCGGGATCAAGGGGGACCGGATCGGCGCGCTCGGCATCACCGAGCCCGGGGCCGGCTCCGACGTCGCCGGGATCCGCACCACCGCGATCCTCGACGGTGACGAGTACGTGATCAACGGCGCCAAGACCTTCATCACCAACGCTGCCCGGGCCGACTTCATGGTCCTGGTCACCAAGACCGATCCCGACCCTGGTCATGACGGCATCACCCTGATGCTGATCGACATCCGGGACGAGGAAGGCAACGACCTGCCCGGCTTCTCGGTCACCAGCAACCTCGAGAAGATGGGCATGCATGCCTCCGACACCGGTGAGCTGGCCTTCGAGGACTTCCGCGTCCCGGCAGACTCGGTCCTCGGCCAGGTCGGCAAGGGCTTCTACCACATCAGCTGGGAACTCCAGAGCGAGCGACTGGTCGCCGCCGCCGGCTCGAACGCATCGGCCGAACGGCTGCTCGAAACCGCGATCGAATACGCCAACGACCGCAATGCCTTCGGCCGCCCGATCGGCAAGTTCCAGGCGATCCGTCACAAGATCGCCGACATGGCGACCCGGATCGAAGCCTCGAAGCAGTTCACCTACTCGGTCGCCTGGCGGGTCAACAACGGCGAGTACCCGGTTCGCGAGATCTCGATGGCCAAGCTGCTTTCGGCCCAGATGGCCTGCGACGTAGCCGACCAGACGATTCAGATTCTTGGTGGCTACGGCTACATGAAGGAGTACGAGGTCGAGCGTCATTACCGCGACATCCGACTCAACCGGATCGGTGCCGGCACCGACGAGGTGATGCTCGAAGTGATCGGTCGCTCCTACGGCCTCTAATATCCTCCCGCCGGTGGCGGGAATCGAAGAACTCGATGTGGTCATCGTGGGTGCCGGGATCTCCGGCATCTCGATGGCCCATCAGATCGGCGTCGATCATCCGGGCCTGAGCTATGCGGTCATCGAGAACCGCGAACGGATCGGCGGCACCTGGGACCTCTTCCGCTACCCGGGGATCCGGTCCGACTCCGGGATGGGGACCTTCGCTTTCTCATTCAAACCATGGACGGGCGAGAAGCACTTCGGCCGGGGGACCGAGATCCGCGATTACCTCGAAGAGACCGCGGCCGAGTTCGGGATCGAACGACACATCCGCTTCCGGCAGCGGGTCGCTGCGGCCGACTGGGACAGCGGTAGCGCCCGGTGGACGGTCACCGTCGAGGATCCGGAGAACGGCAGGTCGCAGATCCGCTGCCGGTTCTTGATCGGCTGCACCGGATACTTCCGCTACGACCAGGGTTTTGCGCCGGCTTTTCAGGGTGAGGAAGACTTCGAGGGCGAGCTGTTCCACGCCCAGCACTGGCCCGAAGGGATCGAGATCAGGGACCGCGACGTCGCCGTCGTGGGGAGCGGCGCGACTGCGATAACCGTGGTCCCGGCCCTGGCCGATGCGGGTGCGCGCGTGACCATGCTCCAGCGCTCGCCGAGCTACGTGGTGAGCATCCCCGACTCGGGCGGCATCGGTGATCTGATCCACCGGTTCTTCTCCCGCAAGCGGGCCGCCTGGCTGAACCGCTGGCTCGGCGTACTGATGGAGATCGCCCAGTTCAACCTCGCCCGCAAGTTCCCGGACTTCTTCCGCCGGCTGTTCATCAGCGGCGCCCGCAAGCAGCTCCCGTTCGGCTTCGAGAGGCGACATCTCAATCCGAAGTACGACCCCTGGACGCAGCGGGTCTGCTTCGCCCCGGACGGTGATTTCTTCGCCGCCCTTTCGTCCGGCCAGGCCAGGATCGAGACCGGCAACATCGAGCGGATCTCCTCCGATCGCATCCACCTGCGCGAGGGCGGCGAAATCAAGGCCGACGTGATCGTCAAGGCGACCGGGCTGGAACTGCTGATCTTCGGCGACATCGAGATGTCGGTTGACGGCGCGCGGGTGAATCCGCCCGAGCACCTGGTTTACAAGGGAGCGATGCTCTCGGAGGTCCCGAACTTCGTCTTCGTGGTCGGATACACGAATGCGTCCTGGACCCTGAAATCAGAACTCATCTCGAGGTTCGCCAGCCGCTTCATCTCCGAAGTCGAGGCTTCCGGCGCCCGGAGCGGCATGCCCGTCGCGCCGCAGAAGCAGATGGAAACTGTCCCGCTCCTCAACCTCGATTCCGGCTACATCAAACGGGCGCAGTCACGCCTCCCCCTGGCCGGTGATACTTCCCCCTGGGTCCTCCATCAAAACTACTTTTCCGATCGCCGCGAACTCCTCCGGGCCGACATGCGGGACGGAGCCATTACCTACTCCTGACGGTCCGCGCCCTAGGATGGCCGCATGAAGAAGAGCCGTCGTTTCCTGATCGGATTTTCCGCCCTCGCCCTGGTCGCCGCCAGTGGACTTGGTGCCACGCTCGCCATCTCGGCGAGTTCCGACGCGCCGGCGCCGAAGTACAACTCGCTGGCCCGTGTGGTCAACCCGATCGGCGCCAAGGGCCGCGCGCTTGGCCTTTCCCGGGTCGTGATCCAGCCGGGAGCGAAGATCCCACTCCACCTCCACCAGGGGACCCAGCTCGGCTACATCCAGAGAGGCACCCTTACCTACACCGTCGAATCCGGACGGGCGAAGGTGATGCGCGGACCCGGTGACGCCGCCAGGCTGGTCCGGGT
>JAEYSQ010000208.1 GCA_023434465.1 Actinomycetes bacterium
CTTGCTTTCGCTAACCATCTCGGTGCGAAGCGAGCTGCATTGATTGCCGCGCTGGATAAGCTCGGCAAGGCTTCCGAGAAGAGGGCGATCGAGGCGCTCGGCATCTCCCAGGGACAAACCGCCGAGATCGCGCGCGATGCCGAACTCGCCTCAGCGCCGGTTGCCCCGGCCTCCGAGGTCTATACCGGTGTGCTCTACGACCGGCTCGGCTTCGCCACCCTTGGCGCGGCCGGCACGAAGAGGGTCGCGAAGAATCTGCTGATCTCCTCCGCACTCTGGGGTTTCCTCGCTCCGGCCGACCGGATTCCGTACTACCGCTTCTCGATGAAGGCCCGGCTGCCCAGGATCGGAGCCCTGCCAGCCTTCTGGCGTGAATCGCTCGCCGCCGCGATGACCGATGCCGGCCACGACGAGGCCGGCGGGCTGGTTCTCGACATGCGCTCCGGCGCCTACTCGGCGGCCTGGAAGCCGAAACAGGCCCGGCTGGTCACGGTCCGCGGCTTCACCGAGACCGGCGGGAAGCGCAAGGCGATTTCCCACATGGCCAAGGCAGTCCGGGGCGACGTCGCCCGCATCGCCCTTTCGGCCGGCGCGATGCCGAAGGACCTCGAAACCCTTGCCGGCCTGCTCGAAAAGAACGGGATGACGGTCGAGTTCACCGAAAAGACCCTCGACATCATCGAAACGGCCTGAGAAAGGGAGGGTGGTTCGAATTGCTCGGGTATAGCCCTAGCGATTCGAACCAATCCCCCGGGTCGGGGCGGTGCGTATGATCGAAGCGTGGCCTCGGTTCTCAAGAATTCGCGCTCCAGCCGGCTGGTGCTGCTTGGTTTGTTGATCGTCGGACTGGGCGGTCTGCTGCTCCTTTCCTCGCCGGGCGGAGACTCCGATTCCGGTTCGGGTTCGCATTCGACGACGGGGGACGGAGCGAACACAGCCGTTGGACCGTTCGTGAAGACTAAGACCGCCAACTCGCCGTTTCCGCCCCTGACCCGCAATCTCTCCGCCGGGTTTACGGTCGGCCAGCTGGCCGGCCAGCGGATCGTCGCCGGCTTCCAGGGCAAGACGATGCCGGCGTCAATCAGAAGACAGATCAGGGCCGGCCTGATCGGGGGAGTGATCCTCTTCGCCGACAATCTGGGGTCCCGAGCGCAGATCCGGAAGTTGACCCGCTCGCTTCAGCGGGTACCCCGCCCGGCGGGTCTGCGCCGCTATCCGCTGATGATCATGGTCGATCAGGAAGGCGGCCTGGTCAAGCGACTGAGCGGCGCCCCCAAGGTTTCGGCCGAGCAGATGGGTGCCCGTGGAACCGCGTATTCCCGCCGCCAGGGAACGCTCACCGGCCGCAACCTGAGGAACGCGGGCTTCAACGTTGATCTGGCCCCGGTGCTTGATGTGGCGAGGCCGGGTGGCGTGATCGCCGAGACGGATCGTGGCTTCGGATCGACCGTCCGCAAGGTGAACGCGACCGCGATTCCCTTCGGCCGGGCGCTGCAGCGAACCGGTGTCGCTGCGACAGCGAAGCACTTTCCGGGACTCGGCGCGGCAACCGAAAACACCGACTTCGCGGTCCAGCGGATCCGACTCGCGAAGCGGACCCTACGCAGGATTGACATGGCTCCCTACAGACCGTTCATCGCAAGCGGCGGCAAGCTGGTGATGGTCGGCTCGGCGATCTATCCGGCCCTCGGGCGAAAGCCCGCGATGTTCGAACCGAGGATCGTTCGCGGCGAACTCCGCACCCGGCTCGGTTTCAAGGGAGTCACGATCACCGACGCGATGGGTACGGTCGCGGTCAACAACTTCGGCGGAACCAAGCGTTCCGCGATCGCGGCCGCCCACGCCGGCATGGACATCCTGCTCTACGGCGACTGGCAGTCCGCGAGCCGCGGCCGGGTCGCGATCGCCTCCCGCCTGCGGAGCGGAAAGCTTCCCCGGGCCCAGTTCACCCGGGCGACCAACCGCACGCTTCAGCTGCGCGTCAGTTTCCCAACCGGCGCCCCTGGATCCTGACTCAGCGGCCGGTCCAGTTCGGTTTGCGCTTCTCGCCGAAGGCGGTGATGCCTTCGAGGAAGTCCTGGGAGGTGAAGCAGGATTCGCGGAGGGCGACCAGTTCGTTCACCTGTTGCTCGGTGAGGACCGGGTTCTCGATGATCGTGCGGATCGCCTGCTTGTTGCCCTTCATCGAAAGAGGGGCGTTGCCGGCAATGCCGGCTGCGAAGGCGACAGATTCGGTTTCGAACTCGTCCTCGATGATCCGGTTGACTAGGCCGATCTCACCGGCCTGGGCGGCCGTGAGCATGTCACCGGTGAAGAAGAGTTCTCGGGTCCGGGGCAGGCCGATCGTCCGGATGAAACGGATCAAGCCGGTGTGGCCATAGATCAGGCCCAGCTTGGCCGGGGGCATGCCGAGCTTCGCGTTCGGGGCGGCGATGCGGAGGTCACAGGTGACCGCCATTTCCAGGGCGCCACCCAGACAGTGACCGTTCAAGGCAGCGACGGTCGGCCAGGGGAAGGCTTCGATCGCGTCGAGCGCGGCGGTGAAGGGATGGGCGACAAGCGCTTCTGCGTCCCGCTCGAAGCTTTCGGCGGGAATGTCGCTGATGTCATATCCCGCCGAGAAGACCGGATTCTCCCCGGTGATCATCAGGCAACGCACCTCGATTCCCTCATCCAGCCGGGGTACCGCGGCTGCAATTGCGTCGAGGATCTCGTGGTCGAGCGCGTTCCGCTTCGGTGCGTTCGAGATTGTCAGTCGGGCGACTGCCTCGGCGGGAAAGTCGAGCCGGACCTTCCCGGTGCCCGTTTCGACGTCCACCGGCTACTCGAGAACGATCAGGACGTCGCCTTCGGACACCGAATCGCCCTCGGCACAGAGGATCTCCTTGACCACGCCGTCATCCTCGGACTCGACCGGGATCTCCATCTTCATCGATTCGAGGATGATCACTTCGTCTTCTTCGGAGACCTCGTCCCCGACCTTGACCTGGATCTTCCAGACGTTCCCGGTGATGTGAGCTTCGATGTTCGCCATGGGCCGGGACTTTATCGCCACCGACCGGGTTAGAGTCTGGCCCCGGTGGAGAGCCCGAACGCCAATTCCCTCGCGGTACTGATCGCGGCCCGCAACGAGGCCGACGTGATCGCCGACACGATCGGCTCCTTACGGGCGTCCTTCCCGGGCGCTGCCCTCTGGGTCGCTGATGACGGTTCGGACGACGGCACCGCCGACGTTGCGATGGCGGCGGGAGCGAAAATCGTGCGGCGTGGCAAGTCCCACGGCAAGGGCGGCAACATGACCGCCTGCGCCGAGGCGATGCTCTCCGACCCGGACCTGCCGGAGTTCGTGCTGCTCTGCGACGGCGACCTGGCCGGATCGGCCGGAAAGCTCGCCCCGCTGGTCGACGCGGTGAAGTGCGGCGAATGCGATCTCGCGGTCGCCATGTTCGCGAAGCGGGTCGGTGGCGGCTTCGGCCTGGCGCTCGGTTTCTCTGCCTGGGTGATCCGCAAACGCTGCGGGGCCGAGCCGCGGGCGCCGATCTCCGGCCAGCGGGCAATGAGCATCGAGGTTCTGCATAAGGTCCTGCCCTTCGCCCCTTCCTACGGGATGGAGACCGGCATGACCATCGACGCGGTCCGGGCCGGGTACCGGCTGGGCGAGTACGAAATCGATCTCGCCCACAAAGCGACCGGGAAGACCTTCAAGGGCTTCATCCACCGTTTCCGCCAGCTACTCGACTTCGCCAGGGTCTATGCGTCGCGGCGTTAGGAAAATCCTGCCCGGGGCAGAGACCGCCGGCGAGCGGGGACCCCACGACTGGAAGCGGTTCGCGATCGTCTGCGGTCTTTTCCTCGCTTACGAGTCCGTACTGATCATCGGGTTCGGCGACTACTACTACCCCGGTGTGATTTCGGAGTTCGGTGTCTGGGCGATGGTCGGTGTGGCGGCCCTGGGGTACGTGATGCTGGGAACGAACGCCGGCGCGCCGGCCTCGGTCTTCGTCACCCCGTTGCCGATCCTGGTCGCCTGGCTCGTCGACAGCCCGATTCCGCCCGAGGCCTGGGGAGGCGAGAACCTGGCGCTTTACCAGAAGTGGATTCTCTCCTCGTTCATATTCCTTCCCGCCTGGGTGTTCGGGTTTCTGGCTTCCCTGTTTGCCGACGACAAACGCAACGGTAGGAGCAGACGCCGATGATCCTCGCGCTCGATCAGGGAACCACCGGTTCCACCGCGCTGGTCTTCAACCAAGAGGGCGGCATCGTCGGTCGTGGCTATGCCGAGTTCCGCCAGCATTTCCCGGAACCCGGTTGGGTCGAGCACGACGCCGAGGAGATCTGGGAAACGACCTGGGGTGTCGCCGCCCGGGCGTTGGCCGGGGCCGGGATCAGCGGACCCGACCTCGATGCGATTGGGATTACCAACCAGCGCGAAACCGTGGTCGCCTGGGATCCCGTCACCGGCCGGCCACTCCACCGGGCCCTCGTCTGGCAGGACCGGCGGGGCGCCGGGCGCTGCGACGAGCTCAAGGCCGAGGGGCTCGAGCCCCTGGTTCGGGAGCGGACCGGACTGGTCCTTGATCCTTACTTCTCGGCGACCAAGATCGAGTGGCTCCTCCGGAACGTCGAGGGCGCCGAACGGGCCGCCTTCGGCACGATCGACTCATGGCTGGTCCAGCGAATGTGTGGCGAGCATGTGACCGACCTGACCAACGCGTCGCGGACCATGCTCTTCGACACCGGTGAACTGAAGTGGGACCCGGAACTCTGCACGATATTCGGGGTCGACCCGAGCTCACTGCCGACGGTGAAGCCCTCGGCCGGGATCTTCGGCACCACCACCGGGTTCGGCGGCGAGGTACCGGTGGCGGGCATCGCCGGTGACCAGCAGGCGGCCCTCTTCGGCCAGGCCTGTCACCAGCCCGGAATGGCCAAGAACACCTACGGGACCGGCAGCTTCGTGCTGCTCAACGCCGGCGAGGAGAAGCCGGACCCGGGCGAGGGGCTGCTCGGCACAATCGCCTGGGGAATCGGTGATCGGGTCGACTATGCGCTGGAAGCTTCGGTTTTCGTCACCGGCAGCGCGATCCAGTGGCTGCGCGACGGGCTGGGGATCATCAAGGACGCTGCCGAAACCGAATCTCTGGCCGCCTCGCTCGACTCGAACGACGGGGTGTACTTCGTGCCGGCTCTGACCGGGCTCGGCTCGCCCTGGTGGGATCCCTACGCCCGCGGGACCATGGTCGGTCTCACCCGCGGGACCACGCGAGCCCACCTCGCCCGCGCCGCGCTCGAAGCGATCGCGTACCAGACCGTCGATGCGGTCCGGGCCCAGGAAGAGGCATCGGGCGAACGGCTGGAACTGCTGCGGGCCGACGGCGGCGCGGTCGCCAACAAGTGGTTGATGCAGTTCCAGGCAGACCTGCTCGGGGCGCCGGTCGAGATCCCCGAGATCTCCGAGACGACGGCCTTCGGCGCAGCATGCATGGCCGGGATCGGCAGCGGCAGCTGGACGATCGAGCAGGCGCAAGGGATGTGGAAGTCAGCCGCCCGATACGAACCGAAGATGAGTCGCGACCAGGCCGAGGCGCTGCTCGCCGACTGGCACCGCGCAGTCGAGCGCTCTCGAGCCTGGGCGTCTTAGCTGCAAGTCGGGCGGGGTCCGCCGGGTGTAACTGTCTGTTGTAGGCGGGGTAGCTGGTCTTACGCCATGTCCGAGATCAAGCCGCAGAAGTACAAAGACCCTCGCCCCGCCGAATACTTCGACCACATTCATCAACGGTCGAGAAATCATGAGCCGAACTGGGTCTACGAAGCGGTCCGGGCGGTCCTGACTCCGATCGCGGTCGGCCTCTACCGGGCCCGGGCGATCGGCACCGAGAACGTTCCCGCCGAGGGCCCCGTTCTCCTCGCTCCTAACCACTTCTCGAACATGGACCATTTCTTCGCCGGGGTATATCTGCGGCGAAAGATCCGCTTCATGGCGAAGTCCCAGCTCTTCGGTGCTCCGGTGCTGACCCAGATCTTCAAATACGGCGGCGTGTTCCCCGTGCGAAGGGGCTACAAGGACGAAGAAGCCTTCACCACCGCCAACAAGATCCTCGAGAACGACGGCTGTGTGCTCGTCTACGCCGAAGGCGGCAGGTCGAGGACCGGCGGCCTCGGTGAGGCGAAGCCTGGCATCGGCCGGATCGCGCTCGAGAACGGGGTGCCGGTCGTGCCGGTCGCGATCCACGGCTCGGCTTCGGTCCGCAAATGGAAAAAACTTGTGCTGCCCAAGGTGACGGTCCAGTTCGGCGAACCGATGACCTTTCCCGTGATCGCCGAACCGACCCGCGAACAACAGCTCGACTGCTCGAAGGAAGTATTCGACCAGGTCAAGACGATGTACACGACCCTGGACGAAAAGGGTCGGCGCGGGGCCCGGCAGGCGTTGCGGGAAAAGGTCTCCCCGGAGCCCGGCCGCACAATCGAGCCCTAGCTACTCCCAGCGTTCGGGGGCGTTTTCGTAGAAGGCGGTCTCGTGGCCGGCCGTGATCACCGCGGACGGGTAGTTCTGACGAAAGAGGCGGAGCTCCTGAAGTGAGCGCTTGTAGTTGTGCTCGTCGTACATCGAGCCGGGCAGGGTTGCGCCGGGCTCGAGCTTGGATTCCTCGTAGATCGCATCGCCACTGATCACCAGGTCGTTTTCATTGAGACGGCAGATCAGCGACTGATGGCCGGGCGAGTGCCCGGGGGTGTAGGCGATCCGGATCGAGCCGTCACCGAAAAGGTCCAGGGTCCGGCCGAAGCTGGCGTAGGAGCTGACCTTGTCCGAATCGAAGGAAATCGTCCGGAAGTCGAATGCGTAATCGAACTGCTGACGACGGTAGCCCTTGAAGTCCGGGCTGCGAACCGTCGCTGCGTACTGCCACTCAACCGCGTTGACGATCAGGGTCGCATCCGGAAACTCGGAGATCGCAGATGCGTGGTCATAGTGAAGGTGAGTGAAGATCACCATGCGGATTTCCGAATGGTCGATTCCCTTCGCCCGGAGCTGCGAGAGCACGTCCTGACCGGACTCCTGCGCGGGACGCATCAGCCAGGTCGTGAACCTGCCCAGGTTCGAAGCGGGGTCGGAGGCGATCGAGGGGTGAAGTCCGGTATCGACGAGGATCAGTCCGGCCGAAGGGTGTCGGATCAGGAAGCAGGGGATCGGGGTTGGCTCGCGCTCTTGCCGGGTTGAACGGAGCACTGCCAGGGAACCGGCCTTGCCCTTGGGGCTGTCATGGAGGATCGGCGGGCTGCTGAAGGTTCCGGTGACCATCGGCTCGACGGTCACGGTGGCGCCTTCCTTCCCGCCCGGCAGCGGTGTTTCAAGCGGCCTTGATTCAGCGTGGATGCTCACGGCCCGGACCTTACCGCCGGACCGCCCGGAGGTAGGATTCACGCCAGCCGATGGGACAAAACGTACGCTCAGACATTTTCCGGGAAGGCCTGCTCGACGGCAAGGTCGTCGTCCTCTCCGGCGCCGGCACCGGCCTCGGGCGGGAAACCTCCCTGGAGATGGCCCGTCTCGGCGCCACCGTGATCGGTTGCGGCCGACGCCCGGAGCCGCTCGAGGAAACCGCAGAGCTGGCCCGGGAACTACCCGGCAATTTCGAACACGACACCCTCGACATTCGCGACGAGGAAGCGATCGATGCCTTCTTTGCCAGCATCGTCGAAAGGCACGGACGCATCGACCTTTTGGTCAACAACGCCGGCGGCCAGTTTCTCAGCCCGGCCGAGATGATCAGCCCGAAAGGCTTTCGGACGGTGATCGAACTAAACGTAACCGGCACCTGGCTGATGAGTCACGCCGCGGCGACCAAGGCCTTCATCCCGCAGGAGTCCGGGGCGATCATCAACGTCACCCTCTCGCCCCACAACGGCATGCCAGGGATGGTCCACTCGGGTGCGGCCCGGGCCGCGGTCGAGAACATGACCAAGACCCTTTCGATCGAGTGGTCGCGTTTCAACATCCGCACCTGCGCGATCGCTGCCGGTCAGTTCGCTACCGACACCTTCGTCAACAAGTACCCGAAGGAGATCGTCGAGTCGGTTCACCAGACGATCCCGTTGGGACGATTGGGCGAATCCGAGGAGATGGCGTGGCTGATCGCCTTCCTCGCTTCCGACGCCGGAGCCTTCCATTCCGGTTCGGTGATCACCCTCGACGGCGCTCGCGACAACTGGTTCGGCCCCTGGCCGCCCGCGGCGATCGCCACCGAAGCCGGTTCCGTTCCCGCCGAAGAACGCCGCTAGGGTCCCGGTGCCTCACGGTCCGGTTTGGGATTTGCCCGTCGGGGGAAGTGTCCCGATGTAAGGAAAGTCCTTGAAAGGGAGTTGGGAAGTGGGAGCGGGAACCAGGGTTCGGGCACTGTTGAGCTTCGTTGTGGTGCTTGCGGTTAGCGGCGTCGGCGTGGCGTTCGCTTCGGCGAGTTTCGAGAATCCTTCATCGAACGACCCTGCGCAGCAGTTCCCGACTCTGCTCAACGGTTTCGCGAACAACCAGCGTCAGGACACGCCGAATGATCCCGGCTATGACCGGGCCGAGCCCGATGACCCGGACCCGGTCGAAGGGTCGACCAACATCTACGACCAGCGTTTCGACCTCTTCGGCTTTCCCTCCGCCCACACTTCCGGCCTGCTCAGTACACCGCTGCTTGCGACTCTCTACCGCGAGGGCCCACGGGCCGGTTCGGCCCAGATCTCCGGCTTCAACGCGGCCGGCGCCTGGAAGATCAGCCGGGGCAACCCCGAAGTCGCTATCGCCGTACTCGACACCGGCATCAAGTGGGACCGGGAGGGGATCAGGCTTCAGGTGAAGCTCAATCAGGGTGAGCTGCCGCAGCCCCAGACCGCAGGCGGTTCGACCTGCGCCTACGACTGCAACTCGGACGGCGCCTTCAACGTGGCCGATTACGCGAACGACCCGCGGGTCCCGCACACCGCGGGCCCCCACGGCTCCGCCCAGATCGACGCCGAGGACCTGATCACCGTCTTCTCTGACGGAACCGACGCCGACGCCAACGGCTTCGTCGACGACATCGCCGGGTGGGACTTCTTCGACAACGACAACAACCCCTTCGACGCCTCCAGCTACTTCGCCGCCTCCGGGCACGGTTCCGGCCGGATGATGGAGGCGGCCGAGCGGGGCAACGACGGCCAGGGTGAGCTTGGAGTCTGCCCCGGCTGCCAGATCGTTCCGATCCGGACCTGGGACACCTTCGTCTCCGATGGCAACACGGTCGGTATGGGCATGCTTTACGCAACCGACATCGGTGCCAAGGTGATCGTCGCGGCGAACGGCTCGATCTACCACTCCGCGTTCACCGAAGCCGCTTCCCGGTACGCCTACGAAAACGGCGTGGTCCAGACC
>JAEYSQ010000030.1 GCA_023434465.1 Actinomycetes bacterium
TCCGGGGCCACCCGGCCGGTCTCGTTGTAGCCGGAGATCAAACCGCAGAGGGCGACCCGGGCATTGATGTTGAGCCGGCCGAAGACCGCGTTCATGATCTCGCCGCCGACGTTTTCGAAGTCGACGTCGACGCCGTCCGGGGTCGCATCCTTGAGCTGCTGTTTCCAGTCGTCGGCCTTGTAATCGACCGCGGCGTCGAAGCCGAGCTCATCCTGGATCCAGGCGCATTTCTCGGGACCGCCGGCGATGCCGACCACTCGGGCGCCCTTCAGCTTTGCGAGCTGGCCGGCCACCGTGCCGACCGCGCCGGCGGCGGCGGAGACGACTACCGTCTCGCCTTCCTTCGGCTCGCCGATCTCCAGCATGCCGAAGTAGGCGGTACAGCCGGTCATGCCGAGGATGCCGAGCAGCGAGGCCGGCGGGGCCGACTTGGCCGACTCCGGCACGACCATCAGCGGGTTGGCATCACTGATCACTGCGTAATCGGTCCACCCTGTCAATCCGTTGACCAGCGATCCGACGGGGAAGTTCGGGTTGTTTGAGGCGATCACCTCACCGAGCCCGAGGGCACGCATCGTCTCCCCGATCTGGACCGGAGGGAGATAGGTCGGCTCCTCGCCGATCCAGGTTCGGTTGGTCGGGTCGATCGAGATCCATTTCACCCTGACCAGGGCTTCGCCCTCGCCGATTTCCGGGACGGGGTTCGTCTCCAGGGTGAAGGTGTTGTCATCGATCAGGCCGGAAGGCCTTTCCGCCAATGCGTAACGTCGGTTCTCCTCGCTCATGCGATCACCCTAGCTGCTGCCGTCCGGTTCCCGGAAAGCTCCGCATATAGTGCCTCCATGGGGAAGACACGGAGGGAGCTGCTGATCGATGGTTCGAAAGCGGCCGCCGGACTGGCCGCAGCCGGGGCGATCTCGCCTGCGAGTCCGCTCGGCCTGACCCAGGCCCTGGCTCATCCGCGAAGCAAAATCCGCAGGCCCGGCTTCAACCTCGCTTTCAAGTCGCTCGAGCAGGAGACCGTCCTGCCGCGGATCGACCTCGACGGCAAGCTGCCCCGATGGCTTACCGGAACCCTGCTCCGCAACGGTCCGGCGCTCTTCGAGATCGGCGAGGAGAAGTTCAACCACTGGTTCGACGGCCTCGCGATGCTTCACGCGTTCTCGTTCAAGGGAGGCAGGGTCAGCTACCGCAACCGGTTCCTGCGGTCCAGCCAGTACTGGGCCTGGCAACGGGAAGGCAGGATCAAGTTCTCGGAGCTGGCCACCGATCCGGCGCCCGACCCGTGCCGGCAGATCTTCTCCGGGGTCTCGACCCTGCCCGTGCTTGGCCGGATTCCGAATGCGAACGTGACGATCGAAAAGCTGGCCGGCCAGTTTCGTGCCCACACCGAAGTCCCGGTCCCGGTTCGCTTCAACCCGAAGTTCCTCAACACGATGGGGATCGGTGACGCGGAGCGGATGCAGGGCAAGCTCGGAACCGCGCACCCCCATTTCGATCCCGAAACCGGCGAGCGCTTCTCCTACGAAGTGGAGCTGGTCCCGCCGAGCGGTCTCCGGGTGATCTCCGAGAAAGGCAACCGTCGGCGCGAGCTCGCTTTCATCCCGCAGGCGATGCCGGGCTACCTCCACTCCTTCGGATTGACCCGGCGATTCGTCGTGATCGTCTCCCAGCCGTTCAACTTCAACCTGGGGAAGTTCCTCGGTCCGGACCGGGGACCGATCATCACCAATTACGAATGGCAGCCGGACGAGCCGACCCGGATCATCCTGGTCGATCGCCGGCGGGGCGGGGTCGTGCGGACGGTTGAGACCGACGCCTTCTTCGCCTTCCATCACATCAACGCATACGAACGCGACGGCAAGGTGATCGTCGACGTCTGCGCCCACAAGGATGCCGGGGTGATCGACGCGCTCTACCTGAAGAAGATCAGGAAGGGGAACAAGGTGCCGCAGGCGAGGTACCGGCGCTTCGAGATCAAGCTCTCCAACGGCAGGATGAGCCAGCGCAACCTGATCGGTCCGCACATCGAGTTGCCCCAGAAGAACTACGACCGGGTCAATGGCAGGCCCTACCGGTATGCCTACGGAGTCGGGGTGAAGAAGGGGTCCAGTACCTTCATCGACCAGCTGGTCAAGGCCGACGTGAAGAAGGGTGAAGCGAAGATCTGGCGTGAACGGGGGGTCTATCCCGGCGAACCGGTCTTCGTTGCCCGGCCCGGAGCGAGAGCCGAGGACGACGGGGTGATCCTCTCGGTGGTGCTGGACGGGATCCGTCGCCGATCGGGCCTGCTGGTTCTCGACGCCCGGAACATGGAGGAGATTGCGCGGGCTTCGGTGCCGCATCACATTCCCTTCGGATTCCACGGCCTTTACGCGCGGAGAACCGGTTCCTGAAAAGAAGCGGATAAAGGGTACAATCGTGTTTCCGACTCCGGAGGGGTGATGGAACGCGTTCCACCAAACAAGAACAGGGGCAGCCTGCCCCTGGTGCTGGTTCTGACCGCGCTGGTCCTTGTCGTGCCCTGTCTCGCCGCGATCGGCCTGCGCGCGACCGGGCTCGTCACCTCACCCGTCCTGCTGATCCTTCTCCCGGTTGTGGTCTCGGTCCTGATCTCCCACTCGATCTCGGAGTTCTGGAAGCGTCGACGCGCTGGTAGCCCTCTCCTGTTCGAGGATTTGATGCTCTGGGGCTGGCTCAGGCGCTACCGCTTCGAGCGCCTGCTCGCCCGGTCCGAGAAGTTTGTCGGGCCCGGTGCCGGGGCCGGGCTCACCCCCAAACAGCGAGCCCGGGAACTAGAACGGCTCGCCGGGGCGCTAGAAGCGAGGGATCCGCGCACCCACGGCCACTCCAGACGGGTTGCCCGCCACGCTACCTCGATCGCCCGCGGACTCAAGCTCCCTGACGAAGAGATCGCCCGGGTCCGCACCGCGGCACTGCTTCATGACGTCGGCAAGATCGAAGTGCCGTGGGAGATCCTCGAGAAGCCCGGTGCCCTGACCGACGAGGAGTTCGCCGAAATCAAGAAGCATCCCGCCGCCGGGGCCCGGCTGGTCGAGGGAATGGGTGACGCCGAGTTGACCGCGATTGTCCGCCACCACCACGAACGGATCGACGGTGGCGGTTACCCGGACGGGATCAGCCGCGAACAGATTCCGGTCGGCGCCCGGATCATTGCCGTAGCGGACACCTTCGACGCCCTGACCTCGGCGCGTTCATACCGACAGCCGAGGTCACATGAGGAAGCGCTCCTCGTGCTCCGGGAAGAAGCCGGAAGCCAGCTTGACGCGGCGGCCGTCCGGGCCTTCGATGGCCGTTACTCGCGCCAGCGTCCGGTCGCCCTCGTCGCGGCGGTCCTCGGCTTGACGCGCCAGGCGGGACAATCGTTGATCAGTTTCGGAACCGGCGCCTCCCAGGTTGCGGCGGTCGGTGCGGCAGCCGCAGTGATCGGTGCCGCGCCGGCGATCGAGAAGGACCTGCAGAAGAACTCGCCGGAGCAGCCGGCCATCGTGCGCGAGTCGGAATCAGCGGCGCGAGACGCGTCATCCGGTCTCGCCGCCGATGTCGCGGCGGGAGGGGAAGCGACCGCCGGCAACCGGCGAAGCGGCATCGCCGGTGGCCGGGGTGACCAACGGCAGGACCGGGGAGGCAATGATGATTCCGCTGGTGGAAGTGGTTCTTCGAACGACAACGACGGCGGTAGTGGGGGCGGTGACTCCGGTGGTGGCACCGGCGGTTCCGGTGGCGGTTCGACTGACGGTTCGACCGGTGGCAGCACCGGCGGTTCGACCGGTTCCGGTGGTGGCGCGGCCAACGTCAGCGACGCTGTCAAGCAGGTGACCGAGACCGTCCGGAAGCCGGTTCAGCAGGTGACCGAGCAGGTCACCGATGCCGTCCCGACCCTGCCGGGCAACGATCCGGTTTCCCAAGGCGTCAACGACACGGTCAACGGCGTCAAGGACACGGTCGGCAAGCTGACCGGCAAGCCCTGAGCGGTTCCGGCCAGGCAGCGTACCCGGCTACCAGTGGTGGCCGACGAAGACCGGCTCGGGCACCAGTGAAACTCCGAACACGTCCTCGACCCGGTTCGCGATCCCGTGCGCGAAGGCAACCAGCTCTTCTGTTGTGCCACCGCCCCGG
>JAEYSQ010000067.1 GCA_023434465.1 Actinomycetes bacterium
CGGGCCCCCCGGGCGCCCCCCGCGCCCCCCCCCCCGCCAGCTCTACCTCGGGTCGGACCTGCATGCGAACCCCCTGGTGATCCGTCCGGTTTCCCGCCTGGTCGAAGACGAGCCGCTGCTCCTGACCGGTGACCTCGGCCAACGGGGAAGCGATGCCGAATCCAGGGTGATCGTTCCTCGGGTCGCGGCCCTCGGTCGCCGGGTGGTGGCGGTGTCGGGTAATCACGACTCTTCGAGCCTGATGCGCCGGCTTGTCGCCGCCGGAGTCACGGTTCTCGATCGCGAAGGCCGCCTGCGAGCGGACGGAAGCTTCCGGCCGCCCCCGGTGATCGACGTGGAGGGACTGGGCGTCGCGGGATGGGGCGACCCGCTCGAGTACGGCGGCGACGATCCGCTCGGTGAACGGGCCGTGACACTGGAAGATCTCGATGATCCGGAAGCCGAAGCGGCACAGTGGGTGGGCGACCTCGTCCGCTGGTTCGACCGTCTCGAGGAGAAACCCGACGTCCTGATGATTCATCAGCACTCGCTGGCAATGCTGACGGCCGAGGCGCTTGCCCTGGCCGGGTACCGCGATCCGCTGACCATCGCGACTGGCCACAGCCATGAGCAGCGGCTCGAGAAGGTCGGCTCGACGATCGTGGTCAACCCCGGCACGATCGGCGCCGGGGGCCCGTTCGATGCCGGCAAGGCCGAGATCGGAATGGCACATCTGCGCTTCAACGACGATGATTCGCTGCGCTCGGCGGAGCTGATCGCGGTCGAGCCGTTCTCCGGCGCCGCCCGGGCAACCCGGATCGTGATCGAGACGCTCTGCCCGGATGAGGAGCGTTGCTTCGCCGTGATCCCGGAACAGACGGTTTCCGAGTGAAAGGAATCGAGACCACGAAAGGTGGCAATAGTTGCCAACTTTCGGGTTCTCACCCCGGTGCCGGGTTGGTGCCGAGGTAGTTCAGGACCCTTTCGGCTTCTTCGTCGAGGGCGACGGCGGTCTTGCGGTCGAGCCGGCCGAACGGCGCCAGTTCGATCTCGCCGGACCGCAGCGACCAGATGCCGACGATTTTCTTGCCGACCAGGATCGAGGGCCGAAACAACCCGTTCACCGTGACCACCCCGCGGGCAGTGGCATCGGGAATGATCCAGTCCCGACGGTTCCAGCCGTGGAGCAAGGGATCGAAACTGCCGAGCAGGCGGACCACGCCGGCTGC
Source organism: Actinomycetes bacterium (assembly GCA_023434465.1). Lineage (GTDB taxonomy): Bacteria > Actinomycetota > Thermoleophilia > Solirubrobacterales > 70-9 > 67-14. The sequence continues at coordinate 1,209 of JAEYSQ010000067.1, forward strand.
CGCGGAAGGTTCGGGGCGCGTCTTCAGATCGACGAGGGCCTCACCGGATTCGTCCGGGCCGAGTTCCTCGATCTCGCCGGCGATCGCCGTCAGGCCCTTCCTCGCCTGACCGAGCGGGATCCCGGCCCAGGCGGCGAGGTCGCGGTCGCTCGCCGGTCCGTGGCCGGACAGGTATCGGCGGGCGAGTTCCGGAAGATGAAGGTCGGGGTCGAATCCGACTGGTTCGCCTAGCCAGTCCCGGAACAGCACGAACGCCTGCTCTTTGCCGGCCATCGGCCCACGCACGATCAGGCTCCTGATCGAGGCCAGGTAGAGGATGCGGACCATCGCCTGCCCGCCAACCGGGATCCCGGCCGCTTCGAGCTTTTCCCGCAGGACCGGCCTCGGGGCGGGTCCAGCGTCGAGAACCCGGACGAGCATCTTGACCGCCTGCTCGGCCTGGGCCTCCGATACCCCTTCCTGCCGCAGCCGGGTCCGGTTGGAGGTCGCCGCCCTTGGTCCGGTGATCGCGTGGAGCCACGGGTAGTCCTCTGACCGAACCAGGTGAAGGGTGCCGCGATTCAGCCAGCCGACCACCAGGCGTCCCTCGTTCAGGGCCTCGTCAACGAGGGCCGAGGTCGGTTCATCCACCGAGCCGGCGAGCCTTGAGCGCACCGCCAGCCTCGCCCCGCGGCCATCCTGCGCCTGGACCGCGAGCAGCCGGTCAACCACGGCCTCCGGACCGGTCAGATCCGAGTCGGCCAGGCCCTGGGCGTTCAGCCTTCGGTCAGGCAGATCCACGCCCGCAGGTTACCGTCGGCATGTGCGTATCAGCCGCGGGTGACTCCTAACGAGGAAGGGCCCCGGAATACCCGGGGCCCTTCCTTGAGGCCGAGGCCTCGACAGATCAGAGATCCGTCTTACATCATGCCGCCCATTCCGCCCATGTCGGGCATCGCGGGCATGCCGGCGCCACCCTCTTCGGCGGGCTCGGCGATGATCGCCTCGGTCACCAGGATGTTCTTGGCGATCGACGCGGCGTTCTGGAGCGCGGAGCGCGTGACGACGGTCGGGTCGAGCACGCCGGCCTTGACCATGTCGCCGTACTCGCCGGACGCAGCGTTGAGGCCCTCGCCCGTCTTCAGCTCGCGGACCTTGTTGACCACGACCGAACCCTCGAGACCGGAGTTCTCGGCGATCTGCCGGACCGGCTCCTCGAGCGAGCGATGGATGATCTGCGCACCGGTGCGCTCGTCGGCGTCATCGAACTGATCGACGTCGAGAGCGGACTGGGCGTTGAGGAGAGCAACTCCGCCACCGGGGACGATGCCCTCTTCAAGCGCCGCACGGGCAGCCTGCAGAGCGTCCTCGACGCGATGCTTCTTTTCCTTCATTTCGGTCTCGGTAGCAGCGCCGACCTTGACCACAGCAACGCCGCCGGCCAGCTTGGCGAGGCGCTCCTGGAGCTTCTCGCGGTCGAACTCGGAATCGGTGTTCTCGATCTCCGACTTGATCTGCTTGATCCGGCCCTTGATGGCGTCGGCGTCGCCGGCACCGTCGATGATGGTCGTGGTGTCCTTCGAGACGACCACGCGGCGGGCCTGGCCGAGCTGGGTCAGCTGGGTGTTCTCCAGCTTGAGGCCCATCTCCTCGGTGATCACTTCACCACCGGTCAGGATACCGATGTCCTCGAGCATGCGCTTGCGGCGGTCGCCGAAGCCCGGCGCCTTGACCGCGACACCGGTGAAGGTGCCACGCAGCTTGTTGACCACGAGAGTCGCGAGGCATTCACCTTCGACGTCCTCGGCGACGATCAGCAGCGGCTTGCCGCCCTGCATGACCTGCTCGAGCACGGGCAGGATGTCCCGGACGGAACCGATCTTCTGGTTGGCGATCAGCACGTAGGGCTCTTCGAGAACGGCTTCCATGCGGTCCTGGTCGGTGACCATGTAGGGCGAGATGTAGCCCTTGTCGAACTGCATGCCCTCGGTGAACTCGAGTTCCATGCCGAAGGTCTGGCCTTCTTCGACGTTGACTACGCCGTCCTTGCCGACCTTGTCGATCGCGTCGGCAATCGTGTTGCCAATCTCGTCGTCGGCGGCCGAAATGGCGGCGACACGGGCGATCTGGTCCTTGCCGTTGACCTCGGCCGACTGCTTCTCGCGCAGGTTGGCGACGACCACGTCGACAGCCTTCTCGATGCCGCGGCGCAGGGCCAGCGGGTTGGCGCCGGCCGCCACGTTCTTGAGGCCCTGGCGGACGATGATCTGGGCGAGCAGGGTGGCGGTGGTGGTGCCGTCACCGGCGACGTCATTGGTGGCCGTCGCGACCTCGCGCACCAGCTGGGCGCCCTGGTTCTCGAAGACGTCCTCGATCTCGACCTCGCGGGCGATCGTGACACCGTCGTTGGTGATGGTCGGGGCGCCAAACTTCTTGTCGAGCACGACGTAGCGACCCTTGGGACCGAGAGTTACCTTGACTGCGTCGGCGACGGCGTCTACGCCGGCCTGCAGGGAACCCCTGGCATCTTCTGCGAACTTCAGCTCTTTGTGAGCCATAACTTTGCGTTACCTCCTGAAAGTTGGTTGTAAGTCGGGCGCGCTAGGCGACCTTGGCGAGAATGTCCGACTCACGCAGGACGAGGAGCTCGTCGCCCTCGACGGTGATGTCGGTTCCCCCGTACTTGGAGTAGAGGACTTCGTCGCCTTCAGCGACGTCGAGCGGACGGCGCGAGCCGTCTTCGGCGATGGCGCCGTCACCGACTGCCACGACCTTGCCCTTCTGCGGCTTTTCTTTGGCGGTGTCGGGGAGAACCAGCCCGCTGGCTGTCGTCTCCTCTTCTTCTACCGGCTTGATGATGAGCCGGTCCCCGAGGGGCTTCAGCTTCATTGATTACCTCCGATGGTCATTTGATCAGGTGCTTCTCAGCTTTTGGCACTCTCAGATGGAGAGTGCCAACGAAAAGTATCCTACAGAATCCGGGCTCGCGGTCAACTCCGAATCGACCGGGTTGTCACGGAAAGGGACCGGCCTATTCGACCGAAGCGAAAAAGTCCCGCAAATCAGCGGAAAGGTGGGCGGCGAGACCTTCGGCGCCCTCTTTCATCACGTGATCATGGCTGGACACGAAGAGCGGGCGGGCGAGCGGAGCCAGGAACTCCATCCACTTGCGGTTGGCCCGGACATTCCAGTCGAAGACGATCGAGGTCCAGCCATCGTCGGTGGTACCCAGAGTCCAGGTCCCCTCCCCGACCACGTCTCCGGAAGCGATGCCCCGCAGGAAATCGGGCTGGACCCGCTCGACCGACTCGATCGACATCTTCAGGGCGTAGCCAACCGGGCCGCGCCAGACCGCCGTAGCCTTCTGGCCGATGCCGTCGGCATCACCGTGGATGGTCTCGACCACTTCTTCCAGGCCAGGCCACCAGACGGGCCAGTGGTTGAAGTCGACCAGCGCATCCCAAACGGCCTGCCGCGAGGTCGAAAGGTCCCAGCGGGAGACGAACGCGAAGGCTGCCGCGTTGCTGCCGGAACTCACTAGTTCGGCGAGGGGACGGTGCCGTATCCGGTCAGGCCGGGTTCGACGATCTGCGAGAAGTGGACGACGGTGATGATCGCGTCCTCTTCGATCGGACGGTCGTAGATCTTCTGCAGGAAGTCGCGGGTTTCGTCGACCCGGCGGAACTCGGGGTTGTCACGCTCGATGTCGCGCGGCGAGAGTTCGGAGAGGCGCTTCACCTCGACTTCGTCGATCACCGCCGAAAAGATCTTCTCGCGCCGGGAGTGGCGGGAACCGACGGTGACCCAGACGATCTGGCTGCGCTGATACTTGGCCGATTTGTTGCCAAGCCGGATCGTCGCTGTTTTCCGGCCCCGCTTGAGCTGGTCGACGAAAAGGGGCGAGTAGAAGTTGAGAGCCAGAAGTCCGGACATTTCGCGAACCTAGAATATGTAGTTGCCGAGCTTGGCGGGTTCGAGAATCGTCACCTGGCCGCGTCCGGCCTTGACAACGCCCGACCGCTCCAGGTCGGCCAGGAAGCGGCTGACGCTCTCGCGGGAGGTTCCGGCCAGCTGAGCCAGGTCCGACTGGTTCATGCGAATCGTGATCTGCCTTCCCTCCTCGCCTTCCTCGGCGACCATCTGCGAGAGCACCCCGGCCACCCGAGATGGGACGGTCTGGAAGGACTGGCGGGAGATCCGCTCGTTGGCAGCCCTGAGCCGCCGGGTCAGCGCCGCGACGAACTTGACGGTGATTTCGGGATGCCGTTCGAGCAGGGCGCGGACGTCGCCGGCCGGCAAGGCGAGCAGTTCACCTTCGCCGCCGAGAGTCTCGACCGATGCCGACCGGACCTCGCCGTCGAGCATCGCCAGTTCGCCGACGATGTCGCCCTCGCCGAGCGTGGCCAGGGTGATCGCACGGCCATCCGGATGCTCGCGGGTGACCCGGAAAGTCCCGGACTTGACGATGTAACAGGCGTCGGAGTGATCCCCTTCGTGGAAAACACGGGTCCCCTCCGGGAAGGACCGGGGGATCGCGACACGGGAGAACCGTTCGAGCTCGCCCTCGTCGAGCTCGGCGAACAGGGGTACTTTTCTCAGCAGCCCCAAAGGGCTCTCCTCGGCCGAAGTCACCAGCGGAGTATTTCGCATCCGTCCTGAAAATCAAAACGTTGCTGATCAAAATGGCCGTAAAACGCGCCGCGCCAACGGTTCTGGGGGCGATCACCCACCGGTCCGGTGGTTGATCACCCCCGGAAACTCGGGCGGGAAGATCAGGACTGGCAGCCGGGACACCAGTAGGTGGTGCGGTTGTCCTCTCCCTGGCCTCGCGAGCGCACCCGAGTAGATCGGCAGCGAGAACAGGGCCTCCCCGTCTTCTTGTAGATGCGGCCCGGTCGCTTTCCGGTCTCGACCGCCGCTTCCATCTGCCGACGGGCGATCGCAAGCAGCCGGGTCGCCTCGTCCCCGTACCCGGGGGATTCGTCGGTGTCCTTCCCGTTCGTCAGCGAAGCGGCCGGGCGCCAGGGGTCGATGCCCGCCTCAAAACAGGCCTCGGATTTGAAGATGTTGCCGATCCCGCAAACCAGCTTCTGGTCGAGCAGCGCGACGCCGACCTGGTCCCGACTGGAACGGAGCCGTGCGCCCGCAGATTCGAGGTCGAAGTCGGGGGCAAGGATGTCCGGTCCGAGCAAGGCGAGCCGCTGGTCGCGGGCCAGTTCCGCGGTTCGAACCAGCCGCAGGGTCGTGCCGCCGAACTGAGCGACCCTCGGCGGTCTCCCACCTTCGGCCGGTTCGATCTCCAGCAGGAGCCAGGCGGAGCGGTCCGGTTTGCCGAATCCGCGACCGTCATCGACCCGCCAGCCCCCGTTCATGCCCAGATGCGAGTGGATCGTCAGGCTCTGGTCAAGGTGGATCAGCAGGTGCTTGCCCCGGGTCTCGACCGCTTCTACCCGGCGGCCCTCGAGCCGGCGGGAGTGGACCCGCAGCGACGAGCGTTGATTCGGCGCGGCAGCTGAGACGATCTCACGATCGAGCAGGACCGGCCGCAGCTTCCTGGCGATCCGAACCAGCGAGTCACCCTCAGCCATCCGGTCCCTTCGAAATCTCAGTGCAGCGAGGCGGGGTTTGTCTCATGCGGGGGCGACGAGGCGGCGGGGTTGGCGGCCGAAGCCGGCGGCGACCAGGAGTTGTTCGAAACTCGAGCCGAGGACCGGTTCGCCGTCGAAGCGTTCGATCTTGAGCGAACCGACTCGGCCGGCGCCCACTTCCTCGACCAGCACGTTGAGCGCCGCGGCCAGTGACTCGCCTTCGAGGGACGGGTCGAGCCGGAGGAGACCCTTGCCTCCGCGCTCGACGTAGAGGAGCGGATGTCCGGCCCGGGCGAGCACGTACGCGCCGGCGGTTCGGGCGGCCTTGCGGCCCGACTGGAGCTTCGGCCAGGGCAGGGTCGAACCCCAGGGGCTGGCCGGATCAGTGGCCGCGAGGATGGTGAAGTTCTCCGGTCCGTTCTCCTCGGCCGGCAGGGCCCGCAACCGCTCGACCGCGCCCGACAAGGCGAACTGGGCACCACCGAGACCCTCGACGAAGTAACCGCGACGCGCAGTTCCGAGCACCTCGAGGTTCGAGAGCTCCGGGTAGAGGGTCGAGAAACCTCCGGGAATGCCCTCGGCCAGCGCCATCTCGCGAGTCAGGATCCCGTACCGCTCGAGCATCAGCTCGGCCTGCGCCCTGAGCTTCGGCCCGGTCGCCGGAGCGTTCCGGAAGAGCGTTCCGGTCAGTGACCAGCGGCCCTGGACGGTTGGACCGGTGGCGGCGCGGCGGCGGGAGAAACGACGGCCTCCCGGCTCGTAGGTGGGGACCGACCGCAGGCGAGGCGCTCTGAGCGGAGCAAACGAGTCGTTGGTTATCTCGCCTCCGAAGGCGAGATCCCAGAGGGCCGAGTGAAGTTCCTCGGCCGGGAAATCGAGCTCGCCGACCAGATCGAGCCAGAAGGCCGGCCCGGCGGCAAGGCGCTCGCGGATCGCATCGTGAAGCTCGCTCGCGGGCGCTTCCAGCTTCGCGTTCGAAGGCGGCGGCCCGGCCAGGCGGACGTCCTCGCGGAAGTAGAGCGCGACCCGACCGTCGGTGCGGCCGACCGCCCCGGCCCCGATCCAGACCACCTCTCCGCTGGTGCAGAGCTCGTCCAGCCAGGTTGGGCTGTAGGAGCCGAGCCTCCGCGGGAGAACATCCTTCTCCCAGACCGACTGGGTCAGCGCGACCCCCTGCAGCGGGACCAGGATCTCCCGCAGCCGGTCGGTACCGGCTCCTGGGCGGGCATCCTTCCGCAGGGGCCGATGCCGGTCGATGCCCTGCCAGGAGGCGAGGAAGCGCGCGTAAGCTGCGCCGTCGGCGGGCTCGACTTCCTGCCTGAGGTGAGCGAGACTGGCCCGCCGGACCCGACGCAGGACTTCGGCGTCACACCATTCACGCTCGGTTCCACCGGGACGGATCTCTCCTCGCACGATCGTCCCGCCCGCCTCCAGTTCCTTCAAAGCGGGAGTCGGATCCACGCCGTAACGCTGGCGGGGCCAGGCGGTCGGGAAGGGCCCGTGAGTCCGGGCGTAGCGGGAAAGCAGCGTGACCATCGGGTCGTCCCGTTCCTCGAGAAAATCGGCGGGCAACCCACCGGGCGGCGCGACGCCGAGCGCATCGCGGTAGAGGCCGGCGTCTTCGGCCGCGATGTAGCGCTCCTCGGCGTTGATCCTCACCTTGATCACCCGGCGTTCGTCGATCAGGTTCTCCAGCATCGAGTCGGCCGAGTAGCCCTCACCGACCCGGGCCCGCACTTCCGCAAGGCTGAGATCTCCGAGCCGGCGGAGAATCTGCTGGAGTCCGTCCCGGTCCGAGGCCTGGCCGTTCTCGGTCAGGTGCTGCAGCGAAGCTTCGACCTCGGCCAGGGCATCCTCGCCGATCAGTTCGCGCAGTTCGTCCTGTCCGAGCAGCTCCCGGAGCAGTTCCCGGTCCAACGAGAGAGCGGTCGCCCGTCGTTCGGCATTCGGCGTGTCGCCCTCGTACATGTAGGTCGCGACGTAATCGAATAGCAGTGACGAGGCAAAAGGCGAAGCGGTCTGGGTTTCGACTTCGACCAGTGAGATCTCCCGGGACTGAACCCCGCGCAGCAGCCGGTCGAGGGCCGGCAGATCGAAGACGTCCTGCAGGCATTCCCGGTAGGTCTCGAGGATGACCGGGAAACGGGGGAAGTCCTGGGCAACCTCGAGCAGGCTCTGGGACTTCAGCCGCTGTTGCCAGAGCGGCGTGCGCTTGCCGGGATAGGCCCGCGGGATCAAGAGCGATCGGGCCGCGTTCTCGCGGAACCTGGCACCGAACAGGGCCGAGGTTCCGAGCTCGCGCACGACCAGGTCCTCGAGCTCGTCCGGTTCGATCAGGACCAGATCGCCCGAGGGTGGCTCGTCGGCATCCGGCAGGTGGACCGCGATGCCGTCATCGGAATGAATCGCGTCGGCTTCGAGTCCGTGCTCGTCACGAAGCTTGCGGGCGATCGCCAGCCCCCAGGCGGCATGGACGCGGCCGCCCCAGGGCGAGAGCACGACCAGGCGCCAGTCACCGATCTCGTCGCGGAAACGCTCGATCACGACGGTCGTATCCGACGGCACCACGCGGGTCGCTTCCTGCTGGTCCTGAAGGTAGGCGATCAGGTTGCGGGCGGCCCGCGGGTCAAGGTCATGTGACTTCTCCAACTCGGACGGGTCGGCGTTCACCGCCTCCCGGGCGAAGGCACCGATCGCTTCTCCCAGTTCGGCCGGGCGGCCTATTCCGTCGCCCCGCCAGAAGGGGATTGCCCCCGGCACCCCGGGCGCCGGGATGACGATCACCCGGTCGCGCGTGATCTCCTGGATCCGCCAGCTCGAGGCGCCGAGCAGGAATACCTGGCCGGCCCTGGCCTCGTAGACCATCTCCTCGTCGAGCTCACCGACCCGGCGACCGTCCGGGAGGTGCACTCCGTAAAGGCCGCGGTCGGGGATCGTGCCGGCGTTGGTGACGACCAGCGACCGCGCCCCCTTGCGGCCCTCGATCGTCTTCCCGGTCCGGTCCCAGACCAGTCGCGGCCGGAGTTCGGCGAAACGGTCCGAAGGGTAGCGGCCGTCGAGCATGTCGAGCACGTTCTCGAACTGTTCGATCGAGAGTTCGGCGAACGGAGTGGTCCGGCGCACCAGCTCGTAGGCCTCGGTCGTATCCCACTTGTCGAGCGCCGCCATCGAAACCAGCTGCTGGGCCAGCACGTCCAGCGGGTTGGAAGGGATCACCGTCTCTTCGATCTTCCCTTCCCGCATGCGTCTCGTGACTACGGCGCTCTCCAGCAGGTCACCCCGGAACTTGGGGAAGATCCGGCCCTTCGAGGTCTCCCCGAGACCGTGACCGGCCCGACCGATCCGCTGCAGGCCGCGAGCCACTGACTTCGGCGATTCGACCTGCACCACCAGGTCGACCGCACCCATGTCGATGCCCAGCTCCAGCGACGAAGTTGCGACCAGGCAGGGAATCAGCCCGGACTTGAGCTGCTCCTCGACTTCGGTTCGCTCCTCGTGCGAGAGCGACCCGTGATGGGCGCGGGCCAGCGGCAGCCCGTCACCCTCGGCGGAATTACCCGACCCACGCCGTTCTGGGGGCGATTGGCCACTTTTCTGGTGGTCGATCGCCCCCGGAAGGGTCGGTTTCGAGGAGGTTTCGGTCGCGGTCGGATTCGGTGATTCGATCTCGCCCGTTTCCTGGTCGAGGTCGTTGAGCCTTTGGGCGAGTCGCTCGGCGGCGCGCCGGTTGTTGACGAAGACGATGGTCGAGGTGTGCGAGCGCACCTGCTCCAGCAGCTCCGGGTAGATCGCCGGCCAGATCGAGCGAATCGGCGCATCGTCGGCCGAGCCGTCGTCATGGGGGCTGGCCTCGGGGGCAGCCATGTCCTCGACCGGCACGACGATCTCGAGATCGAGTTCCTTGCGCTGGCCGGGATCGACGACCCTGCATTCGCGGCCGGGACCGGAGAGGAAGCCGGCCACTCGCTCGAGGGGCCGCTGGGTTGCCGAGAGGCCGATTCGCTGAACGCCCCGCGCCGTGGACCCGTCGCTTTGGTGATCTGCCTCGGCCGCGTTGCTGCGGACCAGGTGGTCGAGCCGCTCCAGGGTCAGCGCGAGATGGGCGCCGCGTTTGGTCGCCGCGACCGCGTGGATCTCGTCGATGATCACGGTTTCGACCGAGGTCAGGATGTCCCGGGCACCGGAAGAAAGCATGAGGTAGAGGGACTCCGGTGTCGTGATCAGGATGTCCGGGGGTTCCCGCCGCATCCGGTTGCGTTCCTTCTGGGGAGTGTCCCCGGTGCGAATCCCGACCGAGAGGTCAGCGCCGACCCCCCGAAGTGGTGCCCTCAGGTTCCGTTCGATGTCATAGGAGAGCGCTTTCAGGGGCGAGACGTAAACCAGCTTCACGCCCGGTTCCGGCTCAGGCGACTCGCCCGCCGCTACCTTCCGCCGCTGCCGGGTTAACTGGTCAATGCCCCACAAAAAGCTCGCCAGCGTCTTGCCGGATCCGGTCGGCGCGCAGATGAGTGTGTCCGTCCCGGAGGAAATCGATTCCCAGCCCAGCGCCTGGGCCGGTGTCGCACCTTCGAAGGAGGCCGAAAACCACCTTCTCACTTCGTCGCTGAAGGGCGCGAGAGGGTCGCTGGGTGATGTTTTCACGGTCGGGTTCCGGGGCATCGTTAAACCCCAGATGCTACGCCCCCGGCGACCCCGACCCGGAAAACATCTTCCTCCCCCGACCCTTCTGGGAACATGGAGGGTGAATTGACCCAGTCTGGCCCGAAAGCTGAAAGTGGGGATTCGGCTGCGCCGGGAGTTGCAGCTGCGAATCCCGCTGCCCAGGCGAGTGACCAGGACCGGCTCCGTCGACTTCAGCGACTGCGACGCTGGGGGCTGGCGATCGCCGACGCCGCGGCGATCGGGATAGGTGTCCTCTTTGTCGATCAGTGGAGCCGCCTGAACGGCGGCGAGACGATCTGGGCCTTGGTCGCGATCCCGATCTGGATCCTGGTCGCCAAGATCGACAACCTCTACGACCGCGACAGCCGCCGGATCCGTCACTCGACCCTGGACGAGCTGCCCGAGCTGCTGGCCACCGCGGCGATCACGATTGCCGCCGCCTGGGCTATCACCGGGGTACTCGGGGCGGGCCTGACCAGCTCGGTCATGGTCGTGATCGGATCCGTCGCCTTCTTCGTCGCGATCGTCCTTCGCAGCTTCGTGCGCTGGCTGTTCGGTCAGATCGCGGCGCCGGAGCGAACCCTGGTGATCGGTTCGGGACAGAAGGCGAGGCTGGTCGCGAACCGTTTGCTGGTCCAGGGTGGCGATCACCTCGAACTGGTCGGCTATGTCGGCGAAACCGAGGGCGGCGAAGTGTCGGGACCGGCCAGCACCGGTGCCCGCTACTTCGGCCCGCCCGAGCAACTGCCCGCGATCACCAACGATCAGCGGATCAACCGGGTGGTGATCGCTGACGACGAGCTCAGCGCCCGGTCGGTCGGGGAGATCATCGCCACCTGCCGGAGTTCCAGACTCTCGGTGACCATGGTTCCCGCCAACCAGGCGGTACTCGGACCGGGTACCGAGCTCAACCGAATCGCGGAAGTTCCGATGTTGGACTTCCAGTTCGGCGATCCGCCCCGTTCGACCATGGCGATCAAACGGGCCTTGGATCTGATCGTCTCGGTCTCGATGCTGACCGTCACCGCACCGCTGCTCCTGCTTGCCGCCCTGGCGATCAGGATCGACTCACCCGGTCCCGTCTTCTTCCGCCAGGTCCGGGTCGGCCGCGACGGGCAGCGATTCATCATGTACAAGCTGCGCACCATGGTTTCCGACGCCGAGGAGCAGCTCGACGCGCTGATTGACCTCGATGCGCTTGAAGAGCCTGCTTTCAAGATCGCCAACGACCCGCGTGTGACCAGGGTCGGCCGGCTGCTTCGCCGTTCCAGCTTCGACGAAGTGCCCCAGTTCATCAACGTCGTCAAGGGTGACATGTCGCTGGTCGGGCCGCGCCCGGAAGAGGAGGCGGTGGTAGCGCTCTACGACGAACGCCAGCGTCAGCGCCTGCGCGTCAAGCCGGGACTGACCGGGCCGATGCAGGTGGCGGGCCGGGGCGGACTTACATTCGAGGAGCGCCTGGCGCTCGAGCGTGACTACGTCGACAACCTGACGATCACCGGCGACGTAAAAATCCTGCTCCGGACACCCCGCGCGGTGATCCGCGGCGACGGCGCCTTCTAGAGCAAATACCCTCCCCGCATGGACCGGGCGGAACTGGAAGTGATCGTGGTGAGCCACGGAGCCGGGGATCTGCTCCGGCGCTGCCTGGCATCTCTTCGCGAGCATCCGTCCCGGTTGCCGGCCAGGATCACCGTGGTCGATTCGGGATCACCGGACGGGACTCCCGACATGGTCGAAACCGAATTCCCGGAGGTTCGACTGATCCGGATGGCCAACGTCGGGTTCTCCGCCGCCAACAACCGGGTCCTGTCCGAGGCGTCCGGCGACGAGGCGCCCGGGAGGTACCTGCTGCTGAACCCGGACACCGAACTCAAGCCGGGGACCCTCGATGCCGCGATCGCCCGACTGGACCGTGATCCCGGGGTCGGCATGGTCGGCGTTCGTCTGGAGAAAGCCGACGGATCCTTTGACCACGCCAGCAAGCGCGCCTTTCCGACGCCCCTTGCCGCCCTCGGGCACTTCTCCGGTTTCGGCCGGCTGCCCGGAGCCCCGGCGGCCCTGACCCAGTACCGGGCAACCTGGCTTGGCGAGGACGAAGCCGGCGAGGTCGACGCCGTGAACGGAGCCTTCATGCTGATACGCCGCGAGGCGCTGCTCGAAGTGGGCCCGCTGGACGAGGGCTACTGGCTCTACATGGAAGACCTCGACTGGTGCCGCCGCTTCGGCCTGGCCGGCTGGAAGGTCTTCTAT
>JAEYSQ010000206.1 GCA_023434465.1 Actinomycetes bacterium
GAGCAGCGGGCCGGGAAAGTCGCACTTATTGGGCGATAATTTTCCGGCCCGTTCTCTTTCAAAGCGATGATCGGTATCCGCGTAGAGTGGTGGGGTGCGCCTTCACCTCCGGCTGATATCGATCGCAGTTGTCGCCGCGGGGTTGATAGGCGGAGTCCTGGCGGTCACGGTCCTCAACACGGAAGAGGGCTTGAACATCCCCCAGCCGGGGTCGACTTTTGGTAGTACCGGAACCGGGGAAACCGGATCCACCCTTGACTTTGCCCAGCAGATCCCTTTGCCGATCGATGGGCCACTGCTCGGCGTGAACCTGACCGCCTACACGTCGGAGGGTTACGCCAACGGGGCGGTCGAGGAAGACATCGCGACCCTGGCTGACCTCGGCAGTACCGCGATCACCGTCGTCCCGACCTGGTACATGAAGTCTGCGACCGCATCGGGGATCGCGCCGGATGTTGAAAAGACGCCCTCGGACGGGAGCCTGGCCAGGGTGATCGAACTGATCCAGGATGCCGGTATGAAAGTCATCCTCAAACCTCATATCGACGTGATTGACGACACTTACCGCGGCACGATTCAGCCCGTCGACCGGGATGAGTGGTTCCGTTCCTACGAGGAGTTCATCCACCACTACGCGTCGCTCGCCACTTCCCATGAGGTCGACATGTTCGTCGTCGGTACCGAGTTGAAGACACTTTCCCCGGAAACCGACCGCTGGCGGACCCTGATCCGGGCGACCCGGGACCGTTTCTTCGGGCCGATCACCTACGCGGCGAACTGGGATGAAGTCGACCAGGTTCAGTACTGGGATGACCTCGATGCGATCGGAGTCGATGCCTATTACCCGCTTTCTCCGGAAGGCGAAGCGGCGCCGACGATGAGGACGCTGAAGCACGGTTGGAGAAAGGTAGCCTCGGAGCTCAAGTCCAAATCCGAACAATGGGAGCGACCGGTGATCCTGACCGAGGTCGGCTACCCGAGCCAGGTCGGTGGCACCGAGAAACCGTACGAAGTGACCGACATGCCGGCCGATCAGAACATCCAGGCGATGGCCTTCGAGGCGACCTTCAACGCACTTTCAGGATCTGAATGGCTAAAGGGAATCAGCTGGTGGAGCTGGCGGGCCGACCCTTCCGATGACGAGAACCTGGAAACCGACTACACGCCCGAGGACAAGAAAGCCCAGGGCGAGCTTGCGGCAGGCCAGTTCACATTCGTCGGTCAGTAGGCTCACTGGGAGTGAGTTCCCCCGCTGACACGAAACTCTCGGTGCTCGATCTGGCTCCGGTCACCGAAGGATCGGACCCGGCCGCGGCACTGGCCGCCTCCACCGAGCTCGTCAGGGCCGCCGAACGCCTGGGTTATCACCGCCACTGGGTGGCCGAGCACCACAACATGACCGGCATCGCCAGCTCGGCCCCGGCTGTGATCATCGCTCATCTCGCTGCCAACAGCGAACGGATTCGGGTCGGCTCGGGAGGGGTCATGCTGCCCAACCATCAGCCCCTGGTCGTGGCTGAACAGTTCGGCACCCTCGAATCCCTGAACCCCGGCCGGATCGACCTCGGGATCGGTCGCGCCCCCGGCACCGACCAGGTGACGGCTGCGGCGCTGAGGCGCGGAGTCGATCCGCTTTCGGACGAAGATCTTCCCCGCCAGCTCGGCGAGCTGCTCGGCTTCTTCACCGGCGAGTGGCCATCCGGGCACCCCTACCAGTCGATCACCGCCGTGCCCGGAGAAGGCGCGATGCCGGAAATCTGGCTGCTCGGCTCGAGCGGATACACCGCTCAGGTTGCCGGCATGCTCGGTATGCCCTACTCGTTCGCCCATCACTTCAGCGCCGGCAACACCGAGGCCGCAGTCGAGCTCTACCGCGCACGTTTCGAACCTTCCGTCTATCTCGACCAGCCCAGGGTGATGATCGGCGTCGGCGTGATCTGCGCCGAGACCGACGAGCAGGCCCGCTGGCTGGCCGGGCCGTCGCGGTTGGCCTTCGCCCGGCTGAGGAGCGGCCAGCCGGGTAGATTCCCTTCGCCCGAAGAAGCGGCTTCGCACGATTTCACCCCGGATGAGGAGACGGTCGTCTCATCGATCGCCAAGGGCCATATATTCGGAAGTCCCGAGACCGTGAAGGCCGGACTTCGCGACCTGATCGAGCGGACCGGGGCCGACGAACTGATCATCTCGACCATGGTCTTCGACCCCGAAGACCGCCTCAGGTCGTACGAACTGATCGCTGACATCGCTCTGTAGAGCGAATTTCCTGCTGGTGCACGGGATTTCCCACCTGACCATCTGAGGCCGGGCAGCCAGCGCCAGGACGCTACCTTGGTTCTTCCGCTCGCCCCGAACTCTCCGGCGAGTTCCTATGCAGACCAGACTCCCGCAAACACCCAGCGGCCGCGCCCGCGGCGTAAGCCTTGCCGTGGCCATGCTCGTTGCCGCTCTCGCGATCGGCCTCGCCGCGTGGGCCCGACCGGCCGAAGCCCTGACCGCCGCGCAGACCCAGGCGAAGATCAGCACGATCAACAGCTCGGTCGACGAACTCAAGTCCCAGGTCGCCGAAGACAACCGCCGGATCGACGCACTGATCGGCGAACTTTCAGGTCTCCGAGCCCGGGCCAGCGAGCTGGAAGCGGAACTCGCCGCCAAACAGGCCGAACTCGACCGAGTCGAGGCTGACCTCAAGCGTGAGCGCGAGCACCTGATCGAAGTCAGGGCCCGGCTCGCCCGCGCTCTCGGGATCCTCGAGGACCAGCTCGTCTCGCTCTACATGAACGGTGCGCCCGACGTCGAAGAGATGGTTCTCGCTTCATCCGATTTCGGGGAGCTGGTTTCCAGCAGCGGTTACGCCGACGCGATCCAGGACCGCAACGAAGCGGTCATCACCAGGGTCGAGGAGCTCCGCGACCAGATCAGGGCGATGGTCGAGCGGATGAAGGTGCAGGAACAGAAACTTCAGGTCGCGCGTGACGAGATCGCCGCTGAAACGCAGCAAGCCCAGGAAGCTCGTGACGCGGTCGAGGCCCGCAAGGCCGAGTTCGAGGCCTCCAGTGCCGCCCGCCAGGCGAAAATCGACGCCCTCGAAGCCAGGGCCGGCAACCTCGAAGATTCGCTTCCCGACCTGACCATGGATCCGGCCGCGAGTTCGGCTCCCCGGGCCGCGCCGCCGGTCAACGGCTCGACCGCCGTGGTCAACTCCGACGGGACGGCCTCGGCCCCGACCGACGCACCCCAGGCGGTCAAGGACGTGATCGCGGCCGGTAACGCGATCATCAACCTGCCCTATGTCTGGGGCGGCGGTCACGGTTCGTTCGAATCCTCCGGCTATGACTGCTCAGGCGCGGTCAGCTATGCGCTCAACGGTGGCGGCCTGATCTCCAGCCCCCTAGACTCGACCGGTCTCACAACCTGGGGCGAACCCGGGACCGGCAACTGGATCACCGTCTACGGAAACTCCGGCCACGCCTTCATGACGGTCGCCGGAATCCGCCTCGACACCTCCGGCACCGGAGGCACGGGCCCAAGCTGGCACTCCGATGCCGCTCGCGGCGACGAATCATCGTTCGTCGCGCGCCACCCGTCCGGTCTTTAGGACCGGTCCTGGGTCTGCGGCTTGAGGAATCTCTGGGCGATCGCGCCGGTCAGCATGGCGATGAATGAGATTCCGACGATGAGGACGACCACCGCGGTGATCTGACCGCCGATCGTAGTTGGGGTGTACTGGGACCCGAGGGTAGTCATCGCGGTGAAGGCCCAGTAGATCCCTTCCCACTCGCTCAGGGTCTGGTTCTTGGCCTCGAAGGCGCGAAAAACCGAGCCCCCGGCGAAGGCGGCCAAAGCGGTAAGTAGGCCGGCGTACTGAAGACCCTGGTTGGAAAAGACCCGGTTCGAGAGCTGGGCCAGTTTGAGCAGGCGCAGGAGCCGCAGAAGCCGGATCGCGCGGAGGCTTTGAAGGCCCGCCGGCAGGACCGGTGGCGTGAGGAAGACGACGATGATCTCGACCGGATGGTGCCGCAGATACTTCTTGCGGTCGGGAACCAGTGCCAGCATCACGACGAACTCGACCGCGAAGGCGATCCAGATGCCCCAGTTGAGAACCTGGGCGATCACCTCGAGCGTGCCTCCCACATGAGTCTCGGAGAGGGCGACGCTGGGAAGCGTGAGAGCGGCCGCGATCATCAGCGGGGTGTTCATGATCCGCTCGGCCTTGATCGCCCTCGGCCCCTCGACCCCGTTGTCGGGGATCACACCGCCGGTCAGCTCGGAGCCGAGCGCCTTGCGGATCGCGTGATCGCGTTTCGGTGGCTCCGGCACACCTGAACCGGGGTCGGTCGGGGCGCTTCCGGGATCGCTCTGCTCGTTCATCGAAGGCGTATTCGACGCAGGGAGTGGTGAGCCTGTTCGCGCACCGCTTTTCCCGGGTGAATCGGACACACCGCGAGATCCCCGGGCCGATTGACTTACCGAAAGTAATTCGCTACACTAATTAGCAAAGGTAATGACCTTTCGGTCGAGATCCCGGGCGCAGTACTTGGGCGCCCCCAGGTTGAACTCCCGAAATCGAGTATGAGGCGGTAAACGCTGTGCCAGAGCGGAAAACATCGAGTCAGACAAAGATTCAGACAAGCCGTCAGACAAATATTGGCCAAGAGTCGGCCACCGGTCATCCAAGCGACCGTCGTGCCGAAGCCGATGCGCTGCGACTTGCCATAACCCGGACCGCTCGCCGGCTCAGACAGGAGGCCGGTGGTGGTCTTTCGCCTACCGTGATCGCCACCCTGGCCTCGATCGAACGCCGTCAGGTCCTCACTCCGGGGGAACTGGCCCGGATCGAGGGTGTCCAGCGCCCGACCATGACGCGGGCGATCAACCGGCTGGAGAAAGCCGGTCTGATCGACCGGCGCGCCGATCCGAATGACCGGCGGTGCAGCCTGATCTCCGTGTCTGACCAAGGTCACCGGTATCTGGCCGAGCACCGGTCGCGGAAGAGCGCCTGGCTTGCCAATCTGATCGAAGAGATGCCGGATGAGGATGCGGACACCCTCGCCCGGGCAGCCGGAATCCTCTCCGCGGCGCTCGAAAGCCACCGCACCGGTGAGTTCGGGCTACCGGGGGGCAGTTGACCGCGGCCCTGCGGCGGTCCTTCGACTCCCTTCAGGTCCCAAACTTCCGCCGCTACTTCAAGGGACAGGTCGTTTCCCTCTCGGGGAACTGGATGCAGACCGTGGCCGAGGTATGGCTGATCCTCTCCCTCACCGGATCCGGTTTCGCGGTCGGCATCGCGACCGCACTCCAGTTCCTGCCGATCATGATCTTCGGGGCGCTCGGTGGTTCGCTCGCCGACCGCTTCGCCAAACGGGATCTTCTGATCGTCACGCAGGCCCTGCTGATGTTGCCGCCGCTGGCCATGCTCGCAATCACGGTGAGCGGGGTGGTGACTCCGATGATGATCTTCGGGCTGATCCTGGTCCGGGGCAGTCTGCTCGCAATCGACAACCCGGCCCGCCAGGCCTTCGTCATGGAGATGGTCGGCCCGGACCGGATCGTCAACGCGGTCAGCCTCAACAGCGTCATCGTCCACTCAGCCCGGGTCGCAGGCCCAGCGGTTGCCGGCATCCTGATCGCGACGGTCGGAGTCGCTCCCTGCTTCGGGCTGAACGCGGCCACCTTCCTGGTCATGATCTGGGCGCTTCGCGGCATGGACCGTCGCCGCCTGGCCGAACCGCCGGTCACCGATGGGCGCGAGCGGGGGCGGGTCAGGGCCGCGGTCCGGCACGTCATGGAGACGCCCGAGCTGGCCATGCCGCTGCTGCTCATGGCACTGGTCGGAACCCTGGGCCTGAACTTTCAGGTGATCCTGCCGCTACTTGCCCGGCTCACTTTCGATGGGGGCGCGAGTTCATACGCGGTCCTTGTCTCGGCAATGGGCGCGGGTTCCGTGGTCGGGGCCCTGGTCACCGGAGCCCGGGGAAAGACCGGCATGGGTGTGATCGCCGGATCCGCGCTCGCCTTCGGGGGGCTGGCAATGGCCGCGGCACTGATGCCGAGCCTCGCCTCGGAGGTGCCGGTGCTGGCGCTGCTTGGAGCCTCGGCGGTGACTTTCGCCGCGGCGATCAACTCGACGATCCAGCTGGCGGTCGCGCCCGAGATGCGCGGCCGGGTGATGGCGCTCTACTCGGTCGTCTTTCTCGGAACGACCCCGATCGGGGGTCCGCTGGTCGGGTTCATCTCGGAAGCCGCAGATCCCCGGCTCGCGCTGGCGCTGGCTTCGCTTTCCGGTGTGATCGCCGCTGCCGGCGCCTGGCGAATCAGCCTGCGGGGCGCCCGTCGTGAACTGAATCCGGTCTGACCTTCCCGGACTGAGGCTTTTTCGGGACGCCGATCCGCAACCGGATAGCCTGATCGCAGCGTGATCCACAAGGCAACTGGATACTGGGTCCACGAGGCGGGCCCCCAGCCCCGCTTTCCGTCGCTGGAGGGCAAGCAAAGTTTTGACGTGGTCGTGGTCGGCGGCGGATTCACCGGGCTCTGGACCGCGTTTCACCTCAAGCGCGCGGAGCCGGACCTCAAGGTCGGACTGCTCGAGTCGCACCGGATCGGCCACGGGCCGAGCGGCCGCAACGGAGGATTCGTCGACGCGATGTGGGTCAGCTTCGCCAGCCTGGTCGCCCGCTACGGCGAAGCTCCGGCGCTGAAGCTCGCCCGGGCTTCGGAACGTTCGGTCGCCCAGGTCGGCGAGTTCCTTGAGCAGCACGGGATCGACGCCTGGTACCGGCAGTCTGGCTACCTCAACGTATCCACGGCCCCCGCCTGGGACGGCACCTGGGAATCCAACCTCGAGGCGATGCGTTCAGCCGGGGTAACCGAAGGTCCCCGCGAACTGACTACCCCCGAAGTCCAGGCCATCTGCGCTTCCCCCGCCTTCCGCGGCGGGGTCCATTACGGCGCCGCGGCGACCGTACAGCCCGCCCGTCTGGCCTTCGGTATCCGGGATGCTAACCGGGACCTGGGAGTAGAACTCTTCGAATCAAGTCCCGCGGTCCGAATCGAGGACAACGGGCCCGAAGTGAGGATCCAGACCCCGGGCGGCCGCGTGACCGCCGGCCGGGACGTCCTGGCCAACGGTCCCGCGCTCGCCGGCGTGGGCTCGCCCCTTCGCTCCAACGTCACTCTTGCCTCCAGCCACATCGTCATCACCGAACCGGTCCCCGAGGTCATCGAGGAACTGGGCTGGACCGGGGGCGAGGCGATCAGCGATTGCCGTTCGCTGCTGACCTACTTCCGCACCACGCCGGACGGGCGCCTTGCCCTCGGCTGGGGCGGCGGCAGGATCGCGGCCGGCGGCCGCCGCTTCGGCCGGGCCGAGCTCGACGCGGATGTCGTCGCCGGCGTGATCGCGAACCTCCGGCGCTACTTTCCGATGCTGTCCGACCGCAGGATCGAGTACGCCTGGGGCGGTCCGATCGACGCCTCGGCGACCCACCTGCCGCATGTGGTCGAACTGCCGTCCGGCCGGACTTTCGCCGCCTTCGGCTACACCGGCAACGGCGTCGGTCCCTCGCAGATGGTCGGCCGGTCGCTCGCTTCGCTGGCGCTCGATCGCCGTGACGAGTACTCCGAGCTGGCCTTCGTCGAGCCCGCTTCGGCCCTGACCAAGGTGCCGCCCGAACCGTTCCGCTGGATCGGCGGCGCGATGATCCGCGAAGCGATCGGCCGCAAAGAAGAAGCCCAACTTTCCGGCGCCCGACCGGACCCGATCAGTTCCGCGATCGCCAGGATCCCGGAACTGATCGGATTTCACATCGGTCGGTAGAACCGGTCGCTTTTACTCCTCGATGTAGCCGCTGGCCACGAGGTAGTCGTGGGCCACGTCGGCGGGCTGCTGCTTGTCGAGGTCGACCCGCGCGTCGAGTTCCTGC
>JAEYSQ010000224.1 GCA_023434465.1 Actinomycetes bacterium
ATCCCGGCCAGGCCGCGGCGCTGACCGACCACTGTGGCGACGGTCTCGCCACGAGGCGATGCGCCACGCTCGACCACATCGGCGATCACTCCGACCCGGGCAAACTCACCGTCCCGGCGGGGCAGCAGGAAGACCTGCTCCTCTTCACCTACATCGATCGAGAGAGTTGCGGTGACGGAAGGGAAGACGATTGCTTCATCAAGTGGAACCAGCAGAAGATCCATTAGTAAGTCCAGTTTCTGTAGTTAGTCCTGCGGAAAGCATAGCGCAACTGGTTGCGCTGTCAACTAACTGGTGGACCGGGATCCGCCACAAGCGGCTAGACGGGGGTGATTCGCACGTCCATACGGTCGATTCCGTAGATGCCACTGACCGTCTGCAACTCGGTCAGGCCGTTCAGTTCGATCTTCTCGATGTGCTCGGCAAAGAAGCGAAGGCCTTCCTCGAGCTCGGCCCGGGCCAGGTTGGCGCCGACGCAGTAATGAATCCCGGCGCCGAAAGTGAGGGGGCGGGTCCGGTCCCGCTCGGCGAGGATGTCGAAGTCCCGTGCGTTCTCGAATGCTTCCGGGTCCCGGTTGCCGGTGAAGGAGCAGACCACCAGCACCGTGCCGGCCGGGAAGGTCACATCGCGGTACTCGACCTCCTCGGTCAGCTGGCGGGCGGTGAAGGGGGTGATCGGCTCGAAGCGGAGGACCTCGCTCACCGCCCGGGGAACCAGCTCGTCCGGGTCCTCGCGCAGGGCCTTCCACTGGTCCGGCTTGCCGGCCAGGAGCCGGATCGCGTGGGAGAGCTGGCTCTGGGTGGTGTCGACACCGCCGACCAGGATGTTGAGAACGAGGTTCCGGAGTTCCTGGTCGGAGAGCTTCTCCCCTTCCTCCTCGGTCCGGATCAGGGTGGTGATCAGGTCATCGTCCGGGGAGCTCCGGCGCTTCTCGATCAGCGGATCCACCCAGGCGTAGAACTCGCCGACCTTCTGCTGGATGGTCTCGACCGTCTCGGGGTCGGAAAGCGCAATCGGGTCGAACTGGCGCTGGATCCACTCCGACCAGTCATGAAGGCGCTGCGCATCCACGGCCGGGGCACCCATCACCCTGGCGATCGTCTGCGACGGGTAGGGCCGGCTGAACCGGCCCACGAAATCGAACTGGTCGGTCTCCAGTTCCGACCAGAGATCCTCGAGAATCTCCCGCATCACCGGCCGCCAGGCGTTGGCCGCCCTCGGCGTGAGGGACGGGTTCACGAGGCTCCTCAGGCGCCGGTGATCGTCGCCGGTCTGGTTGATGATGTTGGCGACTATCTGCTCGTGGAGCGGCCCGCTGGTGATGCCGAACATCTGCCCGAGCAGCTTGCCCGGAAACTCGGCCGACCGCGAACGCAGGAAGAACTCCCCCGCTTCCCGGTCCAGGACGACCAGCGAGAGCGGCCCCCTGGCCAGCCATTTGCCGGAGTCAAGCAGCGAGTTCGCCTCGACATGCCACCGCCAACCGGACAGGGCCGGATCGGCCGGGTCGATCTCGGGTAGGTCGAGCGCGGTGACGAGGGTCATGGCGTGAGCCTACCCCCACCCGGAAGCTAACCGACCCTGACCCGCTTCCAGCGAGACGGGTTGCCGGCCCGATCGAAGACGCGAATCCAGATCCGGTGCCTTGAAGTGAAGATCCTGAGCCTGCGGCTGAACTTCACCCTGGGTAGCGCGCCCCGGCGCGGCCCCGCCTGGATCCGGGCGACTCCTGATGTGGCGTCCCGGGCGCGGACCCTGACCACGACGCGCTTCGATCGGCCGCGCCGCGTCGCCGAGGCCGAGCGGACCACGGGCGGCGTCCGGTCGAGCACGATGTCGTCCGAAAGGGTCTCAAGCGAATCGTCGAAGCGGACATAGACCGTGCGCTGTATCCGTTCCGGTCCGCCCGTATCGAGTCGCCACGGAATGGTCGGTGCGAGTGCGACCGACAACGCGTCGGCGAAACTACCGTCGTTGGCGATCACCGCGTCCCGGGCGCCCCACGGCCAGACGACGGAAAGGGTCACCTCCCGATGTCTGGTGAACCGAGCGCCGGCATTGATTGACACCCCGGGCCGGCCCGCCGGCGGGGTCGGTGGCTCCCGCCTGAACGTCGCACGCACGGTCCGATCGGCGTCGCCCGGAACCAGGCACGCGAAGTCGACGAAGTAGGGACAGTAGGACCAGCCCGCGACGTAGGAGCCTGGATCGGGGTGTGCGTCCAGCCGAATAAATTCGTTCTCCCGCACGAGTTCGGTGCAGTCGGTTCCGCAGTCGATGCCCTTGGCCGGCGAGGTCACCGTCCCGCTGCCGTCCCCGTCCCTGATCACGGTGACGGTGTGCCGGGGATCGGGAGCCCCCGAGCAGGGAACGTTCGAGCGCGGCGAGTTGAGCACGAACTGACTGTCACCGGCCGCTTCGCTCACGATGATCGAGCCACCCACCACGAACGGATCCTCAGGGCAGTACGCCCCGAACACCGCCGGAGGATCACCTTCCCCACCGGGCATATCCAGCTTGAGATCGGTGAATCCGAGCGCCTGGACATCCTTATCCTCCATCAGCACAGCGAAACCCGCGTCGAGGGGCTGGAACCCTTTGAGGATGAATCCCGCCGCATGCTCGGGAGCGTCCTCACGGAACTGTCCGATGATCGCGAAGATCCGCCCGCCGAGAACGTACTCGTCCGCGAAGACAACCAGCAGGTCCGCGATCAGCTCGTTACCACTGGTCAGGACGCCGTCCGGGTGCAACGTCGCCTCCCCCACCCCGACCACGGATCGCGGGCAGGCCAGACGCATCCCGTAGATGGGCTCGGCGGGGAGGTTGTGGGGGATTACCCTGCCTTCGAAGTCCCACAGGATCACCTCGTCGACGTTCGGGCAGGTCGGGGGCTTGTTGGTCCGTCCGTTGATCGCTGGGGGTAGGTCAAATGAGACGCTGTTCATCACGCGAGTTTCAGTCGCCTCCTGCGGCGGCGTGACCGAGGCCTCAAGTTTCAGCTTCGCCGGGCGCGAAACGGATTCAAAGAATCCCTCCCCGACGGGACTGACCACGGCTTTGACGCTTGCGGATTCACCGGCAGCGAGGGCCTTCCCTGCCGAACCGATCAGCAGGCCAATCGTGACGGTCACCGCGATCGAGATCACTTTCATGGCTTGCCCCGTTAGCCAGCCTATTCCGTTCGGGGGGAACCGATGCGTCGTTTCGCTCAGGAGTCAGCGAACTTGTAGCCGATGCCGCGTACCGTGAGGACAAGCTCGGGGCGTTGCGGGTCGGTCTCCACCTTCTGGCGGAGGTTCGAGATGTGGACGTCGCAGGCGCGTTCGTCGCCGTCGAACTCGGTCTGCCAGAGCTCCTCCATGATCTTGGCCCGGCTGAAGACCTCACCAGGCCGGGCGGCCAGCAGGCGGAGGAGCTGGAACTCGGAGCGGGTCAGGCTGACCGGTCGGCCCTTGACGGTCACCACGTGGCGGGCCAGGTCGATCGTGACCGGACCGGAAACGATCCGGGTCTGCTCGGGGGCGGGTGCCCGGTCGAGCTCGCGCCGGCGAAGCAGCGCCCGGACCCGGCCGAGCAGCTCACGGACCGAGAACGGCTTGGTCACGTAATCATCGGCACCGACCTCGAGACCGACCACCTTGTCCACCTCGGCGTCCTTGGCCGTGAGGATGATGATCGGCACGGCTGATCGCGAACGCACCTCCCGGCAGATGTCGAGGCCGGATTTGCCCGGCATCATGATGTCGAGGATCAGCAGGTCGTAGTCGAACTCCCCGACCAGCAACCCTTCCGCGTCGGTTCCGTCCTCGGCAGCGGTGACCTCGAAGCCTTCCTGGGTCAGCGCGTAACCGACCGAGTCGCGAACCGAGGGTTCGTCGTCGGCGATCAGGATGCGCCCGGCGGCGCCGTTCATTGATGGGATGGAGTTCATGCGATCGGGGTTTCGGACTGGTCTATCAAAGGAAGACGGACCCAAAAGGTACTGCCCTCGCCCTCAACGGAATTTGCTCCCATCTCGCCACCCATCACATCGGCCATTCTGCGGGCGATCGCAAGACCCAGTCCGAAGCCTTCCTGACGCCTGGTTTCGGAGCGTCGATAGAAGCGTTCAAAGACCCTTTCGATCTCTGCCTGGGGGATTCCGGTGCCGGTGTCGATCACTTCGAGAAGCATCTCTGAATCACCGATCCGGCGTCCTCTCATGGTTACCGAGCCGGGCGCGGGAGTGTTCTTGCAGGCGTTGGTGACCAGCCCGATCAGCACCTGCCGGAGCAGGGTCGGATCACCCTTGGCGGCCAGGTCCGGCTCGACGTCGGTTCTCAGCTCGAGACCGACCGGCACCTCGACCGCAGCCTCCACATCCTTGACCGCGGCACCGATGTCGACCACCTCGACCTCGCCGGTTCCGAGGGCCTCGACCCGGGCCAGGGTGAGCAGCGACTGGGTCAGCCGGGACATGCGCTCGGCATCGGCCGAGAGCCGGTTGAGGAAGTGGTCGCGAGCCGGGGGATCGTCCTTGGCCCCCGACTGCAGCACCTCGATCGCTCCCGAGATCCCGGCCAGCGGGTTGCGAAGTTCATGGGCGGCGTTGCTGACGAAGTCGCGCTCGGCGAACTCCTTGCGCATCTCGTCGGTGCGGTCACGAACCACGACCAGGACCGCGCCCTCATCGGGTAGCGAGCGGGCCTGGAGCGCGTAGGCCCGGTCGCCCATCCGCAGCGCCGGGTGGGCGGCAAAACCCTCCGCCGCCGCCCGCTTGATCGACGACATCATCGGGTCCGGCGCCCGGCCACCCTGCTCCAGCAGCGCGTTCGCGGCCGAGTTGTGGAAGCGGACGTCGCCGCCGTCGTCGATCACCATCACCGCGTCCCCGAGACCGTCGAAGATCGCGGTTAGCTTGTCGCGGTCGGCGGTCAGAACCCCAAAGCTTTCCTTGAGTGCCGCCCGCATCGAGTCGAGCGACCGGGCGAGATCGGCGATCTCGTCGCGCCCGGAAACCGGCAGTCGGACGTCAAAGTTGCCCGAGGCGAGGTCGTCGGCCTTGGCGGCGATCCGTTTGAGGCGCGCGGTGATGACCGAAGCGATCGCCACTCCGACCAGAGTGCCGATCAGGATTGCGATCAGGGCGGCCCTGAGGCTTTCGGAGCGCAGCGTGTCGATCGCGCTGCGGATCACTATCGGACGCGAGTAGCGACCGACGACGGCACCCTCGATCTCCCCGGGTTCGGTGACCGGGATCCCGACGATCGCGATTTCCCCGCCTCTGAGGTCTCGCGAAGGCCGTGCCCCTTCGAGAGCCTGTTCGAGAATCTCCTGGTAAGGCTTGCTGTCCGAGAATTCGGCCCGCGGGTTCTCGGGAGCAATCAGCTCCCCTCCCGGGTCGAAATACCAGGCGGTGTATCCCTCGCCATTAGCGGCTTCGAGCTCAGCTTTGACATCGACATCTGACTCGGAAAGACGCTCGGCCAGCCGCACCGTGCGTCCGACCGCGAGCTCGGTCGAACGCTCGTTCAGCACGTCCTGGCTCTTGTCGGTGATGAACGAGTAGAGGATTCCGGCGGTCAGGAAGCAGACCAGCGTGAACCCGGCGGCGAGCCAGACCCGCATGCCAATGTGGCGGCGGCGGGGCAGCCTGGTCCGGCGGCTGCGGTTGGTTGTCTGGGTGCCGGCGGGGCTGCCGCTCATGGGCGGACCCTATTTCATGGCAAAATCGCCGCGTGAGGACGCTTGTCTTTATTCCGGCCTGGAACGAGGAGAACTCGATCGAGGCGGTCATCAGCGATGCCCGGGCGCATGTTCCCGGCGCCGACGTGATGGTCGTCGACGACGGTTCGACCGATCGCACGGCCGCGCTCTCACGCCGCGCCGGGGCGCTGGTCGCTTCGCTGCCGTTCAACCAGGGCGTCGGCGCCGCCCACCAGACCGCCTACATCTTTGCCCTCCGGCACGGGTACGCAATCTGCGGCCAGCTTGACGGTGACGGTCAGCATCCCGCCTCCGAGGTCGCCCGGCTGATCGCCGCCGTGGAAGCGGGAGCCGATCTCGCGGTCGGATCCCGCTTTGCCCACGACGTGAATCCCGACATCCCGGAGTACCGGTCGACCTTCGCCCGGCGGCTCGGTCAGCGGCTGTTCAGCCTGCTGGTTTCGACCTCGACCCGCCAGACCTTCACCGACACGACCAGCGGAATGCGGGCGCTCAACGAGAAAGCGATGAGACTTTTCGCCGATCGCTACTCCTCCGAGTTCGCCGAGGTCGAATCCCTGCAGCAGGCGGTGCGGGCCGGACTGGTGGTCAGGGAGGTACCGGTTCACATGCTGGCCCGGGAACACGGCCGCTCCTTCATCACCCCGGTGACCTCGGCCTACTACATCTTCAAAACCCTGATCGTGCTGCTGATCGGTCAGCTGCGGCCCCGGCAGGCGGGCCAGTGAACTTCCTGCTCGCCGCCACCGAACCGGTGGTCCGGCTGACCCCGCAGGCGCGAATCCTCGCGGCCGTCCTGGCGATCGCCTTCATGTTGCTGATCCTCGATCTGATCCGGCGGGACAAGTTGCTCGAGCGCTACTCGATCGTCTGGTTTCTGCTCGGGATCGGCATGCTGCTCGGCGCTATCTTCCCGATCCTGCTCGAGTGGCTGGCCAAGGCGATGGGTGTCCGCGACGTCACGATCGCCCTCTTCTCGGTCACCCTGTTGATCCTGCTCGCGCTCTCGCTCAACTTCTCGGTGATCGCCTCCCGCCAGTCGAAGCAGATCACCCGCCTCGCCCAGCGATCGGCGATCGACGGGGTCGAGGAGAAGGAAGAGGTCCCGGCTCCCTCCGACAGACCGGGCTAGGCGCGGAGGGTTTTTTCGAGACGGAAAGCGAGAGCTTCGAGGGCAAGCTCCTCGCTGACGTTCAGGTCGAAGCTGCGCCGGGTCGACTGGATCTGGCTGACCGCTTCACGCGCCTGGCCCAGTTCGATCCTTTCGGCCTGGGCCTCCAGCAGGTCGATCCGGTCCGAATTGAAGACCACGCCGGGAGCGCCGGCAGCTACCGCGGTCCAGTCGCGGGCCCAGGCCGCGGCGAGATGGAGGCCGAGGTCGAGCATGCCGGTGCGGGTCTTCCGTTGGGCGCGCCGGACCGCCTCCTCAATCTCGGTCTTGGTGTGCTTGATTCCTTCTTCCTTGTTGATGTCGAATTCAGCCTGGACCAGCTCGCCGGAATGCTCTCCCGCAGACTTCGCCTGGCCGAGCAGGTCGAGCCAGGGTGAATCAGCGAAATTGTCCTCGAGGGCCGCGGTCATCAGCCGTTCGGCCGCTGTTCTCAACTCGCCACCCCGCTTGCCGGCCAGAAACCGGGCCCGGCCCAGGTCACCGGCCGCCAGCTTGGCAGCGGCATGCAGCACCTCCGGTCCGGCGAGACCGTCGAGTTCGCGCTCGATCACTTCCGGTGAAAGCGCCCCGAACTCGATCAACTGACAGCGTGAGGCGATGGTCGGCAGGACCCCTTCGCTCTCGGCTGAAAGCAGGATCAGGTGCGCGTGTGGCGGCGGCTCCTCGAGGGTTTTCAGCATCGCGTTCTGGCTTTCCTCGTTGAGTGCCTCGGCCGCCTCGATCACGAAGACCCGGGCCGACCCTTCGAAGGGACTGAGGGGTGCCTGGTGGATCACCCGGTCACGGATTTCCTGGACCGCATGCATCATGCCCTTCGGTTTCAGCCAGACCAGATCGGGATGTGGCGAGGGGTCGAGCAGGGCCCGACGACGGGTGTCCTCGGGGTCCTGGCTTCCGGTGCCCAGGATCTCGGCCGCGAAGGCCCTCGCGACCGCCGACTTGCCGGAGCCGGAAGGGCCCTGGAATAGGTAGGCGTGGGATGGACCCTGGTCGAGCGCTGCTTTCAGCTCGGCCCCTGCCCGGGGCTGGTGCGAGGCGGCTTCGGCCAGGGTGATCACGGGGAACTCCGGGCCACATGACGGCCGGGGTTCACGCCGAGAGCCTCGGTTCGACCTCGGCCATGATCAGTTGGTGGACCTCATCGGGCGAACCGGTAGCGTCGATCGGGATCACCCGGCTCGGCTCCCGGCGCGCGATGTCCTCGTATGCCTCGGCCACCCGTTCCTGGAAGCGGACCCCTTCGGCCTCGAAGCGGTCATCGGACTCGGCCCGGTCGAGACCGAAGGCGGGGTCGATCTGCAGAAGCAGGGTGAGGTCGGGGGTCAGACCGTCGGTCGCCACCTCGGAAAGCTCGCGCACCCGCACGATCCCGAGGTTGCGGGCCACTCCCTGATAGGCGATGGTCGAGTCCGTGAAGCGGTCGCAGATCACGATCCGGCCGATCTCGAGGGCCGGCCGGATCACCCGGCTGACCAGATCGGCCCGGGCCGCACAGAAGAGCATCAGTTCGGCGATCGGATCGAGCGGAGTTTCGGGATCGGCCAGAAGCTGACGGATCCGTTCCGCCGCGTCGGTTCCTCCCGGTTCACGCAGGGTCATCGCACTGGCCCCGAGAGCGCGGGCCAGCATCGCAGCCTGGGTCGTCTTGCCCGAGCCGTCGACTCCTTCGAGCGTGATGAACACGCCCGCGCCTCAGGCCTTGCGCTTGGCGGAACCGCGGGAACCCGCCTTCTTGACCCGGCGGGTACCGAGATCAGGCGGATCTGCGATCCGGGCCGCGACCGTCGAAGTCTTCTTCTTGGAGGAAGACTTCTTGGCCGGCTTCTTCTTCGCCTTGCCTGACTTCTTTGCTTCTTCCTCGTCGAGTGCCTTGGCTTTCTTGGCGGCTTCCTGCGCCGCGAGGCGCTCGGCCTTTTTCTCGCGCATCTCGACCATGGTCGGGCAGTCGTCGTTGAAGCAGAGCTTCCACGGCCGGCCGGCGCGGCCCCGGGTCTTGACGTTCACCCGCGGGGTGCGGTGGCAGACCGAGCAGTTCTCTTCGAGTGGCGTCACCTCGTAGAAGTTCGGCTGCGGCATCGGGAAGGTCTGGTCACAGGAATCCGGGTTGTCGGCTTCCCATCCGGAGCAGCCGACGAAGGATTTGCCGGATTTCTTGGCCCGGATGATTCGCAGCACGTTTGGCGAGCCGTCGGGTTTGGTGCGACCCGCTTCCTTGCAGACGATGCAGGGCCCGAGGATCCGGTCCTGGTCCATGCCCTCCCAGATCATCTTCGACAGGGCTTCCTCACCCTTGAGCAGATCCTTGAAGGTCTTGTGGACGAGCTTGCGGCTGTCCTCGACGACCTCGTCCTTGGTCATCTTCTCTTCCGCGATCTCGTCCATCTCCCCTTCGAGGGAGGCGGTCATCGCGGAGGTGGCCATGTCCGGCACGTACTCCTTGAATGCCTCGTACATGGCGATGCCGGTCGCGGTCGGCTCCGGCGGGTGGTTGCGCACGTAGCGCCGGTTGTAGAGCTTCTGGATGATGTCGGGCCGGGTCGCCTTGGTGCCGAGCCCCTGCTCGTCCATCAGCTGGACCAGCTTCGCCTCGGAGAGGCGGGCCGGTGGCTGGGTCTCCTTGTCGATGAGCCACGGCTTGCCGTCGATCGCCAGCTGCTGGCCTTCCTCGAGGGCGGGGATCTCTTCGTCGGCCGAGCGGGCGTAGGTGTAGATGCCGGCGTAACCGGGATCGAGCACCACCTTGCCGCGGACGAAGTAGGTCTCGGAACCTGCCTCGATGTCAGCCCGGGTCGATTCGGTCACCATCGGCTCGCCGAAGGTCGCCAGGAAGCGTCGCACGATCAGCTCGTACACCCGGGCCTTGGGACCGTCCAGCGCACTCGGGTAGAGCGCGTGGGTGGGGTAGATCGGCGGGTGGGCCGCGTCGAACTTCTTGCCCTTGGTCGGATTCAGGGGCTTTTCGAGGATCGGCGCCGCGGCCGCGAAGTCCTTGATCTTGACCAGGGAGCTGATCGTCTTTTCCAGGGGCAGCGAATCGGGATAGATCGTGTTGTCGGTTCGCGGGTAGGAGATGAACCCGTCGTCGTAGAGATCCTGGGCGAGATCCATGGCCCGCTTCGGCGTGATTCCGAGCCGGCTGGAAGCGTCGACCTGGAAGGAGTTCGTGTTGTAAGGAGTCGGCGGCTTGCTGGTTGATTTCCGACTGGTCACCGACTTGACGACACCGGGGCTGCTCGTACCGTTGAGCGCCGTGTCGGCTTCGGCCTTGTCCCAGAACTTGTCCGTCGCGTGATGCGCCTCGAAGCTCTGGCCCGTGGGATGTTCGAACTTGGCGAAGAGCTCCCAGAACGGTTTGGCGACATGGGCCCGGCGTTCGAGTTCACGCTCGACGATCAGACCCAGGGTCGGACTCTGGACACGCCCGACCGAAAGGAAGTTGGCACCGTAGGCCTTCGCCACGAGCGAAACCGCCCGGGTGAACGCGGCACCCCAGATCAGGTCGATGTCCTGACGGGCGCCGGCTGCATTGGCCAGCGGGAAGGAGAGCTCGTCGAGGTTGTTGAACGCCCCTTCGATCTCTTCCTTGGTCAGAGCCGAGTAGCGCGCCCTTTTAAGTGTGGGTTCGAGATCGGGGTTGACCGCGAGGCAGACCTCGAGCGCTTCGAGGCCGATCAGTTCGCCCTCGCGGTCGAAGTCGGTGCCGATCACCAGGCTGTCGGCGGCTTTGGCTTCCTTCTGGACTGCCTTGATCACGTTCTTCTTGCCGTCGATCGGGCCGGTCTCGAGCGGCGCGTCGATCAGGCCCGGGATCAGGTCCAGCTTCCACTGCTTGTATTCCTTCTCCTGCGGGAACTCGCGTCCGACGAAATGCCCGCCGGTACCGATCACGGCGGTCTCGCCATCCGAATCTTCCCAGCGGAATACGGGCACGGTGAACGATTTCTTCTCGGTGGCGGCGCCGCCGGAAAGGATCTCCGCGATCTTCTGGGCTGAGTTGTTTTTCTCGGTGATGATGAGACGCATTGGCTGGCGAGAGTAGCAGGGGCGCCGAATTGCTTTCCTGCGAATCAGGGCTTACCCGCAGATTGTTCACCGATTCATTTCATTAAATTCACTGTCATGAAGACTCTCGTAACAGGCGGCGCTGGATTCATCGGATCGCACCTGGCCGATGCCCTTCTCGCCCGCGGTGACGAAGTCACCGTGATCGACAACCTCTCGACCGGCAAGCTCGAAAACCTCGAACGTGCCCTGGCCGGGGGAGCCGATCTGATCGAGGGTGACATCACCGATCGGGAGCTCATCGAGGAAACGCTCGCGTCGCTGCGGCCCCACACGGTCTTTCATCTCGCCGCCCAGGGCGAAGTCCAGCGCTCGATCGTTCAGCCCTCGTTTGACGCGACGGTGAACGTGGTCGGCACGGTCAATCTGATCGAGGCTTCGAAGAACGCCGGAATCGACCGCTTCGTCTTCGCTTCAACCGGCGGCACGATCTACGGCGAAGGCAGTCGCCTCAGCCTGCCGGCAGACGAGGAAAACCCTCCGCAACCCCTCTGCCAGTACGGGGTCAGCAAGCTCGCCGGCGAGCAGTACCTGGCGCTTTACCGGCGCATGTACATGTTCAATTCGGTCGCGCTGCGGTTCGGCAACGTCTACGGTCCCCGACAGAGCCCCAAGGGCGAGGCCGGCGCAGTCGCGATCTTCGGTGAACTTCTGCTCGCCGGGGAGAATCCGACCGTGTTCGGGGATGGCACCCAGACCCGTGATTTCGTCTACATCGACGACGTGATCGATGCCATCCTCACCGCTTCGCGAACCGACGTCGAAGGCCCACTCAACCTCGGGTCCGGCACCGAAACCTCGATCCTCGACCTGCTCGCCGCCCTCCGCGAAGCTGCCCACGCAGTTCGCGGAGACGATCCGCCGGCCGGAATCGCCTTCGAACCGGACTTCGACCGCCGCCGCCCCGGTGAGGTCAAGCGGATCGCGATCGACCCCTCACGCGCCGCCCGCGAGCTCGGCTGGAACCCCACCACCCCGCTCGCCAAAGGCCTGCCCGAAACCTTGAGGTCGATCGGCAGGGCGACCGAGGTCCCCTAACCTTTGGGCATGCCCGCCCAGGCCTACGCCGGAAAGGAGTGCGTCTGCCAGTACCGCAAGCCGGTCTGTGACCAGACCTGCGTGCGCGACATGCTGGAGACGCCCTTTTACATCGCCTGTCTCAAGCTGACCGGCCGCAAGTGCCTGGTGGTCGGGGGCGGCGAGGTCGGCCTCGAAAAAGTCGAGGGCCTGCTCGCTTGCTCCGGCGAAGTGACCCTGATCGCGCCTAGCGCCGTGCCGGAACTCGAGCGGTACGCAGCCGAAGGGTCGATCCGCTGGGAGCGCCGCGAATACGCCGGCAGGGATGATCTCGAGGGCGTCTTCATGGTGATCGCCGCGACCGACGACACCGAAGTGAACATCCGCATCTTCGACGATGCCGAAGAACGGGCGATGCTGGTCAACGTGGTCGACGTACCGCCACTCTGCAACTTCATCCTGCCGGCGATCGTCCGCAGCGGCCCCCTGGCGATCGCGATCTCGACCGCCGGGGCCTCCCCTGCCCTGGCCAAGCGCATGAAGGCCGAGATCGCCGGTCTCTACGGCGAAGACCACGCGCGGCTCGCGGTGATCCTCAACCAGGTCCGGGGCTGGGCCAAGGCGACCCTGCCGACCTACCAGGACCGCAAGGCCTTCTTCGAGGGGATCGTCAACGGCAAACCCGACCCGGTCGCACTGATCCGCGAAGACCGCGAGCCGGAGCTGTTCGACCTGATCGAGAACGCGAAACGCGAAGCCGAGGCCTCGCTTGCCGCTTGATCCCCGGCTGGCCGCAATCGGCTGGCACATGGATGACCAGGTCGCCTGGGGAGAGAGCTCCCGGGAAGGCCAGATTCCGGCCCGCGTGGTCGGCCTCCACCGCAACCACATCGTCGACCTCATGACCGTCGACGGGGACCTGCCCGGCCGTCCGGCGGGCCGCATGCTCCAGGACCGGTCGCAGTCGACCGCGATGCCGGCGGTCGGTGACTGGGTCGCGACCCTGCCCGACGGAACGATCCAGGAGATCCTTCCCCGCCGCAGTGCCCTGGCCCGGCGCAGCGCCGCCGACCGGGACCGGATCCAGATCCTCGCCACGAACATCGACAAGGCGATCGTGATCAGCTCACTTAATAGGGAGCATGATCCGGTTCGCCTCGAGCGCATGGTCCGCCTGGCCGAATCTTCAGGCGCAGAGCCGGTGATCGGTCTCTCCAAGTCGGACCTCTCCGACGAAGCGAGAGAACTGAAGGAACGGGTCGGTCAGGCCTTCCCCGGGACCAAGGTATTCGTCTTCAGCTCCGAGACCGGAGACGGCGTGGACGCGGTCCGCGAGTTCCTCGAGCCGGGAGAGACCATCGTCATGCTGGGCCGGTCAGGAGTCGGCAAGTCGACTCTGGCCAACACCCTGCTCGGCTGGGAGCGTCAGAAGACCGCCGAGATCCGCGGCACCGACGACCGTGGCCGCCACGCGACCACCAGCCGCGAGCTCTTCACCCTGCCCGGCGGATCGCTCCTGATCGATACGCCGGGCCTTCGCGCCCCCCGGTCGATCGAAGCCGACGACCTGAATCCCGGGGCCGCCGAAGCGGACCAGACCAGCGAACGCGCCGCCGAAATAGAACGCCTCGCCGCCTACTGCCGATTCCGCGACTGCGCCCACGAAACCGAAC
>JAEYSQ010000007.1 GCA_023434465.1 Actinomycetes bacterium
AAGCGCCGTTGGTCGGGAGCCGGCCGGGGAAGGCCGACCGCAGCGATCAGGTTCTGGAAGTCGCCGACGGATGTGCCGGCCAGCTCGGCAATCTCTCTTGGCGTGTACTTGTCCTCCGATCTTCCCAGGGCCAGATCGGCGGGAAGCAGAGCGAGGCGGTTGCACTCGACCTCCTCCTTCAGAACCTCGAGCTCAACGCCATCCTCCACGTAGAGTTCGGTCAGCAGCCGGAGCCGGGCGGCACGTTGTTCCCCTTCGAGGTCTTCGAGCAGCCCTTCGGCTTCGAAGTCGGGCACCTCGCGGGTCGCCAGTTCCGGTTCGTGGTGCGGTCGCAGGTCGGGCGAGGGGTAGTCGTCGGGATCCGGGTACTCAGGCATGGGCCACCGCCCCGCCCCGCCGGGGATCGCCGGCTCCGTCGAGCTTTCCGGTAAGCGGGTCCCGGGTCACGATCTGGACCCCGCCGAAGAAGAGATTCCGCTCGTTCCAGCGGAACACTTCCTGGCCGCTGGCCTCGATCCGGGCCAGGGCGTCCTCGTCGACACCCGGCTCGGCCTGCAGCAGTCCCGCTTCGAGGTGAATGCGTGGCGCATCGACGGCGGATTGCGGGTCGACCCCGGCCAGCAGGTTGAGGGTTGTCTGGAGGATCGCCGAGCGAATGCGGTTGGACCCGGCGCTTCCCAGCCCGGCCAGCACCTGGTCGTCCTCGAGGATCAGGGTCGGAGACATCATCGAACTGATCCTGACACCGGGGTCGGACTTGTGAAAGCCCCGCGGGTTCAAATCTTCCTCTCCGAGCATGTTGTTCAGGTGGAGACCGGTACCCGGTACCACCATGCCCGAGCCGGTGCCGTTGGAACAGGTAACCGAGGCGCAGAGTCCGCTTGCGTCCATTGCGGCCAGATGAGTCGTGGAGCCGAGCCGGTCGCTTGCCTGCCCGAGATTCTCCTGACTGAGAAACCGCCGGGCAAACCCCTCTTCGGCCAGGGCTTCGGCAAAATCGCCCTGGCGGGCCTCGTTGGCGAGCCGCATCACCCGGGCCAGCTGCTCGGGGCCGCTCCCTTCCATGCGGCCCAGCATGGCGAGGCTGAACGAGATCAGGATCCCGCCGGCTGACGGCGGCGGGTTGGTCAAGAGCTCTCGGCCCCGGTAGCGGGCGCCGACCGGGCCCCTGACGATCGGTCGGTAAGCGTCGAAATCAGCCTCGGACAGGGTCCCCCCGCGCGAGAGGATGTACTCCTCCACCAGGCGGGGCACCTCGCCCGAACAGAGCGCATCAGCCCCTTCCTCGCCCAGGCGTTCCAGGGCGTCGCCGAGTTCCGGGTACCGGAAAACGTCGCCCTCGCCGAGGATCCGGCCCTCCGGCGCGTAGATCGCCCGGGCTTCCGGAGTTGCCGTGTAGATCGGCTCTAGGATCCTCAGCACATAGGCCTGCTGGCGGTTCAGCGGCGCGCCCTCCCGGGCCAGCCGGGCGGCCGGACCGGCCAGTTCCGCCATCGGCACCGAGCCGTAACGCTCCAATGCGAGAGCCAGGCCGGCGGCGGTTCCGGGCACTCCGCAGGAAGCGGCCCCGGCGTTGAAGACCTGAGTGGTGGCTTCATCGAAGTGGACCGGCACCGGAACCAGTTCCCCGGTCAGGTCGTGCCCGCCCAGCCCCGGGGCGGCAACGAAGAAGTCGATTACCGCAGTTTCAACCCGGGGACCGCCGACGATCATGAATCCGCCGGCGCCGAGGCCGGTCAGAGCGCTCTCCAGCGAGAACGAGGCGAGGGCGGCCGCGACGGCGGCATCGACCGCATTGCCTCCGTCGCGCAGGATCTTCGCGCCGGCTTCAGCCGACAACGGATGGCCGGCGGCAACTACACCGCGCTGGGCCACCGCTCAGGACAGGAACTCGGGGATGTCACCGCCGCCGACGGCCGGCAAGGATTCGTCACTGCGGGGCAGGGGTTCGCGGTCGCTTCGCTCGCGCCGGCTTCCCTCGCTCCGCTCGACTCGCCGGACCGGGGCACTTCGGCTGTCGAACCGGGTGGCGACCACCGTAATCCAGACCTGATCGTCAAGGTCATCGTCGATGTTGGCACCGAAGATGATGTTGGCGTCCGGGTGGGCCGCCTCCCCGACCGCACGGGCCGCTTCGGAAACCTCGATCAGCGAGAGGTCGGGACCACCGGTCACCGAAAGAAGGATCGACTTGGCCCCGTCCATCGGCGTTTCGAGCAGGGGCGAGCTGGTTGCTTTTTCGGCCGCGATCAGGGCCCGGTCGGGGCCGGCGCCCATGCCGATGCCGAGCAGTGCCCGACCGGCGTCGGACATGATCGAGCGAACGTCGGCAAAGTCGAGGTTGATGACCGAAGGAAGGGTGACCAGGTCAGAGATTCCCTGGACTCCCTGCCTGAGCACGTCGTCGGCGACCTGGAAGGCATCAACCATCGGGGTCGACTGGTCGAGCACTTCGAGCAGACGGTCGTTGGGAATGACGATCAGGGTGTCGACCTCATTCGCGAGCGCGTCGATTCCCTGCTCGGCCTGCTTCTGGCGACGGCTTCCTTCGAAGGTGAACGGCTTGGTCACGATGCCGACTGTCAGGGCACCGATGTCCCGGGCCAGCCTGGCGATCACCGGGGCGGCGCCGGTTCCGGTGCCACCACCCGCGCCGGCGGCGATGAAAACCATGTCGGAGCCTTTGAGCAGCCGCTTGATCCGGTCTTGCTCGTCAAAAGCGGCGCGGAAGCCGAGCGAAGGGTCGGCCCCGGCCCCGAGACCGCGGGTCTCGTCGCCGCCGATATGAACCGTGAGGTCGGCCATGCAGAGTTGAAGCGATTGAAGGTCGGTGTTTACCGCCATGAATTCGACGCCCGGGATCTGGGCTTCGATCATGCGGTTGATTGCGTTGACGCCACCGCCGCCGACACCAATTACCCGGATCACGGGATTGTGCGGAACCCCGGCCCCCGGAGTCGAGGCGGGTTCCTGGCGACCGTACCTGGGACCGTCATCCCGGTCGGGGGGAGTCTCTGAGAAAACCCGCTTGAGTCGGTCCTGGGCATCCGGGACATGGCTCGAGTCAGTTCCCGGGTCGGGGGCCGAAAGGGGGTCGGGATCCTCGGAACGAGGAGTGGACGCCGGAGCCGGCTGTGAATCGGATCGGGACTCGAGCGGATCCCCGCGCCCAAAGCGACCGGCAGCGTCGGGATCCGGAACGGCGTCCCTGACCTCAGGTTCCGCCCCGGCGGAGGTCCCGGCCGCGTCTGGATCGATCGGATCACCCTGCGGACCACCAGTGTCATCGGTAGACCGCGGCTTGAACTCGGGAGGATCCTGCGAAGGGTCGTCGGAGGTAGAGCGGAACAGGTCCGCCAGCGGACCTTCACGCATACTCGCTCGCTTACGACGAGCCATCACTCAAGACCTCCTTCGCCAGATTCCGGTAGTACGACGCCGCACGACTCTCGGGATCGTACTTCAGGACACTAGCGCCTCGTACCGGCGCCTCGGCGAACTTTACGGCCTTGCGGATGCGGGACTTGAAGACGAGGTCTCCAAAATTCTCCTCGAGTATCGATACCGCCTCCCGCGCGTGCAGGGTGCGGGAATCGAACATGGTCGGCAGAATGCCTTCGATGTGGACGTTCGGATTCAGGTTGTCCTGAATCATCTTGAGCGTGCTCTGGAGCTGAACCAGGCCGCGCATCGAGAGATACTCGCACTGGACCGGGACGATCACCTTGTTCGACGCGGTCAGCGCGTTGATCGTGAGCAGACCGAGACTGGGTGGAGTATCGATGCAGATGTAGTCGTACTCGGAGTGGATTTCCTTGAGGGCGTTCTCGAGCGAACGTTCGCGGCCGATCTTGGTGCTCATTGCGATCTCGGCCCCGGCCAGATCAATCGAGGCGACCGCGATGTCGATCTCGCGATGAGCGATCACTTCGGAGATCGGAAGATCGTTGACCAGCACGTCATACATGCTCTTGTCGCACTTGTCCGGATCGATCCCCTGGCTCATGGTCAGATTGCCCTGCGGATCCAGATCGACGCAGAGCACCCGGTGGCCCATCTCGGAAAGCGCAACGGCCAGGTTCAGGGTCGAAGTGGTCTTCGCGACCCCGCCCTTCTGGTTGGCAAAGCTGATCACCTCGGCCAGGTCGACCGGCGTCTCCGGGCTCTGGTGGGTCGGCAGGGTCTGGAAATCATTCTTGTTCGGGGCAAGGAGGTCAGCTGCCTTGAGACGGATCTCGGTCTCTTCGGCCGCGGCTTCCTCTTCGACCTCGGCCAGTTCCTCCTCGACCGGAACCGGGGGCTGGGCGGCCGGCGGATCCGGAACCGGGGGCTGAGCGGCCGGCGGATCCGGAACCGGATCCGGAACTGGAGCCGGAGTCGGCTCCACGGTCGCGGTCGCGGTCGGCCGGACCGGTTCCGGCGTAGCCTCCGGAGTTGCCTTTTCGGCTTCGGCCTCGGGGGCCTTTTTCGCCCGGTCCTGGTTCTTGCGGCTCAAGATTCGCATTTGGGCCGTTATTCGCATGTCAAAGCCGGTTTCCTCCCCACCACCCCAATCCGGTTGAATGTCTTCATCCCGGATTTCCTCGACAAGCGCCTTCTCTTCGTCACCGGCAAGGGTGGAGTCGGCAAGACCACGGTCGCCATGGCCCTCGGGATCAGGGCCGCAATGGAGGGCAAGCGGACGATCGTCTGCGAGGTCGCGGCGACCGAGAACGCTTCCCGCCTCTTCGCCCAGTCGGAGGTCGGATTTCGCGAAGTCGAGCTGGCCAATGACCTGTGGGCGATCTCGATCGACCCGGACGAGTCGATGCGGGAGTACGTGCTGCTCCAGCTCAAGGTCAAGGCAATGCGGGATCTGCTTTTTCGCAGCCGCATGTTCACCTACCTGGCCGCGGCCACGCCCGGCCTGAACGAGCTGGTCACGATCGGCAAGATCTGGGAACTCGCGCAGCTCGACCGCAGGGTCAAGCATGGCCGCAAATATGACCTGGTGATCGTCGACGCGCCGGCTACCGGCCACGGGATCAGCTTCCTGCAGACTCCACGGACCTTCGCCTCGATCGCCCGCGTCGGTCCGATCCACAGCCAGGC
>JAEYSQ010000011.1 GCA_023434465.1 Actinomycetes bacterium
GTCAACGCGTACGCCGAAGGGAACCGGCGCCTCAGCGACTTCTACCTGAGTCGATTTCGGCCCGAGTTCAAGCCCGCGGTTCTGGCCTGGATTGAAACAAGGCCACTAAAGAACCAAGAAGCGCCAGCGACACCTTTTGTGATGCCCGAGTACAGCTCGGCCAAGCAGGAGGAGGCTGATCGCCTACTCGAGAAGGCCGAAGAAGCCAACGCCAATGCCCGGGAAGCAAACCAGCGTTCGGACAATTACGTGCTCGCCGTGGTGCTATTCGCGGCGGCGCTCTTTTTCGCGGGCATCAGCACGAAACTGACCCGCCAGCGTCAACGGGGCGCGCTACTCGCCTTTGGCTACCTTATTTTCTTCGGCACCCTGTTCTGGCTCGCCACCTTCCCGATCTCGTTCGGCCTCTGAGCCGGGGAGCGGACGCGCTGGTCCCGGTCGCTCAGCCGAAGCCGGGGAAGCCCTCGTCGGGGGTTCTGGCTTCGGCGTACAGGCGTTTCGGGATGCGACCGGCCTGACGGGCAGCCCGGCCAGCTTCGACTGCGTGCTTCATCGCGGTGGCCATCAGGTCCGGATCCTCGGCGCGGGAGACGGCGCTTGCGAGCAGGACGGCGTCGCAGCCGAGCTCCATCGCCAGGGTCGCATCCGAGGCGGTGCCGATGCCGGCGTCAAGGATGACCGGCACGCCAGCGTTCTCGACGATGATCGAGATGTTGTACGGATTGCGGATCCCGGCCCCGGAGCCGATCGGGGCACCGAGCGGCATTACCGCTGCGCAGCCGGCCGCTTCCAGCCGCGCGGCAAGGATCGGGTCATCGTTGGTGTAGGGCAGCACGGTGAAACCATCGCCCACCAACTCCTCGGCCGCGCGCAGGAGTTCCGGGGCGTCCGGCAGGAGCGTACGGTCGTCGCCGATCACCTCGAGTTTGACCCAGTCGGTCTCGAAGGCTTCGCGGGCGAGCCTGGCGGTACGGACCGCGTCGCGGGCGGTGTAGCAACCGGCAGTGTTGGGGAGGATGAACAGGCCGAGCTTGCGGATCACGTCCATGACCGAGCCCTGGGCTTCCGGGTCGAGACGGCGCAGGGCGACGGTGATGATCTCCGTGCCGGACAGGGCGAGCGCGCTTTCCATTGCCTCCAGCGACCGAAAGCCGCCGCTGCCGGCGATCAGCCGGGAGGTCCAGGTTCGATCCCCGAGTTTCCAATCACCGGAGCCACCTTGAATCGCGGCGACGACCTCGATCGAAGAACCGTCGGCCGGCCGGGTCGAATCCCAGGCCGAGCGTGGAACGACTTCGCCGTCGAGCGCGACCGCGACGCCGCGCCGGTCCTCCGGGATCCGCTCGCCGCCGACCAGCTCGATCACTTCGGCGATCGTGGCTTCTTCACCCACCTCGGTCCGGTTGCCGTTCAGTTCGATCTGTATCAAGTCGCCTCCTGGGTGGTGAACCGCTGCGGACTGGCTGCCGTGACCAGCCCGGTGCTGCCTTCGAAGATAAGTTCCGCAACCGCCTGGGCGGTGACCGGGGCCAGCAGGATGCCATTGCGATAGTGACCGGTCGCCAGAACAAGCCCCTCGATCGCGGTCGGCCCGATCACCGGAAGATTGTCGGGCGTGCCAGGCCTGAGGCCCGCGGTCGCGCCGAGGAATTCCATCTCGGAGACGTCGGGCAACAGCCGGTACGCCTCGCGAAGCAATTCGTGGATTCCCCCACCGGTGACGCGGCGATCAAAACCCATCTCTTCCACGGTGGCGCCGAGGATGAGGCGCCCGTCCGGGCGCGGGGCGATGTAAACCCGCTCCGAGCCGAGGATCCGGGTACAGGCGGGATCATCGGTGTCACCCTGGAGCTCGACCACCTGGCCTTTGACCGGACGGACCGGTGGACGCACCCCTTCGGGTAGCCATTCGGCGACGCCGGCTTCGGCGCCGCATGCGGTAATCACGACCGGTGCCGCGATCGTGCCACCAGTCGTTTCGACTCCGGATATCCGGCGCCCACTCATCCTGAGGCCGGTGGCTTCGGCCGTCTCGATCGAGACTCCGCGGCCGGCCAGACCGGCGATCAGCGCCTCGGTCAGGGCCCGCGGGTCGACCACCGCGTCGTCTTCGACCAGCACCGCTCCCGCCAGCGACGGACTCACTCCGGGTTCGAGCTCGCGAGCGGCCATCGGCCCCAGCCACGTCGAATCGAGTCCGTTGCTTCGCTGCAGCTCCATGACCCGCTTCAGCTCACCGGCCTCGTCGCGGTCGAGCGCAACATGCAGGGCACCGGTGTGCCTGTAACCGGTGTCGAGGCCGGTTTCGGATTCGATCGCCGCGATGAAGTCCGGGTAGAGCTCCCGGGAGCGGAGATTCATCGTCAGTAGCTCCGGTTCACCGAAGTCGAGTTCTCCGACCGGAGCGAGCATGCCAGCCGCCACCCTGGTCGCGCCGCAACCCGGAACCTCGCGTTCGATCACAGTCACTTTGGCCCCGCGACCGGCGATCTCCCAGGCCGCGGACAGGCCGATCAAGCCGGCCCCGACCACGATCACATCAGCGTTGCTGTTCGAGTTCTCTTGCTTCATCCGGTTCCTGCGGAGCCGGCTGCCCTTTCCCTTCTCGCCGGAATTACCCGGATCAGGTTCAGGCGGTCGGTGGCTTCGGCGCCACCCTCTCAGCCCAGGCCAAGGGCTCCCGCAGGTGTTCTGATCTTACCGGCCTTTATCCTCAGGCCATGAGCTTCGAGCCAAGCGAAGGCGCCGGGAACCTGCGACGAGAACGCCTGCGGACCGCGCGGCTCTACTTCGTGTGTGACGCGGCCCCGGACGGGCGGGATCCCGAGCCACTGCTGCGAGCGGCACTCGACGGCGGGGTCGACATGATTCAACTGCGCGAAAAGGAAGCCGGCACACGGGTGATCGAACGGGCCGCCGACACCTTCCGCCGGGTATGTGACACCTACGGCGTGCCTTTCATCCT
The DNA here is from genome assembly GCA_023434465.1 of Actinomycetes bacterium. Classification (GTDB taxonomy): domain Bacteria; phylum Actinomycetota; class Thermoleophilia; order Solirubrobacterales; family 70-9; genus 67-14. The sequence goes on from JAEYSQ010000011.1 coordinate 2,966, forward strand.
CAACGACGATCCGGAACTTGCGATGTCAGTCCGCGCCGACGGGGTTCACATCGGTCAGGACGACATCCCGGTCGCGGAAGCCCGGGAAATGATCGGGCCGGACCACCTGCTCGGGCTCTCCACTCATTCGGAGTCCCAGATTGCCGCCGCCCACCAGACGGTCAGGGACGGGGTGGCGATCGACCACATCAGCGTCGGCCCGATCCACGAAACGCCGACCAAGGCAGGACGGCCAGCGGTCGGTCTCGAGCTGGTCCGCCACGCTGCATCTACGGCAACGCTGCCCTTTTTCGCGATCGGCGGCATTGACCCCGAGAACGTGGTTGAAGTGCTCGAGGCCGGCGCCCGGCGGCTCTGCGTGGTGCGGGCGATCCGGAACGCGTCCGACCCGGCTGCAGTGGCGGCAAGGCTACGCCGGGCCTTCGCCACCGTCGGGGCGGAGGTTCTGCCCGGTGGCTGAACCGGATCCCGACCGGCCGGCGCGCCGGAAAAGGCGACCTTCCGCCCCCGTCGAAGGCGCTCCGAACGGGAACGGCCGGCCACCGGCGGAGTCCGAACCGGATGCCATGAGGGCGGGTTACGCCAAGGCCGAGGTCAAGAACCAGGCCGCTCGCGACGCGCTGGTTCCCCTTTCCGAGGGCGAACGACCGACCGTGGTCACGGTCGGGGCTGTCTGTTCGGCCATCGTCGCGGCAATTCTCTGGGGATCCACGCTCTACGCCGTGATCACCGGAGCCGAAGCCGGTGGCCGGGACGTGAACCCCTTCCAGTGGGCGTTTTTCGCCCTCGTCATCTCAGCCATGGCCTGGGGTATGTGGAAGGCGAAGTACTGGGCGGTGCTCGGTTTCCAGATGTTGCTCGTGATCCTGATCCTGGCCGGAGTGCTGGGCATGGTCACCGCCCCGACGCTGCTCCAGATAGTGGGCACCCTGATTCTCGTAGTCGCGCTTTCGGTTCTCTTCTGGTTCATGGTCAAGGCGATGGCCCGGATCCAGATGCCCGAACGCCCCGGTTCCCGGTGAATCAGCCGAGGCCGCTCCGGTAGTCTCGCCTGACCATGGCTGATGAATCTTTTGACGTAATCGTTATCGGTGCCGGACCGGGTGGCTATGTTGCTGCGATCCGCGCTGCCCAGCTCGGCAAGTCCACCGCGGTGGTGGAGTCGGACAAGACCGGGGGCCGCTGCCTGAACTATGCGTGTATCCCGGCGAAGACCATGTTGCATACGGCTGAGGTTCTTGATGACGCGAAGAACAGTGCCGATATCGGGGTCAAGGTCCAGGGTGTCGAACTCGACTGGGAGGCGCTCGGACAGCGACGCACAGACGTTTCGGCGAGCCTTTCGGGCGGGGTCAAGGGTCTCTTTGACAAGAATAAGATCAAGCTGATCGAGGGCGAAGGCGCCCTGACCGCCGAGGGTGACGTCAAGGTTGGTGACACCGTTTACGGTGCCGGCAAGGTGATCCTTGCCACCGGTTCGGTCGCGCAGGCGATCCCCGGCGTCGAGTTCTCCGATCGGGTGCTTGACACCTGGGGAGCGTGGTCGCTGCCCGAAAGACCGGAAAGGATCGCGGTGGTCGGGGCCGGTGCTTCCGGTTCAGAGATCGCCTCCGCCTACATCCGTTATGGCACCGAGGTGATTTTGGTGGAGATGCTTGACCAGATCCTGCCGGCCGAGGACAAGGATGTGGTGCGGGTGGTCGAGCGCACCTTCAAGAAGCAGGGAATCGAGATCTCGACCGGCACCCGGGTCGAGAACGTTGAGGTGGGTGAAAGTTCGGTCAAGTTCACCTACGGTGACAACTCGGCCGAGGTCGATTACCTGGTGATCGCCGGTGGACGCCGGCCCGATGTCGAGCCGCTCGGTCTCGATGCTGCGGGAGTCAAGCTGGACGACGACGGACGGGTTCAGGTCGACGAGCTCCAGAAGACTTCGAACGAGAAGGTGTTCGCGATCGGTGATCTCACCCGTGGCGCCGCCCTCGCCCACAAGGCGATGGAAGAAGGCGTTGTCGCCGCCGAAGCGGCGTCCGGTGAGGACACCCATCCGGTGAACCTCGACCTGATCCCCGGGGCGACCTTCTGTCATCCGCAGGTCGCCAGCGTCGGTCTTACCGAAGCCCAGGCCAAGGAAAAGGGGCTGGACATAAAGACCGGAAAGCTGAAGCTGGGCGGGGTCGGGGCCGGCACGGTTTACGACGATCGCGACGGCATGGTCAAGCTGGTCGTCGACAAGGAATACGGCGAGATCGTCGGTGCCCACATCGTCGGCAACGCGGCCTGCGACATGATCGCCGAGCTGGTCGCCGTGATCGCCCTTGAAGGCGGCATCCAGGAACTCCAACGCATCACCCATCCCCATCCGACCATCTCCGAGGCCGTCCTCGACGCCGCCCGCGCAGTAGACAAGTGGGCCACGCACGCTTAGAACAATCCGAGTTCTTTTTTGATCTTGGATCTCCTTACGCCTGGCTTTCGGCTGAGCGGGTTGACTCTGTTTTTGAGTTGGCCGGGTTGGAGGGTCCGGTCTGGCGGCCGATCCTGCTGGGCGGGCTCTTTCAGCGGTTTGATCGCTCGTCCTGGGCGAGGACCGAGCGGCGCGAAGATGGCATCTCGGAGATCGAACGGCGGGCCCGCCAGTACGGGTTGCCGGAGCCGGTCTGGCCCGATCCATGGCCGGACAGCTATCTCTTTGCGATGCGGGTCGCGACCTACGCTGAACAGGAAGGTCGCCTGAAGGAGTTCACGCTGGCCTCCTTCCGGGACGCCTTCACCGGCGGCATCGACCAGGCGGTTCCGAAGCATGTACTCGCTGCTGCCGCGAACGCCGGTCTCGACCCCGATGCGGCAGAGCGGGCAGCCGCCGAACCGAAGATCAAACAGGCGTTGATCGACGCGACCCGGCGGGCCGGTGATCTCGGCGTGACCGGCGTTCCTTCATTCCGGATCGGTGACGAGGTCTTCTGGGGAGACGACCGCCTCGACCAGGCGATCTCGAACTGACGCTCAGGCGAACTCCTCCAGATCGGTGCGGACCCGTTCGGCTTCGATCGTGACCTCGCCGATGATCCGGCCGGCTGCTTCCGCGTCACGGTTCTTGCCTGCCTCCTCGAGGGAAGCGAGCAACTGCGCGAGTCGCCTGGCTCCCAATTGACCCGAACTCGACTTGAGCCGATGAGCAGCCGCCTGGACCGTTTCAAGGTCGCCGGAATCGAGGGCCGAGTTCAGATCGTCGATTTCACCGGGCAGCTTGCTGCTGAACATCTCGATGATCCGGGCAAGCGGTTCCTTCCCGCCCATTTGGGACGCGACCTTTTCAAGCGTTGCTTCTTCGATTGAACTGCTCATGACAGGGGTATTCCCGAACCGAACAAATCCCACGCCGGAAAGCAACCACGGCGTAGTCTCACAACTGGCCGTCCCGAACAATCAGGAGAAAGTTCTTGCAAGAATCCGGCACACCGCGCATTCTCGTCGTTGAAGACGATGAGGTGGTCGCGGCCCTGACCACCGGCATGCTCGGAGAGAGCGGCGAAGTCATCTGGGCCGCCAGTGCCGAACATGCACTCGAGTTGCTGGAAGTTTCCGATTTCGATCTGGCCGTGGTCGACATCGGGCTGCCGGGGATCAGCGGCCTCGAGTTGATCCGCGAAGTCAAGCAGAGGGACCCCATGCTCTCGACCCTGATCCTCACCGGTGAGGCGAGCTTCGACAACGCGGTCGAAGCGATCCGGGCCGGCGCGGACGACTTCATGCGGAAACCGGTCGACGGCGCCGAATTGGTAGCGAAGGTGGGCGAACTCACCGCGATCTCGGCCCGGCGCCGATCCGAGTCCCGGGAGTCGGTGCTGGCGATCGGTGCCCATCCGGATGATGTCGAGATCGGAGTCGGTGGCATCCTGCTGCGGCACACCGCGCGAGGTGACCGGGTCTCGCTCCTGACCATGACCGGTGGCGAGCAGGGCGGCGACACGATCGAGCGGGCCGAGGAATCCCAACGGGCCGCCGATCTGATCGGTGCGAAGCTCTATCACCGGGAGCTGGCCGACACCAGCGTCAGCGACGGCGGCCTGACGATCGGCACCATCAAGGAGGTGATCGACGAGGTCAGCCCGACCACCGTCTATACGCACACCCTCTGCGACGTCCACCAGGACCACCGAAACGTCCACAGTGCAACTCTGGTCGCCGCTCGCGGGGTGCCGCGGATCTACTGCTATCAGGCTCCCTCGACGACGGTCGAGTTCAAACCGACCAAGTTCATCGCGATCGACGACTACATCAACGAGAAGCTCGAGGCAATAGCCGCCTACGACTCCCAGACGATGACCAGGGCCTATCTCGAACCTGACCTGCTTCGTTCGACTGCCCGCTACTGGAGCCGCTTCTCCGGTTCCACGTTCGTGGAGCCGCTGGAGGTGATCCGCGAAAGCGACGACGGACTCCGGCCCACGAGCGCGCGGGAAACCAAGCCCAAGGAGATCACCAATGACTGACCCTCGCATCCTGATCACGGGGACCGGAGGGCCTTCCGGAATCTCGATCCTCAACGACCTCGCGGGCCAGGAGTACGAACTTTTTTCCGGCGACATCGACCCCTACGCGAGCGGTCTTTACCTGGTCGACAAGGACCACCGCATGCTCCTGCCTCGCGGAGATGATGCCGACTTCTCCGATCGGCTCCTAGAGATCTGCACCAGGCTCGACATCGACCTGCTGGTCCCGACCGTGGACACCGAACTCCTGCCGATCGCCCGCCGGCTTGAAGAGTTCCGCGCGGCCGGCACCGACGCCGTGGTCGCCTCCGTCGAAACGCTCGAGACCTGTCTCGACAAATGGGAACTCGACCGGCGTTGCCGAGGCGAGGTCCGGGTACCGGCCACGGTGCTCGTCGACGGTTCCTTCGAACCGTCTTCCATCGAGCTACCGGTGATCGTCAAGCCACGGAGCGGCAGCGGCTCCCGCGGCATCCGCCTGATCGAAGAGACCAGTGAACTTGAGCGGCTTCAGCGGGACGGGACCCTGCTGGTGCAGGAGTTACTTCCCGGCCCCGAATACTCGCTCGACGTATTCGCGAATCGTGAAGGCGAGGTGCTGGCGGTCGTTCCCCGGGAACGGCTCAAGGTCGACTCCGGGATCGCGATCACCGGCCGGACCAGCCACGACGAGGAGCTTGAGCAGTTCGGGGCGGAGGTAGCCCGGCTGATCGGCCTGAACACGGTCGCGAACGTGCAGGCAAAGGGCGCTGCCGAAGGAGTCCCCGCCCTGCTCGAGGTGAATCCCCGTTTCCCGGGGACCATGCCGCTGACCATCGCCGCGGGGGTCGACATGCCGAAACTGGCGGTCGAGGAGGCGCTCGGACGGGGAACGCCGAACGGTCCGATCCCGTTCGACGAGATCGCCATGGTCCGGTACTTCTCCGAGCGCATCTTCGATTACGCCGAGATCGAAGCGATGGTCGACAGGTCGGAAGGCGAACGGTGAGCGTTCCCGTTCCGAGGCAGGACATGCATGTCCACTCGACCTTCTCCGATGGCAACAACACGATCGAGGAGAACATCGAAGAGGCCGAGTCGCTCGGCCTCGAGCAGTTGACCTGTGTCGATCACGTCCGGTTCGACACCGAGTACCTCCCCGATTACGTGGCAGCGATCGAACGGCTCAGACCGACCACCGAAGTCGAGCTGATCTGCGGAATCGAAGCGAAGCTGCTCAGCACCGCCGGCGACCTCGACCTCCCGCCGGAACTGCCCGACGGGATCGACCGGATCTACGCTGCCGATCACCAGGTGCCGCTGGCCGACGGTCCGACTCATCCCCGGGACGTGAAGGCCGCCCTCGAAAATGGCTCGATGTCACCCGACGAGGTGATCGGGGCGATCATCGAAGCGACCGCCAGGGCCAGCGAGAAATGCGACGACATGGTGATCGCCCACATGTTCAGCATCCTGCCGAAAATCGGCCTCGAGGAAGCGGCGGTGCCCGAAGAGGCGCTGGCGTCCCTTGCCGGGGCGGTAGCCCGGACCGGGAACCTGATCGAGATCAGTGAACGCTGGAGATGCCCCAATGCCCGCTCGCTCAGACCTTTCGTCGAGGCGGGTGTGCCCGTTCTGATGAGCACCGACTCCCACAAACGGGACCACATCGGTCGTTACGAATTCGGCCGGATCGTGTGGCAGGAACTCCATTGAGCCCGGTGCTCGAGAAGATGGGTCGCCGGGGGACCCTGAGCCAGGCCCCACAGCAACTGTTCGGTCTCACCGCAATGGTCAGCGCCCTGCTAGGAACCATCATTCTGGTCATCGGGCTGATCCTCACGGTCCTCCTGACTACCACTCTCTCCTTGCGCACAACTATCGATGAGACGTCAGATGCAGTCAATCTGCTCCTTTCCTCGTCCCGGGCCGAGCGCTCCCTGGTCGACATTGAAACGGGTATTCGAGGGGCGATGGTCACAGGAGATCGGGCTCAGCTCGAGCCCTACTACGAGGGTGTCGCATCCCTGCCGGAGGAGCAGGAGAGGCTCATCGAGTTCGCTCCACCGGATCTGATTGACGACGTACAGGCCCTCGATCGGGAGATCGACGCCTACGTAGATGACTTCGCCCAACCTCTCTCGGCCCGAATCGCGGTGCTCGAACTTGCGAACGCCCGGGAGAAGGTACGAGAGGGCAAGGTAAGACTCGATCAGATCCGGAGCGATTTCAGGGACCTCAACTCGATTCAGGAAGATCGGGTCGCGGCCAACCGGCAGAAACGCTCGGACACCGTCGACCGCAGCGTGACGATCTCTTTGGTCGGACTGGTTGTCTCGCTGGCTCTCCTCATTTTCCTCGGCTGGTATCTACGTCGTAGGGTGCTGAAACCGATTGGGGGGGTCGCCGGCGCGGCCAGCGAGCTCAGTGAAGGGAGACTCGGCACCAGGGTGCCGGAAACGGGCCGGGGAGCAATAGTCGCGCTTGCTCGTTCCTTCAACCAGATGGCCGCCGCACTCCAGTACCGGGATCGCAAACTGATCGACGCGAACCGCAAACTCGAAGGATCGATCGAACAGGTCGAGCAGGCCTCGGAACTGAAGTCGGCCTTCCTCGCCAACATGAGCCACGAGATCCGCACCCCGCTGAACGGGGTGATGGGTATGAACGCGCTGCTCGAACGAACCGAACTCGACGCCGAGCAGCGGGAGTACGTACGCACCGCCCAGGCTTCCGGCGAGGCCCTGATGTCGGTGATCAACGACATTCTCGATTTCTCGAAGATCGAGGCCGGCCAACTCGACTTCGAGTTCCACAACTTCGACCTGCCGCAGGCGCTCGACACCGCCTGCGACGTAGTTGCTGAAAATGCCCACCGGAAGGGCCTGCGCCTGCATTCGTTTACTGACCCGACGGTTCCCCGCGAAGTGAACGGCGACCGTTCGCGCTTCCTTCAGGTCCTGATCAACCTGCTTTCTAACGCGATCAAGTTCACCGAGCAAGGCGAGGTGGTGATGTCTGCCACCCTCGGGCCCGAGGTCGATATCGGTTACATGGTGCTGATCGAGGTCCGCGACACCGGAATCGGTATCGAGCCCGAGACCCGCAAACGACTCTTCCAGGCTTTCACCCAGGCTGACGCGAGTACCACCCGCGAGTTCGGCGGCACTGGCCTCGGACTCGCGATCAGCGCACAACTGACCGAACTGATGGGCGGACGCATCACGGTCGATTCGATCCCCGGTGAAGGCAGCACCTTCACTGTCTACATCCCGTTCGGGAAGCCCAGAAGCGGGCGAGAACATTCTCCCCAAGTGGTTGAACTTCGCGGCCTGCGAGTGTTGATCGCCGACGGGGACCCGACCGGCCGAGGCATCCTCGACACCTACACCTCGAGTTGGGGCATGCGGGCCAAGACCGTCCCCGACGCCGCGGGGGCCCTGCGACAGCTGAAGAAAGCCGCCAAGCGCGGAGAGCCCTTTGACGTTGCCTTGATCGACGCCGAACTGAATGCCTCGGGGTCCCCGTCGCTGGAAGAACAGATCGGCGGATCTCCGGCCTTGCGGTCAACCCGGGTCGTGCTGCTGGCTCAGGGCCGTAGCGACGCGGCCGAACTGCAGGTTGAGCAAAGTCTCGAAGTGGTCGCTCGACCGCTCAGCCAGTCGCGTCTTCTCGACGCGATCGCCAGCACCATGAACCTCGACCCGAATAACGACTCCCGGCCAGATCGCGAAGTGGTTCCGGCTGACCCGAAAGAGGCCAGGATCCTGATGGCCGAGGACAACGAGATCAACCGCTTCTTCCTCGGCGAGGTCCTCGCCAGTCGGGGATTCGAGTACGAAGTTGCCGAGAACGGACGGCAGGCCCTCGAGATGATCGAAGCGAGTCCCGGCTCTTTTGATCTGGTCCTCATGGATTGCCAGATGCCGGAACTCGACGGCTACGACGCGACCCGGCAGTTACGCCGCCTGGAACAGGCTGACGGGCTGACCCGGCTGCCGGTGATCGCGATGACCGCGCATGTGATGGAAGGGGACCGCGAGAAGTGCCTGGCTGCCGGCATGGACGACTACATCGGCAAGCCGCTCGATGTCGAGGAGCTCGAAAAGAAGATCGACCAGTGGCTGAGCCACCGTTCCGGTTCCTGATCAGACGAGCAGGATCCGGACCGCCGCTACGGCCAAGAGCAGCAGGATGACCAGAGCCTCCTTCCAGAGCAGCCTCTGTTCCGCCCGCAGATCGTTCCCGAGTTCCAGTTCGTGATCCCAGGATCGGTCGGTTTCCGTCAGTCCCGTTTCACGATGCGGAAGACTGGCGACGGGGATGTCCTGACCGGTCGTTTCGGTCATCCCGGCCCCACCGCCACCTGACCGGTCTTCTCGGTCTTGTCCCACTTCACCTCGGCGCCCTGCGCTTCCTTGATCCAGGAAGCGAAGGTGATCGCCGAGAGCAGGGAACCGAAGCCGGATATGTAGAGGAGGACGGGCGTCATGAACCCGAAGGGTGTTTTCTCGACCAGTTTCGCCAGCCAGGCGACGGCCATTGAAAGGGTCAGCCAGGCGTAGGCAAAGAGCAGCGCGACACGGGCAACGGCATCGTCGAGGGTGACGCCCAGCTGCGCAGCGAGATCCGGCACGTAGCTCTCGAAGACCGGCGGGAACAAGGCGGCGATGATGATGACCAAGGAGATCACGCCGGGAAAGAAGATCGCCTGACGCCAGGACCTCCGGGCGGTACCGGGGTCGATCAGCAACGTGAACGCAGTGATCATCAGGTAAGTGAAGACGTTGATCATCCACAAGGCCCGGAAGACGTCGAGCGAGAAGCCGTAATCGATCAGATTCAGCGTGACCAGCGAGACCGAGGAGATGATCATGAAGGCGGGCATCAGGAAGGTCGCGTACCAGAAGAGACCGAAGCTGAAACCCCCCAGCCGCCCGTACCTGCGCCGGCGAAACCAGATCCCCTTGAAGCGGCGGTTCACCTGGACGTTGCCGCGGGCCCAGCGCAGCCGCTGTTTCCAGAGTCCGTTCAGGTCGCCGGGCTCCTCCGCCCAGACCACAGCGTTGCCCTCGAAGATCGCGCGTCTGCCGGACAGCTGGGTCAGCAGGGTCGTGACCGTATCCTCGGCCAGGGTGTCGACGTCGATCTGGCCCCCGATCTCCTCGAGGCTCTTTCGCTCGTGAAGCTGGGCCCCGCCAGCAAGGCAGGCCATCGCCCCGATCACGTTCTGGGTGCGCCGGGCAGCGGCCTGCGCGGTGACGTACTCGAAGCCGATGAAGCGCTTCAGGTAGTTGGCCGGATGGCTGCCCTCCTTGATGTACGCGGTAACGGCACCGACTTCGGGGTCGGCGAGGTGCCGGGTCATCTTGCGGAGCGAGTTCCTTTCGAAGATCACATCGGCGTCGATGATCAGGATCGCCTCGGCCCACTCCTCGCCGAGGATCCGCTCCAGGCCATGGTTGAGCGTGTGTGCCTTGCCCTGCCCGCCACTTTCTCGCCGCAGGTGAAAGACCTGCTCCGGGAACTCGGTCTCCTTCGCCCTGAGGATCTCCGGGGTGCCGTCATCGCTCGCATCGTCGACCACGTAGACCCGGAGCCGGTCGACCGGATAGTTGAGCGAAGTCAGCCGGTCGATCGTCCCGGCGATCACCGCCTCCTCGTTCCAGGCTGGGACCAGGACCGCAGTGCGGGGAGTGAAGTCCTCGGCGTATGGCAGATGGTTGCGAATCGCGTGGCGACCGATCAGCAGGTACTGCCAGAACCCCGAGACGAGCGGGATCGACCCCGCCAGCACGCAGGCGGCGAGAGTTCCGACCGCGATGTCATAGAGCCATTCCGGCATGCGCCAAGCCTACGAGGGGCAGTTCCCCGGAGTCAGCGACAACAAACAACCGGGGGCGTTCACCCACCGAATCGGCAGGTGAACGCCCCCGGAAAGAGCAGGTCGCGAATTGGCTGGTTAGCCGCGGACCTTGTAGATGCTGCCGGTCAGGTCACCGACGTAGACGTTGCCCCTGTGAGTTGCGACCGAGAGCACCGGGGCGACGAAGCCGGTCAGGTACGGCTTGATGCCGGTTCCATCGGTCTTCATCTTCATCACCTGGGGTCCGGCCTTCGCCGTGCCCCCGAACAGGGCGACATAGAGCTTCGATCCGATCGCGCCGATCCCCATCGGGGACTGCTGGTTGAGCGAATCCTTCGGGCCGGGCTGGGCGTCGAGCATGACCAGCGGTTCGGTCATCCCCTCGCAACCTTCTTCACTCAGCCAGGTGCAGTCCGGAAAACCGAAATCGGCTCCCCGGGTGGCCCTGACAATCAGGTCCGGCGTGCCGTTGTTGACCGGCAGGTCCTGGCTCAGCACCGAGACGAACGGGTCGCGAATGCCGGGAGCGAAGGTCAGCATCCAGGGTTGGCGCATTCCGGTCGCCACCACCTTGACCTTCTTGCCGGCACGGGTCATCGAGACGACCGAGTTGCCGTAGAGCGAAGGGTCCGGGCTGTGGTCGTACTTCTGGTTCAGGGACACGCCCGCGTAAAGCCGGCCGTTCGGACCGATCGCGAGGCCGCTGAATCCGTTGAACTTCTTCGGTCCGGAGAAGATCACCTTCCGGGCGCGGAACCGCTTGCCGTCAAAGCGCGCGAAAGCGATCACCTTGCGGCCGGAGCTGACGAAGACCTTGCCGTTCTTCGCGGCGACCCCGAAGGCACCCTTGACCGTGCCGGGGATCTTCACGGCCTTTCTGGACCCGGGCCTGACCACGAAGAGGCCGCCCTTGAACGGACCTTCGGTCGCACCGGCCACGAAGGCGTTACGCCCGGAGAAGGCAACCTGGGTCGGCACCGGCACTCCGGTCGCGAAGCGCTGGACCTTGGCCCCGTTTGCCGCCTTCGGCAACGGGGGCGGACCGGCGGCCTGAGCCATGGCTGGAACCAGCAGGGCAGCGATGAACAGCGCTGCCACCGAGACGTTTCGGATCATTTTCTTCATTCGTTTCCTTTTCGGATGGTTGAGGGGGATCAGCGGGCGACCCGGAACTTCAGGGTCGCCTTGCCGCTGTTTCCTGCCTTGTCCCTGAGGCTGGCCCTTGCGGTCAGCCTGAGGGACTTCAGCGGAAGCTTCTTGTTGAGCAGGCGCTTGCGGACCCTGGCGGTCGGTCGAAGCTTCAGCTTCGCGACACCGGTCTTGGCCAGCGCTACCCTTCCGGCGAACTTCAGGCCCCGCCCCTTGACGACGATCCGTCCGGCACAGGCTTCGCTGCAGCGAACCCTCAAGCGGAGTGCCTTGCGGAGTGACCTGACGGTCTGCTTCGGTGCGATCATCTTCACCACCGGGGCAACCTTGTCCGACGTGTCGGGGTCGGGATCGGGGTCAGGATCCGGGTCCGGCGGCGGAGTGTCGCCATCCTTCTTGACGCTGACCGTCCGGGCGAGGAGCGTTTCGTTACCGGCCTGGTCGGAGAGGACGACCTTGAACGAGTGCATGCCGGCGGTCAGTCCACGTGACGCGGTGCCATCGCAGGCGCCTGCTTCGCCGTTGTCCCAGGAGCATGTCTGGGTGACCGGAAGGCCGTCGGTGACGCTCCAGCCGTAGCTCACGTTGCCGACCTCGACGACGGAACCGTCAGCCGGTCCCGACGTGAACTGGGCGACCGGGGCGGTCCGGTCGACCACGAACTCGTGCTTCGCAGTGGATTCATTGCCGGCCTGGTCGACGACCACGACGACGAACTCCCAGACGCCTTCGGTCGGGACGTCCTCCGAGTACCACTCGTCGCGTCCACACCAGGTCGTTTCGTCGGTCTCACCCTTCTTCTGGATCGCGCACTTCGCGGACCAGTAGTCGGCTGCGGTCGAGCCGAAAGAGAACTGCGGGGCGGCATCACGGGTCGCTGCGACCGGGGAGTTCAGGGTCACGTCAGGCCCGGTGCGGTCGACCGTGAGGTCGTATGCGACCGTGATCCCGTTGTTGCCGGAACGATCGTAGGAACGAACCTGCAGCTGGTAGACCCCTTCGGGCACGTCGCTGACGTCGATCTCGGAGTTGAAGTAGTCCGAGGTCTTGCTGCCGACGACCTCGCCGTTCAGCAGGTAGTCGACTCTCGCCACCTGATCGTTGTCCGAGGTGGTTACGTTCAGGTACATCGTCGAGCTAGCGAGGTGCGAGTACCCGGCGATGAAGACGCTGGGAGCCTGGACGTCGATGAACCGGGCAACGACACTGGTCGGCTCCTCGGTTCCGTAACTCGCGTCGCAACGATTGGACTGACCGGTTACGACCGAGCAGCCGGACCAGTTGAGGAGCCCCCAGCCGGTGTTGGGAACGGCCGTCAACCGGTTGATTGGTGCCATCTCGTTGTCAGCCCAGGCCTCGTTGTGCGCACAGTCACTGCCGCAATCGATTCCGGTGCCGGTCACTTTGCCCCCGCCGACCACCTGCACGTTGAGCGAACCCCGGACGATGGGGTTCTCCGGTTCGGCCAGGGCGCTTTGGGCGGTGAACGAGAACGTGACCGCTGCGAAAGCGATCAGCGAGGTGATGCGGAGCAGGAGTTTCATCGGGACCTTTCAGAGGAGGGGAAGAGCGAAGTGATCGAGGCGGCAGCTTCCCCGGAGCGGCTTTCCGAGTTCTTGCGGAAACTTTGCGGGGACCGCAAGGTTCGACCATGGGGAAGGAAAATTTCAGGCATCAAGCCGAAAAAGCCGAGACTTCCCCCTCGCTATGGTCTCTGTATGGCCCAGGTTCCAGATCGTCAGGTCTGCCTCGACCTCCTCGGCCGGATGTGCCTCATCCGGCGCTTCGAGGAGGAAGCCGGACGCCAGTACCAACGAGCCAAGGCGGGCGGTTTCCTTCACCTGGCGATCGGTGAGGAAGCGACGATCGTCGGAACCACTTCGGTCATGCGGAAGCACGACTACCTGATTGGCACCTACCGGACCCACGGCCACGCCCTGGCGCGGGGCACCTCGGCCGACGCGGTGATGGCCGAACTCTTCGGCAAGGAAACCGGGACCAGCGGTGGCCGGGGCGGATCGATGCACATCTTCGACGGGGAACGCCGCTTCATGGGTGGCTACGGAATCGTCGGCGGCAACCTGCCCCTGGCCGCCGGGCTCGGGCTCGCCTCGCAGTACCGGGGCGAGGACGACGTCACGGTCTGCATGTTCGGGGACGGCGCCTCGAACACCGGCAACTTCGGGGAGACGATGAACATGGCCGCCCTCTGGAATCTGCCGGTCGTCTTCCTGGTCGAGAACAACCACTACGGCATGGGCACCGCTCTCGACCGGCACTCGGCGGTCACCGACCTGTCCCAGAAAGCCGCGGGTTACGGGATCGAAGGGGAACAGATCGACGGGATGGACGTACTCGAGGTTCGGGATCGGGTCTCCGCCCACATCGAGAGAGTCCGCTCCGACGGCCGGCCGAGCCTGATCGAAGCGTCGACCTACCGCTACCGCGGTCACTCCGCGGCCGATCCGGAGGTGTACCGGGAGAAGTCCGAAGTCGAGGAGTGGCTCCAGAAGGACCCGATCGAGAGCTTCGTGAAAGTTTGCCTCGAGGACGGAGTGCTGAACGAGGAGGACGTCGAGGATGCCCGCAAGGAAGCGGAGCAGACCGTGGAAGCGTCGGTGAAGTTCGCCGACGATTCACCCGATCCGCCCCTCGAGTCGCTCTACGAGGAGCTTTACGTGGTGTCCGAGACGATGGGCTGGTACGCCGTCGACGAGCGCTCTCCGGAACCCCATCGCGGCGAACTCGGCGAGGGCGCCCCGGAAGTCGCGAAGAACCTCGCCGAATCCGGCGCCGCCCACGCCGAGGAGGAACAGGAGCGCCAGTCGCGAGAAGGTGTGCGCGAATGAGCGAGCAGAACGGGGCCCGTCAGGAGATCCGCATGCGGGAAGCGCTCCGCGACGCGATGGCCGAAGAAATGCGCCGCGACGAAAGCGTCTTCGTGATGGGCGAGGACGTCGGGGTGTTCCAGGGTGCGTTCAAGGTGACCGAAGGTCTGCTCGACGAATTCGGCGAGAAACGGGTCCGGGATACGCCGATCTCGGAAAACACGATCGTCGGGACCGGGGTCGGCGCGGCGATGGGCGGACTCCGGCCGGTGGTCGAACTGATGACCGTGAACTTCTCGCTGCTCGCGCTCGACCAGATCGTCAACCACGCGGCCGCGATTCCCTACATGTTCAACGGCAACGTCCGGGTCCCGATGGTGATCCGCATGCCGGGTGGCGGCGGTCATCAGCTTGGCCCCACCCACTCCCACTCCTTCGAAGCGCTCTACCTTCAGGTGCCCGGACTGCTCGTCGCGTGCCCTTCGACCCCGGCCGACGCGAAAGCGCTGCTCAAGGCCGCGATCCGGGACGAGAACCCGGTCATCTTCATCGAACACGAAAGTCTCTACGGGATCAAAGGCGAGGTCTCGGGTGATGTGGACGAGATTCTTCGCTTCGGCGAGGCGGTCGTGCGTCGCGAAGGCTCTGACGTCACGATCGTCGGCATCCTCAAGATGGCCCACGTGGCCGAGCAGGCCGCGGCGGAACTGGAGGAGAAGCACGGGATCTCGGCCGAGGTGATCGACCCGCGAACCCTGCGGCCGCTGGATCTCGACACGATCCTGGAATCGATCCGGAAAACGAACCGGGCGGTGATCGTCGAGGAGGGCTGGCCCCATGGCGGCGTCGGGGCGAACCTTTCGACCCTGATCACCGAGCAGGCCTTCGATCATCTCGATGCCCCGGTCCAGCGGGTCACCGGGGCCGATGTTCCGATGCCCTACTCGCGCCGCATGGAGCAGGCCGCCATCCCCCACGAAGAGCACGTGATCGAAGCCGTGCTGGCTACTACCGAAGGGGCGATCCCTCGAAAAGGAGGGGATTGATGGGCGAGATCGTCATGCCTCGATTGACCGACTCGATGGAGGAGGGAGTGATCCTGTCATGGCTGAAAGCCGACGGCGACGAAGTTGCGGTCGGTGAAGAACTGGTCGAGATCGAGACCGACAAAGCATCGATGGTCTACGAGTCGGACCTGGCCGGGACCCTGAAGATCCTCGTTCCCGAGAATGAGACCCGCCCGATCGGCGAAACCATCGCCGAGGTTGGTGACGGGGAGACGGACGGGGCGGCAGACGACGATCGGGATGTTCCGGAGGAACCCTCGTCTACCGACGCTGCAGACTCCGAGGAAGTCTCCCCGGAGGAACAGGCGGATGCGGATGGGGGTCCCGACGGAACTCCCGGCGAAGTCCGGCCGTCGGGATCCCCATCGGCATCCGCTCAGAGTCCTAACGGGGAGCGGGTGAAGGCCTCTCCTTTGGCGCGCCGGATCGCCGGGGAGAAGGGGGTCGACCTTTCTTCGCTGACCGGATCGGGGCCGGGGGGCCGAATCATCAAGGCGGACGTCGAAGGGGCCGAAGCTGGTCCTTCCGAAGAAACAGCGGCCGCTTCGTCCCGTAAATCGGAACCGGTGGACTCGGCCAGAGGGAAGCCCGAGGTGGTCGAACTTTCGCGGACCCAGCAACTGATCGCACGGCGGATGTCGGAGTCGAAGGCGACCATCCCCCACTTCTATCTGCGGACGGTGATCGACATGGATCGGGCGGTCGAGGTCCGGACCGCCTTCAAGCAGAAGGCCGCCGAAGGCGAAACCGTTCCCTCGCTCAACGATTTCGTGGTCAAGGCGACGGCAATCGCCCTGAAGCGCCACCCCCGGGCCAACGCCGCCTTCCGGGACGACCGGTTCGAGCTCTACCCGAAGGTGAACGTCGGAATCGCCGTGGCCACGGAAGGCGCCCTGATCGTTCCGGTGATCCGGGACGCTGACCAGCTCTCCCTGACCGAGATCGGAGATCAAAGCCGGCGCCTGGTCGAGAAGGTCCGCTCCGGCGAGGTAACCCCGCCGGAACTGGCGGGAGGGACGTTCTCGGTCTCCAATCTCGGCATGTTCGGCGTGACCGGATTCGATGCGGTCATCAACCCGGGCCAGGCCGGGATCCTTTCGGTCGGGGAAGTCGCGAAACGACCGGTCGTGACCGAGGACGGCATCGCCTCCGCTCACCTGATGGAGGTCACTCTCGCTTGCGATCACCGCATCCTTTACGGCGCTGACGGAGCCGAGTTTCTCGCTTCGGTAAAGACCAATCTCGAAGAACCGGGTCTGCTGGCCTGACAAAGGAAGCCTTATGTCCATATCGTCAGTCGGGATGAGTGATCAGGTCCCAGGCACGGCTGTACCGATGTCCAGCAAGGGGGAAGGCGAGTTCGTCGAGTATTCCCGGGCCCGTCAGTCGATGTCGCGGCGGATCGCCGAGTCGAAAGCGACCATCCCCCACATCTACCTCCAGGTCGAGGCCGACGTGACCGCTCTGGTCCGTCGCCGCGCGGCGCTGCGTGCCGGTGGTGACGCGCCGACCGTCAACGACCTGGTGATCAAGGCCGCGGCGCTCGCGCTGCGCGCTCATCCCCGGGTAAACGCCACCTACCGGGACGGCGGTCTTGAGCTTCACTCGCGAATCAACATCGGTGTCGCCGTCGACACCGAGGATGGTTCGCTAACTCCGGTGATCACCGATGCGGACCGCAAGGAGCTGAACGAAATCGCGGTCGAGGTGCGGACCCTCTCGGCGCGGGCCCGCTCGGGCGAGATCACCCCGCCCGAGCTTGCCGGCGCCACGTTCTCGATCTCCAACGTAGGCATGCTCGGCATCGCGAGCTCCCAGCCGGTCGTGAACCCCGGCCAGGCGGCGAAGCTCGCGGTCGGTGCGGTCACCTCCAGACCGTTGGTCCGGGGTGGCGAGGTGGTTCCGGGGGACGTCATGACCCTCGACCTGTCCTGCGACCACCGGGTCCTTCACGGCGGGGAGGCGGCGCGCTTCCTTACCGAGGTCCGGACGAATCTCGAAGATCCGGGACTGCTCGGATGAACGCCGGTCCCGCGCCAGCCGATGCCGGGACGGGGCCCGCTTGTGTGAACGACAGCGCCGGAGTTTCGGCCAGCCGGAGAGTGTCCCGCTCGGCCGCAGTCGCCGGCAGCGTGGGTGTGACCCACTCGTCCGGGATCGCGGGCAGCGCCGGAATCGGCTTCAGTTCGGGTGTGGCCGGCAGCGCCGGAACCCTTTTCTCCTCGGGGGTCGCATTCAGCTTCGCCACCCTCTTTTCGGCGATGATGGTCGCCTGTGCCTTCTGCGTCGGCTGCTTTCGCTGCCAGCGCTGCGTGGCCTGTGTGGGTTGCCGGAACTGCGTCAATTGCGTCGGCTGCGTTGGTTGTGAGGGACTGGTCGGCGCCCGCGGAGTGGTGGGTAAGTCGAGTCGGAGCAAAGGCAAGGGGATCCGCCGGTGGCTGCCCTCACGGTAATTGAGATTGGTCGCCGCGAGTATGCGGACATGGTCGTAGCCCAGGAACGACTCGCCGCCGAACGCCTGGCAGGATCGATCGGGGATCTGCTGCTCCTGCTCGAGCACCCTCCCACCTACACGCTCGGTCGCCGGTCGGAGCCTTCTGACCTCCTCCACGACGCCGACTGGTACCACGACCGCGGAATCGGTATCTGCGAAACCCCGCGGGGCGGCAAGGTCACCTACCACGGACCGGGCCAGCTGGTCGCCTATCCGATCATCGACCTGCGCCAGGTGGGCAGCCAGCCGGGTGGGGCCGATCGGGTTGACCTGCCCGGTTTCGTCGCGAAACTGGAGCAGGCCATGATCGACGCGCTGGCCGACTGGGGCCTGGTCGCTGGTTCGATTGACGGGCTGACCGGCATCTGGATCGACGACGACCGGACGACGAGAAACGGTTTCGACGGAGCCGATGCCGCTTCCGCTGCGCCCGGTCTCGCCCGCGGAAGCATCCGCAAGATCGGCTCGATCGGGTTGAAGATCCAGCGCGGAATCAGTACTCACGGCCTCTCGCTCAACGTGACTTGCGGTCTCGAACCATTCGAGTGGATCAACTCCTGCGGGATCGAGTCCTGCCGGGCTACCTCGGTCACCGCGGAACTCGGCTACGACGGACCTCGGGTCCGGGCGATGGGTGAATCGCTTGCGGTGGCGCTGGCCTCGAACCTCGGGCTCCAGCTGATCACCGCGGGACCGGGTTCGATCGGCCTCGAGCGGCGCCAGCGGACGGATTCCGTAGCCTAGAGACCGATGAGCACCGTCGACCGCATCCATGTCACCCGTTCCCGCGCCAATCCCGGGGGCGCCGTGGTCGAGGGCGAAGACGCGATTCCTTTCCGTTCCCGCAAGCCATCCTGGCTGAAGGTGCCACCTCCAGGGGGACCGGTCTACCGGGAGATCAAACAGATGATCGACGGTGAGAGCCTGAACACCGTCTGCGAGGAAGCGAACTGTCCCAACATCGGCGAGTGTTGGGAGCGCGGCACCGCCACTTTCATGATCCTCGGTGATGTGTGTACCCGCCGTTGCGGGTTCTGCAACGTCCAGACCGGCAAGCCGAGCCACAACGATCCGCTGGAGCCGGCCCGGGTCGCAATGCAGGTCAAGCGGCTCGGCCTGAAACACGCGGTGATCACCTCGGTCGACCGCGATGACCTGCCGGACTACGGCGCCTCCGCTTTCGTCGGTGTGATCCGTTCGATCCGGGTTCAGGCGCCGGACTGCAAGGTCGAGATCCTGACCCCGGACTTCCGCGGCCAGGAGATGCCGCTGGCCCGGGTCGTCCACGAGCGGCCTGACGTGTTCAACCACAATGTCGAGACTGTGCCGCGCCTTTACCCGAAGGCCCGCCGGGGTTCGAAGTTCCTGCGTTCTGCCCGGGTCCTCCGGCTGGCCCGCGAAATGGGTGAAGGCAGGGTGATCACGAAGTCGGGGCTGATGGTCGGTCTCGGTGAGGAGTTCGACGAGATGGTCGAGACCTTCGGCATCCTGCGCGAGCACGGGGTCCAGATCCTCACCGTCGGCCAGTACCTGCGCCCCACGGTCAACCACCTGCCGGTCGAGCGCTACTGGCATCCGGAGGAGTTCGAGGCGCTCGAGAAGGCCGCCTACGAGATCGGCTTCGAGTCGGTGGCAGCCGGCCCGCTGGTCCGCAGTTCCTACCACGCCGACGAAAGTGCCCGCAAGGCCGCCGAAGCAGCCTGAGCACCTTTCCCTCAGGTACCCTCGCCTGTCCCTTGATTCCGTTTCGAGACACGATGGACCTGCGTGGTCCCGTCTGGGGCACGCTCGCCCTGCTCCTGGTCTACCTGGTGCTGGCCATAGCCGGCCAGATACCCCATGTGAACGCCCTGCAGATCCTGGTCGGCCTGATCGGACTCTGGCTTTTCGCTCCTTACGTCGAGCGTCGCGCCGGCACTCCGCTTTTCCTGGTCGCCTTCGTCGCGGTCGCCCTGTCAACCGGCTTCCTGGTCGGCGGGGTTGACGAGGACTCCGGACCTTTTGCGGTCAGTTTCTTCCTTCCGATCCTCGCCACCGCCGGGGCTCACGTTGCCCTCGCCCCCCGCTCGAGGATCCTCTGCCTGATTCCGGTCCCTTTCGCAATGACTTTCGTCGAAGTCCCGACGATCGCGATGACGATCGTCTTCATCGCCCTCGAAATCCTCCTCACGGCCGCCTAACCCGCCCCCGCGGAACGGGCTTGGTTCGAATCGCTAGGACATAGCCCTAGTAAGTCGAACCAAGGTCCCTCTGACCGGGCAGGTCAGACCGAGATCAGGCCGGCGGCGGTGAGGGTCAGGACTCCGGCGCCGACTATTACGCGGTACCAGACGAAGATCGCCATCGAGTGGGTGGTCAGGTAGCGGAGTAGCCACGCGATCACCGCGTAGCCGACCACGAAGGCGACGATCGTCGCAATCGCGATGTTGATCATCGGCTCGTCGAAGGTTTCCTTGCCGGAAAGCAGTTTGTAGAGCTGGTAGAAGCCGGAAAGGACCACCGCGGGGATGGCCAGCAGGAAGGCGAAACGGGCTGCGGCGCGGCGGTTCAGGCCGAGGAAGAGGCCGGCGCTGATCGTCGCGCCGGAGCGGGAGACGCCCGGAATCAGGGCCAGCGACTGGGCGAGGCCGATCAGCACACCGTCGCGGAAGGAAAGGTCGCGGACCTCGCGTTCACGAGTCCCGACCCGGTCGGCCAGCCCGAGGATCAGGCCGAAGACGATCAGCATCGAGCCGACGATCCAGAGGTTGCGGGCGGCGGTTTCGATCTGGTCCTGGAAAGCGAGCCCGAGGATCGAGATCGGGATCGTCGCGACGATCAGGTACCAGCCCATGCGGGCGTTGAGCTCGCCGCGCAGTTCCGGTCGGCGCAGTGAGGCGAGCCAGGCCCTGCCGATCTCCCAGAGGTCCTTGCGGAAGTAGATGAGCACGGCGGCTTCGGTGCCGAGCTGGATCACTGCCGTGAAAGCGGCGCCCGGATCGTCCCAGCCGAGGAGGGCCGGCACGATCAGGATGTGCCCGCTCGAGGAGATGGGCAGGAACTCGGTCAGTCCCTGGAGGATGCCGAGAATGATGCTCTGAAGGAGATCCACGCTTCAGCGAAGGCTATCCGCGTTGTCGGTGGGAGGGTTCCGGTTCGGGTCAGCCGACGTGGACCGCGGCGCCTTCTTGTTCGACGAGATCGTCCTTGCCGGCAGAGATCATCAGGGTGATCACGAGGGTTCCGAGGACCATCAGACCGGCCGACCACCAGAAGCCGATCTGGAAGCCGTGGACCAAGGCGTTCGGGTCCTGCGGGTTGGCGATCGAGTTGTCGACCAGGTACGCGGTGACTGCCGAGGTGTAGACCGAGTTGAGCAGGGCGGTTCCGAGCGATCCGCCGATCTGCTGGCTCGCGTTGAGTACGGCCGAGGCGACGCCGGCATCGTCGGAATCGATGTTGATCAGGGCGATATTGGCGAGCGGCACGAAGATCATGCCCATGCCGAGTCCGAACAGCAGCTCACCGGGGAAGACCAGCAGCCAGAAGTTCGAGTCGACCTGGATCTGGGCGAGCAACAGCATGCCGGCCGCACCGAACAGCGAGCCCAGGATCATCACCGGCCGGGGACCGACCTTCGGCAGGACCTTGCCGAGCACACCAGCCGCGAAGAACACCCCGACCGAGATCGGCAGGGAGGCCAGACCGGCCTGGATCGGCGTGTAGCCGAGCACGGCCTGGAAGTAGAAGGTGAGGAACAGGGAGGCGCCGAAGATCGCCGCTCCCAGCAGGATCGAGGTCAGGTACGAACCGCCCCGGTTGCGGTCGCGGAGGATTCTGAGCGGCAACAGGGGATTGCGGTGTCTGCTTTCGGTCACCACGAAGGCGGCGAGCAGCACAACCGCGGCGACGAGGAAGAAGACGGTGGTCGATTCACCCCAGCTGCTCTCGCCGGCTCTGGTGAAGCCGTAGACCAGCGATACCAGGCCGAGGGTCCCGAGCAGGGCCCCGGGGATGTCGAGCGATCCGCTATTGGCGACCTTGCTTTCGCTGACCACCCTGTGGGTCGCGAAGGCGGCGATGATCGCAACCGGCGTGTTGACCAACAGGCACCAACGCCAGTTGAGGAGCTCGGTGAGGATGCCGCCGAGCAGCAGTCCGACCGCGGCGCCGCCAGCCGAAACCGCCCCGAACACAGCGAAGGCTTTCGAGCGTTCTTCCGGGTCATGGAAGGTGGTGGTGAGGATCGCGAGACCGGCCGGGGCCAGCATCGCACCGAACAGTCCCTGCAGTGCCCGGGCGGCGAACAGGACCTCGCCCGAGTTGGCTACTCCGCCCAGCGCCGAGGCCAGGGCGAAGCCGATCATGCCGGCGATGAAAGTGCGTTTGCGACCCCAGTAGTCGGCGATCCGGCCACCGAGCAGGAGGAAGCCACCGAAGGTCAGCGCGTAGGCCGTGATCACCCACTGCCGGTCGGCGTCGGAGATGCCGAGGGCGGTCTGCAGGCTGGGCAGGGCGATGTTGACGATGGTCGCGTCGAGGACCACCATCATCTGGGCACCGGCGATGACGGCAAGAATCAGCCAGCGGCGAGGGTCGGGAACGGGCAGGGACAAGTGTGGACTCCTTGGTACGTGCGTGAGGGTGAGGGTGAGGGGCGGTCAGCGTTGACGCGCCCTCCACCCCCCGGGACCGCACATCGCAAATCACTTGACCAGCTTCAGAAAGTATAGGAGTGAGATTGCCGCCCGAACTGAGATCCTCGTCACACGAACGGCCGAATCCCGGAAGAACCAGCCGGATCGGGGAAAATCCAGTCGTGGTGAAAGTGCGCCCCGCCATCCTCGACGATGCCGCTGACCTGGCCCGGATGCTCGATGCCTTCAACCGGGAGTTCGAGGAGTTCTCACCGGGCCCTGAAGTCCTGGAAGGCCGGGTCCGGAGGTTCATCGCCGAAGGTGAGAAGGAGTACCTGGTGATCGGGGACGGACCCGACGGGTTCGCGCAGATCTCGTTCAGTCCATCGGTCTGGACCGACGGACCGATCGGCCTGATCGAGGAGCTCTACGTGGTTCCCGGCCTTCGTGGCCAGGGCCGCGGACGAATCCTGATGAATGCGATCCTTGAGTTGGCTGGTACCCGTGGCGCCAGCGGCCTCGAAGTGATCACCGGCGAGGACGACACCGCGGCCCGCCGGCTCTACGAGGCCTTCGGTTTCCGCAATGAGATCGAAGGTGAGACGAACTCCCGCTCGCTTTTCTACGAGCGGGAGTTCTGAACCCGGCCTGCTTCCGGCCTACTTCGGGGCCATGCGGAGGGCGCCGTCGAGGCGGATGACTTCCCCGTTCAGCATCACGTTGTCGACGATGTGAAGGGCGAGCGCACCGAACTCCTCCGGTACGCCGAGCCGGGCCGGGAAGGGGATCGTTTCGCCAAGCGCCTTGCGGGCCGGTTCCGGCAGCAGGGCCAGAAGCGGAGTGTCGAAGAGGCCGGGGGCAATCGTCATCACCCGGACCCCGTCCCGCGAGAGGTCGCGGGCGGCGGGCAGCGTGAGCCCGACCACTCCGCCCTTGGAGGCGGCGTAGGCGGTCTGGCCGATCTGGCCGTCATAGGCGGCGATCGAGGCGGTGTTGATGCAGACGCCGCGCTGGCCGTGCTCGTCCGGTTCGTTGCCGACCATCGCCGCGGCGGCCTGACTGAGCACGTTGATGGTGCCGATCAGGTTGATGTTGATCGCCCACTTGTAGCCATCGAGCGGAGCCGGCTCGCCCTTCTGAACGATCCGGCCGGCCGCGCCAACCCCGGCGCAGTTGACGCAGATCCGGACGCCGCCGCTGCTGCTGCCAGCGCCCGGGCCGGCCGCCTCGGCGATGGCTTCGCGGACCGACTCTTCATCGGTCACGTCGGCCTTGACGAAGGTGCCGCCGATCTGGCCGACCAGCTCGGCTCCCTTCTCTTCGTTGAGGTCCGCGACCACGACCTTGTGACCGGCCTCGACCAGCTTGCGGGCCGTCGCCTCGCCGAGACCCGAGGCCCCTCCGAACACGATCGCGCTTTCCGGCTTCATATGTGGACCTCTTCCTGGTTGCTTGAAATAGAGTGCGGCGCATGGACCGAGCGATTTTCGAACCCGAACATCAGGACTTTCGCGACAGCGTGCGCCGTTTCGTCGCCGACGAGATCATGCCGAACTTTGAGCAGTGGGAGGAGGACGGCATTGTCCCCCGCGAGATCTTCCAGAAGGCAGGCGAGAAGAACATGCTGGCGATGTCGGTCTCGGAGGAGTTCGGC
This sequence comes from Actinomycetes bacterium, assembly GCA_023434465.1. Lineage (GTDB taxonomy): Bacteria > Actinomycetota > Thermoleophilia > Solirubrobacterales > 70-9 > 67-14. The sequence continues at coordinate 27,115 of JAEYSQ010000011.1, forward strand.
GGCCTCGGTCTGAGTGACTTCCGCTTCAACCAGATCATCGGCGAGGAAGGCGGCTACGCCGGTGCCGCAGGGGCGATTCTCGGCCTGACCCTCCACAACGACGTCTGTCTGCCCTACTTCGAGGAGTACTGCAACGAGGAGCAGAAGGAACGCTGGCTCCCCGGGATCGTCGACGGCAGCCTGATCACCGCGGTCGCGATGACCGAACCGGGGATCGGCTCCGACCTGGCCTCGATGTCGACCAAAGCGATCCGCAAGGGCGATGACTACATCGTCGACGGCTCGAAGACCTTCATCACCAACGGCATCAACGCCGATCTGGTGATCACCGCGGTCAAGACCGACCCGAAAGAGAAACATCGCGGCATGTCGATCGTGATCATCGAGCGCGGCATGGACGGCTTCGAGCGCGGCCGCAACCTCGACAAGGTCGGCATGCACAGCCAGGACACCGCGGAACTCTTCTTCAACGAGGTACCGGTCCCGGTCGAGAATCTGCTCGGCAACGAAGGTGAGGGCTTCAAGTACCTGATCAGCAACCTCGCCCAGGAACGGATGTCGATCGCGGTCGCCGCGGTTGCCGCCGCACAGGCCGCGCTGAACTGGACCCTCGATTACGTCAAGGAGCGCTACGCCTTCGGCACCCCGATCGGTTCGTTCCAGAACTCGCGCTTCCAGATGGCCGAGATCAAGACCGAGGTCGACATCGGCACGACCTACATCGACCAGTGTGTCGCCGCCCTGAACGAGGGCAAGCTGACCGTCGAGGATGCTGCCCAGGCCAAGTGGTGGGCGACCGAGATGGCCGACCGGGTGATCGACAAGTGCGTCCAGCTCCACGGCGGCTACGGCTACATGATGGAGTACCCGATCGCCCGTGCCTACACGGACAACCGGGTCACCCGGATCTACGGCGGCACGACCGAGATCATGAAAGAGATCGTCGGCCGCTCGCTTGGCCTCTGAGCACCGCGACGCTCGTGGTGCCGCGAGGTTGAAGTTACCGCCGCATAGCGCTCTCAACTTCAACCTCGCGGGCTAAGGCTCTGCCCCGGCGGCCCGTTTGCCTCTCCCTGCCGCCGGGGCTTTCCTCCCTCAAATTGCCTGCTCGTTCAACTGGCTTCGAACAGCCCCATCGCTCCGCGGTCCATGTCGATCACCGAGTGGGTGACGAAGGGGTAGCTGCCGGGCTCGGGGAGGGTGAACTCGAAGACCCCTCCTCCACCCGGGCCGATCACCTGGGTCGAAACGTCATGGAGCGCGCTGTTCGGGTTTCCGTCGGGCTGGACCTCGTCGAAGATCGTCCCCACGACGTGAAAGGCACTGAAGAGCGAGGGCCCGGAGTCGACGAAGTAAACCCTGAGTGGCTCGCCGGCCTCGACCTTGATCGGTTTCGTGGCGTAGCGGTGGGCGCGACCGTTGAAGGTCACGTACTTTGGCGCGGTGTTCTTCATCGCCTGGTAGGACGAATGCAGGTAGCCCTTCTTGACCTTGCCGTAGTACTCGCTCTGGACCAGAAAGAACTCACGGGCCGGCGGACGGGGAACAGCGGGGTCGATCACGATCATTCCGTGCATGCCCATCCCGATGTGCTCGAGCATCGGACCGGTGGCGCAGTGATACATGTAGACGCCCGGGTTGTTCGCTTTGAACTCGAAGGTGAATGACTCCCCGGGGGCGACGTTTCTGAAGGCCAGGTTCGGCGCGACCTTCGCGGCGTGGAAGTCGACGGAGTGCCACATCGACTGGTGCCGGTGCTTGCGGTGCAGGCACCGTGTTCTCTTCTTGCCTTTTCGCTTGGGGCACTTGACATGCCGGGCCACGTGGCTGTTTTTGAGAGTGACCCGGACGGTGTCGCCCTGGGTCGCCCGGATCACCGGACCGGGCACGGTCCGGTTGAAGGTCCAGGCCTTCATCTTTACCCCGGGCGCGATCTTGACCGTGGCCGGCCGGGCGTTGAGATGAACTTCGACCACCGCAGCCGGCGCGTTCGCGGTCAGGAGGAGCAGGCCCGCAAAGCAAAGCAGCACTGCCAAGAGGCCGGTTCTAAACCAGAGGGAAGACATGAACCGACCGTAGTCCAAGTCAAGTGACTTGGAACCTCGGAAAAGTACGGAACCCTTTTGCGGAAAAACACCCAGAGTCCACGACCAGGTCGAAGTCGGGGTGGCGCCGCCGCCTTCGACCTGGGGGATTTGCTCCCGGTCCTATTCGGGGGACTACTTGAGCTGAAT
>JAEYSQ010000086.1 GCA_023434465.1 Actinomycetes bacterium
CGTCGAAAGAACCGGCCCCGCGGGCCAGCCATTCCCAGACCTGACCGGTCCGGTAGGAAGGCTGGCCGAGACCGGCCATGGTTTCTTCGAGCAGCTTCAGATCCACACCTCAAGTGTGGCAGGAGCGCGTTGGCGTCGCCAGCTCAGGTCAGTCCGCGGGGGCGGAAAGCCAGTCCCTGATTTCCTCGCCGTGAGCGTTTTCGGCCGGCGGTGGAAGCCGGGTCTCAGCCGGGGTCCGGTCGAGATGGATCGGTGAGGACGGGGAGCGGATGCTGTCAATCTCGTCGATCGGGTCGAGGCCGAGAGCCTCGGCGACGGCGAAGCCACGATCAATCGTGTTGACCGGACCGGCCGGCACCCGGGCTTCGTGGAGCGCGGTGACCCATTCCTCGACCGTGCGGTGGGCGAAGAGCAGGTTGAGCTCTGCCTCCAGCTCGATCCGGTTCTCGACCCGGTCGAAGTTGTCCACGTAGCGCGGATCATCGGCCAGTTCCGGCTCCTCCAGCACCTCGCAAAGGCTGCGGAACTGGCGATCGTTGCCGACACAGATCATCACCGGTCCGTCGGCGGCGTGGAAGGTCGTGAACGGCTCGATGCTGGGATGGACGTTCCCGAGCCGGACCGGCAATTCGCCGGTGTTGAGCCAGGCTGCCGCCTGGTTTTCGAGGGCTGCCAGCGCCGAACTGAGCAGATCGCTTTCAACTCTCTGGCCCTTTCCCGACTTCGCCCGTTCCTGGAGCGCAATCAGGATCCCCACCGTCGCGTTTAGTCCGGCGATTACGTCGACCAGGGCGACACCGACCTTGCTGGGATCACCGTCAGGCGGGCCGGTCACCGACATCATTCCGCTCATCGCCTGGACCAGCGGATCGTAACCGGGGAGAGCGGCGCCGCCGCCAGAGCCGAACCCGCTGATCGAGCAGTAGACGAGGCCGGGATTCGACTGCGAGAGCTCCTCGTAACCGAGCCCGAGCCGATCCATCGTCCCGGGTCGGAAATTCTCGACCAGAACATCGGCCCGGCGGGCGAGTTCCCGCGCCAACGCGAGATCCTCGGGATCCTTCAGGTTCAGCTCGACCGACCGCTTGTTCCGATTGACCGCCAGAAAGAAGGTCGCCCGGCCCTGCGAGTCGACTGGCGGTGACCAGGCCCGGGTCTCGTCGCCGCCCGGCGGCTCGACCTTGACCACGTCCGCCCCGAAGTCGGCAAGGGTCATCGAGACCAGCGGGCCGGCGAGCACACGGCTGAAATCTGCCACCAGCAGCCCCTCGAGAGCGGGCATCAGACCGATTCCTCCCGCGGGGCGCGAAGCCAGGTTCGGATCTCTTCGCCGTGGTCGTTCAGCCCGGGCGGCGGCAGCCTGGTCTCGACCGGGTCGACCGAGAGCCCGATCGGTGAGGCCGTGGTGCGGATCCCGTCGATCTCCGAGACCGGATCGAGTCCGAGGCTCTCGGCAAGTTTGAAGCCGCCTTCGATGTCGTTCACCGGCCCGGCCGGGACGCCCGCATCGTTGAGTGCTTCCGACCAGTACTCGACCGAGTCGAGCCCGAGCCGCTGTTCGAGCTCGGCCCGGAGTTCCTCGCGATTTCGGACCCGGTCGAGGTTGCTGGTGAATCGCGGGTCATCGGCCAGGCCGGGAGCCCCGATCGTCACCGCGAGCTGGGTGAACTGTCGGTCGTTGCCCGCGCAGATCATGATCGGACCGGTCGCCGTCGCATAGGTAGAGAATGGCTCAATGCTCGGATGGACGTTGCCGAGACGCCCGGGCGAGACTCCGGTGTTGAGGAAGGCCGAACTCTGGTTGGCGAGCGCAGCCAGCGCGGTGGTCAACAGATTGATCTCGACCCGCTGGCCGTCGCGCAGGGTCTTGCGGTCGTGCAGCGCGGCGAGGATCCCGGTAGCCGCGTTGAGTCCGGCGATCACGTCAACCAGCGCGACCCCGACCTTGCTCGCTTCGCCGTCCAATGGCCCGGTGATCGACATCATCCCGCTGAGCGCCTGGATCAGCGGGTCGTAGCCCGGCATCTCCGCCCCGGCGCCTTCCCCGAAGCCGGTGATCGAGCAGTACACCAGGGTCGGGTGCGCGGCGTGAACGGTTTCAAAGTCCAGGCCGAAGCGGGCCATCGTCCCCGGCCGGAAGTTCTCGATCAGCACGTCGGCGCGCATCGCCAGCTCGAAGGCCAGGGCGCGGTCACTCTCGTCCTTGAGGTTCAGGGTGACCGAGCGTTTGTTTCGGTTCGCGGTATGGAAGTAGGTCGAGCGGTCATCCGAATCGACCGGGGGCAGCCAACCCCGGGTCTCGTCGCCGCCGGGCGGTTCGACCTTGATCACGTTGGCGCCGAGATCACCGAGGGTCATCGCGGCCAGGGGGCCGGCCAGCACCCGGCTGAAGTCCGCGACGATTACGCCCGAGAGTGCGCTCATGGTTGCATTGTCACGGATGGATGCATCTTCGACAACAGAAGCTCGTACCCCGGACGGGCTGGCACCACCGGCTCTCTCGATCAGAGGCCTGACCAAACGCTACGCCGACGGGACCCTCGCCCTCGAGGATCTTGACCTCGACATTCCGGCCGGCAGCTT
>JAEYSQ010000090.1 GCA_023434465.1 Actinomycetes bacterium
TCCGGAGGCATGTCAAATGTGTACCGGGCGACCGACCGGATCCTGGAACGGACGGTCGCGGTCAAGGTGCTGGCCGAGCACCTCTCCGACGACGACCGTTTCGTCGCCCGGTTCCGGCGCGAAGCGCTGGCCGTCGCCAAGCTGATTCATCCCAACATCGTTCAGGTCTACGACACGGGCGTGGACCACGGCCGCCACTTCATCGTCATGGAATGCGTCGAAGGCAAGTCGGGGGCGCAGATCCTCAAGACCGAAGGTCTGGTCGACCCGGAGGTCACGGTTGAGATCGGGGTCCAGGCCTGCGCCGGACTCGAGTACGCCCACCGCCACGGAATCATCCACCGCGACGTCAAGCCCGGCAACCTGATGGTGGTCGGCGGTCCGGTCGGGGGCGGCGAAATGACATGCAAGCTGACCGACTTCGGAATCGCCCGGGCGGCCGAGCAAACCCGGATCACCCAGGTCGGCTCGGTGGTCGGAACGGCCGCCTACCTCGCACCGGAACAGGTTCGCGGAGACGAGGCGACGCCGTCGACCGACGTCTATGCGCTCGGCGTGGTGCTCTACCAGTTCCTCACTGGTCGGTTGCCTTACGAGGGTTCGTCGCTGGCGGAACTGGCTGTCCGGCAGCAGAACGAGAAACCGTTGCCTCCCCGGACCTACAACGCCGACGTGCCGGAGACGGTCAGTGCCGCGGTGATGCGGGCCCTCGAAGGCGACAAGGCCTACCGCTTTCATACGGCTGCGGCACTTTCGGACGGGCTTCAGCGCGGACTTCGCGGCGAGGACGTGACCCTTCAGATGGATGAGGAACCGGCCACTCCGCCGGCTTTCCCCCAGGCCGAAACTGCAACCCGGCCGCTCGAGCGCACCACTCGGACCGCCCACCGACCGGCTCCGCCCCCCCCCCGTTACACGTTGCCGCAGTCCGCGCCGCGACCGAAGCCGAAACGTTCATTCATGCGATCGTTTTTCCGTTTCGTGCTGGGCATGCTCGCTCTGGTCCTGATCGCCGCGGTGGTCGCCGGCTCGGTGATCCTGCTGACTGACCGGGCGGCCTCGGTCAAGGTCAGGGAGTGGACCGGAAACTCAGTCGAGAAGCTCAGCGACGAGATCAAACAACGGATTCGCGACAACACGCAATAGCGGCAGGGCCAGGTGCTACTTGACTTCGGTCCGGACGGTTCTGATGATCCCGGCCGCCACGAAGGCAATCAGCCACGCGGCCAGGACGAGCGCCGAGACCAGGGTGTCATTGGTCTGGGTCGCTTCGAAGAACCCTTCTCCGCCGCTGTCTCCGCGGATCGCCAGATCGACATCGGTAAGCGCTATGCCCAAGGTGTAGTCCCCGACCTTTGGCAGCAGCGAAGCCAGGCTGTCGATAACGAACAGGAACGCAAAGGAGAGGGTGATGCCACCGGCCATCGAGCGGGTCAGGAGAGTCAATGAGAACGCGGCGATCGCCCAGGACGCATTCGACACCAGCATGGCCGCGGTTTGGGCCGGGATCTCGTCGTAATCGACGGTGAACTCCTTGCCGGCGCTGGCGAGACCGTAAAGGACAGTGCCGAGCCCCATCAGCAGGAGAGTTGATCCGACCACCGCGATCAGGACGACGGCGAGCTTGACCATGACCAGCCTGATTCGACGCGGGTCGGCACTGAGGACGCGACGCAGTGTCTGCTGACCGAACTCGACCCCGGCGATCCACGATCCAATCACCAGCGACGCGATCAGGAGCGGGAACTCGATCGCGGCTGAAAGGGCGTCGTTGTCCTCGCCCACATGCCAGATGAGACAGGCGGCCAGACCGATCAGGAAGAAAGCCGCCAGGGTGATCGCCGTCCAGAGCGGAGTCGGCATCGAGCGTAGTTTCAGAAACTCAGCTCGCATCGTCGTTCTTCCCGGTCAGTGAGAGGAAAACCCGTTCTAGATCCTGGCGTTGGCGCATCAGTCCCCGCAACCAGATGTCCGACTCCGCGAGGATCCGGGTGATCTCCGAATCGTCCTCGATGTCACCGTGAGCAACCAGGCTGCCCTGACCTCGGTCTTCTACCGTGAGTCCCGCCCGGCGGAGTGCGGCGGCGGCCGCATCGGCCTGGGAGATCCTGACGTAGACCGCGTAGCCCTCCCTGGCTCCGGAGGAATCCAGAACCTCCTGCATGGTGCCATCAGCGACCAGTTTGCCCTTGTTGATGATCGTCACGCGGTCACACATCAACTGGACTTCGGCCAGGAGATGGGAGGAGACCAGCACGGTGGACCCGCTCTCGGGCAGGCGTTTGATCAACTCGCGGATCTCGACGATCCCCGAGGGATCGAGCCCGTTCGTGGGCTCGTCGAGAATCACCAGACGGGGTCCGCCGAGCAGCGCATTGGCGAGCCCGAGACGCTGTTTCATGCCGAGTGAGAATCCGCGAACCTTGCTGTCAGCGCGGTCAGAGAGCCCGACCAGCTGGAGCAGCCGGTCGATCTCGGGACCGGGCACGCCCAGCCCCAGGGTGGCTGCCTGGATCCTCATGTTCTGCCGGGCGGTCGCTCTGCCGTAAAGAGACGGGCCCTCGATCAGTGAGCCCACGTGGCTGACCGCCTCCCGGAAACCTGGGCCGCCCGGTTCCGCACCGAGCAACCGGGCCTGGCCACCATTCTTGCCGGTCAGACCGAGCAGGACGCGGATCGCCGTAGTCTTGCCGGATCCGTTCGGACCCAGCAGGCCGCAGACCGTGCCTTCCGGGACTTCAAGGGAGAGGTCATCCAGTGCGGTGACGCTGCCGAAGCGCTTCGAGATGCCTTCGAGCTGGATCAGAGTCTGGGTCATTCGCGGGAAGACTACCGGGCGTCCCAGGGAGCGGTGCCGCCCAGGATCCGTTCGCTGTAGCTTTCGTATTCGCCGACCGCGATCGCCTCGCGGGCGCCGCGCATCAACCGATCCATGTAGGTCAGGTTGTGGTCGACCAGAAGGCGGACAGCGGTGAGCTCCTCCGACTTCGAGATGTAGTTCAGGTAGTCACGGTCGTAATCGGCACAGGCGGTGCAAGGGC
>JAEYSQ010000177.1 GCA_023434465.1 Actinomycetes bacterium
GACCCGGGCGCGGTCTTCCCTGGCGACCATCTTCGACTGTTTGGTCGGCACGACGATGTCGAGAAATTCCTTGCGCTCGGCCGGAGTGAGGTTGTTGTAAAGCCGCTGGGTGTGATGGGTCAGCCAGCGGGCCCGCATCCAGACAGCCGGCCAGTCGACCCGCTTGCCGTACTCCCAGGCCCGGCCGGCCAGTCCCACGGCCAGACCTGCCTTCTTCGCTTTCGAATGCTTCGCCATAAATGGAGGATACGGAGGTCAGCTCACCGACTTGATGGTGAAGATCCGCTCGCCCTTCGGAGTGTTGATCTTCACCTCTTCTCCCACCTTGCGGTTGCGGAGAGCCTGACCGACCGGGGACTCGGCACTGAGCCGGCCATCGGAGAGGTTGGCCTCGGTTGAGCCAACCAGGGTCCAGGTGTGTTCGCGGCCCGCGTCGTCGGTCAGTTCGGCGGTCCGGCCGAAAGCGAAGGTGTCCTCGCCGATAGCGCCGGTGTCGGCTACGACCGCGTTCTTCTCGCGTTCGCGCAGTCGCTGGATCCTGGTTTCCAGATGGGCCTGGTCTTCCTTGGCGATGTGGTACTCGGCGTTCTCCTTGAGATCACCCATCTCACGGGCGACCTTGAGTCGTGCGGCGATCTTCTCGCGGGCCGGACCCTCGAGTTCTTCCAGTTCGGCTTTCAGTTGCTGCAGCCCTTCGGCGGTGATCGACTCACCGGTTTCTTCGGATTCAGTCATGCCCCCAGACTATCCGTGCAAGGAATCGCCCTTGAAATGTCGTCCCAAGCGCATAGGCTTGTCTTCGTGACTCGTTCCACATATCTGGCGATGGGGGCGATGGCGCTCGGTGTGTTCGTCATAGCCAACGACATCACCGCGATGAACGTCGCCCTGCCAGCCATCGAAAAGGATTTCGACACCAACGTCACCACCGTGCAGTGGGTGGTCAACGCTTACGCGCTCGTTTTCGGGGTGCTGATCGTCACCGGCGGGCGCCTGGCCGATCTGTTCGGACGCCGGGAGGCCTTTTTCGTCGGGGCCGGCGTTTTCCTGTTCGCCTCGCTGGCCGCAGCCTGCGCCCAGTCGGAAGCCTGGCTGATCGCCGCCCGCGCGATCATGGGAATCGGCGGGGCGCTGATGTGGCCGGCGGTGCTCGGCATGACCTTCGCGCTCCTGCCCGATAACAAGGCCGGTCTGGCCGGCGGACTGATCCTCGGGGTTGCCGGGGTCGGCAACGCGCTCGGACCGCTGATCGGCGGAGCGCTGACCGAGTTCGTGAGCTGGCGAGCGATCCTCTTCCTCAACGTGCCGATCGCGCTGGTCGCGATCCTCGCGGTCTACTTCCTGATTCACCAGCCTCGACCGGAAACCGAGGACCGCAGGATCGATTACGCCGGCATAACGACCGTCTCGCTCGGCCTGGTCATCTTCATGGTCGCTCTCGATCAGGTGGTCGACCTTGGTTGGGGCGACCCCCGGATCGTGATCGCGGTGATCATCTCGGCGATTCTCCTCGCGATCTTCGGCCTCGTCGAAAGGAAAGCCGGTGAGCACGCCCTGGTGCCGAAGGACGTGATGAGAAACCCGGCCTTCTCGGCGGCCTGTGTCGCGATCCTCTTCATCTCCTTCACCTTCTTTTCGGTGCTCTTCTACATTCCGCAGTATCTGCAGAAGGCCGGGGGGATGACCGCCTTCGAGTCCGGCCTCGGGCTGCTGCCGTTCATGGCGGTGTTTGCCCTGACTTCATTCGTGGCCGGTCCGCTTTACAACCGGATCGGTGGCCGCCCGATCGTCACACTCGGCGCTGCCTGCATCGCACTCGGTCCGCTCCTGATCTCCTTCGGCCTGAAGGAGGACGGCGCACTTGGTGGCGTGATCCCCGGCCTGGTGATTCTCGGTATCGGGGTCGGGCTCTTTTACTCGTCGGCGACCACGATCGGCGTCACAGCGGTCGATTCTTCCCGCTCAAGCCTGGCCGGGGGGATCGTCTACATGTTTCAGGTTGCGGGCGGTTCGGTCGGGCTCGCCTTGACCACCACACTGTTTGCCTCGGCCAGCACCCTGATCGACGGGCTCCACATCGCCTTCCGGTTCAACGCAATCACGGCCGTGATCGGCTTCCTGATCATTCTCTTGATTGTCGGTCCGAGAGTCCAGCCGGTCACGGATAAATAGCGTCTTTACTGTTTGAGAATCACCCCGTTCGGATAACCGCGGGCCATGATGGCCGGGGCTCTGAAACTCACCGCTGCTCTGTTGCTGGCGCTCCTGACCTTGGGTGCTGCGACTGCGACTGCGGACATGCTCGACGACCGGGAAGCCGAACCGGTCGTACTCACCGGCGCTGACCTCCCGCGCCTGGTCGGGGCTACGCCGGAGGAGGTAGTTGGTTTCGCGTGGTTCGAAGGCTGGGCCCAGGATGAGGATGGCTGGGTACCGGTTCCGCTTCAGGTCGACGAGCGGAAGCTCTCGCCAGCCGGCGGACTCGCCTACGCCGATCCTGCCGCCGCTTCGGGTCCGGACGGGAATCCGATGCTCGACGCGAACGACGAGATCGCGATGATGGCTTACGACGGTGGCTTGCCGGCGGGTGACCGGCCGGCGCCGGCGGGGGTCGACCCGGCCAGCCGGACCTCGGTCCGGGTCAGTGATCCGCTCGAGTCCGGACAGCAGTCCTGGATCTACCTGTTCCATTCTCCCGATTCGCTGGTGCAGGACGGCGGCGATGACCGGGTCATGTACGAACGGGATTTCGACCCGCTCCTGGACTATTCGTTTCCCGAGAGTTCC
>JAEYSQ010000185.1 GCA_023434465.1 Actinomycetes bacterium
GTCTTCTGGAGGTTCACCCGGCCGGGTCCATCAACAGCGAGACGTCGAGTTGGGGCGCCGAATGGGTGAGCGACCCGACCGATATGAAGTCGACCCCGGTCTCGGCGACCTCTCTCACCCGGTCCAGGTTCATGCCGCCCGACGCTTCAAGTTCGGTTCCCGCCCCGCCGGATTCACGGAGGTCGACTGCCCGCTTCAGTTCTTCGGTGCCCATGTTGTCGAGCAGGATCCGATCGGCACCGGCCTCGATCGCTTCGGCGACCTGATCGAGATCTTCAGCCTCAACCTCGATGTGGAGGTCAGGCGACTGCCGTCGGCAGGCTTCGACCGCCGGGCGAACTCCCCCGGCCAGGGAGATGTGGTTTTCCTTGATCAGGACGGCGTCATATAGCCCGAAGCGGTGGTTGATCCCACCACCCCACGAGACCGCCTGCTTCTCCAGTGCGCGTAACCCGGGCAGGGTCTTTCGGGTGTCGAGGATCCGGGTTCCCGTCCCTCCCACCGCGTCGACGTATCGCGCGGTCAGGCTGGCGATGCCGGAAAGGTGACCGAGGAAGTTGAGGGCGACCCGCTCACCGGCGAGGATCGCCCGGGCATCACCGTTGATCAGGAGCAGGTCCCGCGGCACGGAGTCGTGCCAGTGGCCTTCGACCACGGTCCGGTCGAGATCACTGATGCCGACCTGTCGGAACACTTCCTCGACCACGTCGAGCCCAAAGACCACCCCTGGCTCCTTCAGGACGATGTGAGCCTGGGCTTCAAGTCCTGGGGGTACCGTGGCGTTGGCGGTGACGTCTCCGGTCCCGATGTCTTCCTCGAGCGCGCGCCCGATCAGCTCCGAGGTTCCTTCCGGAAGGTGGCTCATGCCGGGAGCCTATGCTGTCTCCCGTGGGCACGTTTACTCACACCGCCTTCGATTCGCCGCTCGGCCTGGTCGCCCTGGCCGCCACGGACAACGGGGTCGTGCGCTGCAGTCTCCCCGGCTCGGACCCGGACTCGCTGGTCGAGGAAGTGATCGTTCGCACCGGACTGAAGCCGGTCGAGGGCGGTCCCCGGGTCGACGCGGCCGCCGACCAGTTGCTGGCTTATCTGGAAGGAGACCGGCGCAAGTTCGATCTCGACCTCGACTGGCAGCTGATCGGCGGTTCTCATCGCCAGGTCCTTCAGGCGACCGCGAAGATCCCGTGGGGCGAGACCGTCAGCTACGGCGAAGTGGCCGCCCTGGCCGGAAAGCCGGGCGCGGCAAGAGCCGCCGGAACCGCACTTTCCCGAAATCCGATCGCCCTCATAGTTCCCTGCCATCGGGTGATCAAAGCCGACGGAACCACCGGCGGCTTCGGAGGAGGAGCAAACAGCGTAGCCCTGAAAAAACGCCTCCTCGCCCTGGAGAATCCCGCTCTGGCTTAGTGCCAGTGCGGACGTACCGCCTTGGACTCACCGGACATTCCTGGTGGCGGTCCCTGACCAGCCGGGCGACTAGCCCGCTGTCCGATTCAGGTACTCGCGGATGAAACCGTCGATGTCACCGTCGAGGACCCGCTGGGCGTCACCGACCTCGAAATCGGTGCGGTGATCCTTGACCATCGTGTAGGGCTGAAGCACGTAGGAGCGGATCTGCGAGCCCCAGGCGACGTCCTTCACTTCACCCCGCTCCTGGTTGACCACCTCGGCGCGCTTGCGCTCCTCGAGCTCGACCAGCTTCGACTTGAGCATCTGCATCGCGACCGCCTTGTTCTGGGTCTGCGAGCGCTCGTTCTGACACTGCACCACCACTCCGGTCGGTTCGTGGGTGATCCGCACGGCCGAATCGGTCTTGTTCACATGCTGGCCTCCGGCGCCGGAAGCGCGGTAGGTGTCGATCCGGAGGTCGCTTTCGTCGATCTCGATATCGACCGCCTCGTCGACCACGGGAGCGACATCTACCTGGGCGAAACTGGTGTGGCGGCGCGCGGAGGAGTCAAATGGTGAGATCCGGACCAGCCGGTGAACCCCCCGTTCGGCGGCGATCAGACCGTAGGCGCTTTCTCCCTTGAGCAGGAAGGTGGCCGATTTGAGGCCCGCTTCCTCCCCTTCCGAGGCTTCGCGCATCTCGACCGAGAAACCCCGGCGTTCCGCCCAGCGCAAATACATCCTGAGCAGAATCTCGGCCCAGTCCTGCGAATCGGTTCCGCCCGCCCCGGCATGAACGGTGACGATCGCGTCACCATGGTCGTATTCGCCGCTGAACAGGCGGGCTTCCTCGAGTTCCTCGAGCCGCGATTCAACCGAAGCGAGTTGCTCTTCGAGTTCGGCTGCGATTTCCTCGTCAGCCTCGGCCATTTCGGCCATCTCGGCCAGATCACCCGCCTCGGACTGAAGTGAGCGAAAGTTGTCAAGCTTGCGCTGGGCCCGGGCGTGGTCGGCCGAAACGGAAGCTGCCTGGTCCTGGTCATCCCAGAATCCGGGCTGCTGCATCACCTGCTCGAGCTTCTCCACCTCGGCCTCGATCGCGTCCGGATCGAGATAATCGGTTAGCAGCGTCAGATGCTCATCGATCGCCGCCAGTCGGGTGGAAACGGACTCCGTGTTTACGGCCTCGGCCATGATTGGAGCCTACTGCGGGAGCCTCTGAGAAGATCAGTGCCCATGGCCGGGCCAAGCCAGGCAAACCAGATGCGGCGAAAGCGCCTGATCCGGGTCATCTCGGTTTCGATCGCAGTTGCCGTTCTGACGATCGGCATGAAGGTTGCTGCCTGGCTCCTGACCGGCTCGATCGGCCTGCTTTCCGACGCGGCCGAGGCCGTGGTCAACCTGGTCGCCGCCGGCGTCGCGCTCGTCGTCATTCTCTGGTCGACCCGACCCGAGGATGAGGATCACACTTACGGTCACGAAAAGGCCGACTATCTCTCGGCCGGGCTGGAAGGGGCCTTGATCATGCTCGCCGCAGTCACGATCGCCTACGCCGCGATCGAACGACTGATACACCCGGCCGAGCTGACCGAAGTTGGGATCGGACTTGCGGTGTCGGCCGCGGCTTCGGTGCTCAATCTGCTCACGGCCCGCCTGCTGATCGGCACCGGCCAGAAGGAATCCTCTTTGGTCCTCGTTGCCGACGGCCGGCACCTGATGACCGACGTGGTTACCTCGGTCGGGGTGATCCTCGGGGTGGGCCTCGTCTGGTTGACCGGGTGGAACACCCTGGACCCGCTCATCGCCCTGGTGGTGGCGGCCAACATCGTCCGTACCGGCGCGGGATTGGTCTCCGACTCGATGTCAGGCCTGATGGACAAGGCGCTCCCGGACGATGAGCTGGCCCGGGTCGGTGAGGTGCTCGATGCCTATGAGACCCGTGGCATCCACTTCCATGCGTTGCGGACCCGGAAGGCGGGCCGTCGCACCTTCATCTCGATCCACGTCCTGGTGCCGGGGGACTGGAGCGTCAAGGAAGGTCACGACCTGGTCGAGGACGTCGAAGAGGACCTGCGCGACCGGTTCGATCAGGCCACTGTCTTTACTCACCTCGAACCGATCGACGATCCGGTCTCCTTCGAAGACACGGGCCTCGACCGCACCACCGACCCTCACGCGTAGGGGTCACGCCGCCGGTGACCTTACGTTGCGCCGTGGGGTCGGGCGGGCATCCCCGGGAAGCGGCAAACACCTCAGTCGGCATTCAGCCTCCCTCCGCCTGAGTATCCCGGTGACGTTGCGTTGCGCCGTGGGGTCGGGTGGGCATCCCCGGGAAGCGGCAAACACCTCGGTCGGCATTCAGCCTCCCTCCGCCTGAGTATCCCTGGGACGCCCACCCGGCCCCATAGCTACAAGTACCTTCTTGT
>JAEYSQ010000241.1 GCA_023434465.1 Actinomycetes bacterium
GATCCGATCGTGGTCCTCTACTCGCTCCTGAAGCTGGCGACTCTCGCCTGGTTCAGGGATTCGTTCGGCGGACGGCCCGCCCCGGCACCCTTGCTCGATGCCCTCCGCTTCATCCCCGTCTATCTGCTCGCCGTGCTCGTGTTCAGCTTCGGCACGATGCTGCTGGAGAGCGGTCACATCCGGGAGTCGCTCACCTTCGGCGGCATGCTGGAGACGACGGTGGTCGGCCTCGCCGGCTTCGACGGTCCGTACACCTACGAGGGTCGATTCTTCTCGGACTTCTTCCCGGCTGCGCTCTTCACCCTCGGGCTCGCCGGTCTCTTCCTCTTTGCCCTGCTGATCTTCCGGGCTGTGGCGTTGAGGGCGGCACCGTCGACCGCAGACCGCGAGCGCGCCTCCGACCTGGTCCACAAGTACGGCAGCGGGACTCTCGACTACTTCGCGCTTCGCTCTGACAAGAGCTACTTCTTCACCGCTCGTGGTGACGCGATGATCGCCTTCACCTACATCAGCGGCTACGCCCTGGTCGCCGCCGACCCGATCGGAGCCCCCGGCTCCCAGGACCGGGTCCTCGACCAGTTCCTCGCCTTCTGCCGCGAGCGCAACTGGAAGGTCGCCTTTCTCGCGGCGCGCGAAGCCGACCTCGACGCCTACTCGAAGCGGGGCTTTCGCTCGGTCTACCTCGGTGACGAGGCGATCATTCCCTGCGACCGGTTCACCCTGGAAGGCAGCCGGATGAAACCGGTCCGCTCGGCGGTCAGGAAGGTCGGCAAGAGCTGCTCCTTCCGGATGATCCGGGAATCCGAGGCCAGCCCCGAGCTCTGCGGTCAGCTGAACGAAATCCGTGAGCGCTGGCGAGCCGGCGCGAAAGAGCGCGGCTTCACGATGGATCTCGGTACCGACGTCGAAGGCGAGAACCCGGATTTTCTGCTGGCGATCGCCGATGGCCCGGACGGCAAACCGCTCGGATTCCTGCGGCTCGTGCCGGTCTTCGGCGACGACCCGGGCTGGTCGCTGGATCTGATGCAGCGCGACCCTGACGCTCCGAACGGGATGACCGAGTTCCTGATTGCGAACTCGGCGCTCACCCTCGGTGGCCAGGGCTTCCGGCGCCTGTCGATGAACTTCGCGGCCTGGGGCCGGCTGTTCGATGACGACAAACGGCTCACCTTCGGGCAGAGAATCCTCAAGCGGATCGCCACCTGGCTCAACCCCTTCTTCCAGATCAAGTCGCTGCGGGATTTCAACGCGAAGTTCGACCCCGATTGGTGGCCCCGGTCGATCATCCTCGAGGACGCCGAAGCCGCCCCCAAGGTCGCCCTTCTCTACGCCACCACCGAAGGTTTCCTCAACATTCCGCTGATCGGCAAGAAGCTGGTCCCGCCGCTGCGGGCCGAATCGAGGCAGTAGAAAACCGGCGGATCGGCTTGCGGTCGGCTCCGGCATGAGTCATCATCGGTGGGTCATGACGACTTCGGGGCAGGTTGGCGTTGAAGAGCTGCTTGATCGCGCGAACCGCGCGATGGCCGATGCCCGCTGGTCCGAGGCCCGCGACATCCTCGCTCAAGCCGCGAAGCTGGACGAGTCAGGTCGCGTCTACGAGGATCTGGGATGGACCGGGTGGTGGCTGGGCGATGAGAAGCTGACCATCGAATCCCGGGAGAAGGCGTACGAACTCTACCTGGAGGACGATGAGGTCCATAGCGCGGCCAACGTCGCTGCCTGGCTGGCCGGCGATTACTCGGAATACCGTGACGAGGAGCTTCTCGCTCGCGGCTGGCTGAAGCGCGCACACCGGCTGATCGACGATCTCGAAACGGTCGAGCAGCACGGCTGGCTGGCCCTGATCGACTGCAGCCTCCTCCTGCACCTGGACAACGACATCGACTCGATGCTGGATAGCTCACGGCTGGCCCAGGAGATCGGTCGTCGCTTCGACGTACTCGACCTCGTGACCGTCGGTCTCGCCTACGAAGGACTCGCGCTGACCGGTCAGGGGGCAATCGAAGAGGGTTTGGCGAAGATCGACGAGGCTGCCTCGATCACCGCGGTCGAGACGATGGCACTGCCGGTATCCCCTGCCTGGGCCTACTGCTGCATGCTTTCCGCCTGTGACGGGATGGGGGACTTCTCGCGGAGCCGCAAATTCTGTGAGGCGATGCGGGCCCAGTCCGAGCGTCTGGGAGGGCGTCAGCTCACGGGCATCTGCCGAACTTCGTACGGACGAATCCTGACCACCGGCGGGGACTGGTCGACCGCTGGCAACGAGCTGGAGGCGGCCGTCGAGGACCTGGCTTCATCCCGGCCGGCAATGGTTCCGAGCGGACGCTTTCACCTGGGAGCCCTGAGGATGAGGCAGGGAAGGATCGATGAAGCCCGCGTTCTTTTCGAGGAAGCTGGCACCTACGGTCTGCTCGGCGTTGGGGAACTTCATCTGGCAGATGGTGAGTACGAAGAGGCCGCCGACATTGCAAACCGGGTCCTGCGGAATTTTCCCAAGGCCTCCTTCACCGACCGTCTTCCCGCGCTCGAGCTTCTGGCCCGGGCCAGCATCGGCTTGAACGACCCCGAGACCGCCCTTGCGACCGGCGACACGATCGCCGATGGTGCAGCGAAGTGCGGCACCCCTTACTGCCTGGGTCGGGCCAGCCTGGTCCAGGCCGAGGTCCTCGAAGCCGTGGGTTCCCACGACGATGCCCGGATCGCCGCCGAGGATGCGATCGACCGGTTCGCCGAATCCTCCGCGCCTTACGACCGGGCCCGAGCCAAGTTCCGCCTGGCATTGATCCTCAACCGCCTCGGGCGCCAGGTGAAGGCCGAGGAACAGGCCGAGCGAGCCCGCAAGGTCTTCGCAGCACTTGGTGCGAAGCGCGAAATCGAGGCCTGCGACGCGCTGTTGTTGGGGGCGGCCGCCGGATCCGACGGGACGATCAGCGACCTGACTTCCAGGGAGCTCGAGGTGTTGCGACTGGTGGCCCGCGGGATGAGCGATGCCGAAATCGCCGAGGATCTGGTCGTCAGCCCGCACACGGTTCACCGGCATGTGGCGAATATCCGTACCAAGCTGAGACTGCCGTCGCGGACGGCGGCCGTCGCCTGGGCGAGCGAGCAGGATCTGCTTTGAAACGGGCTCTCGCCCTTCCTGAAGCCGTTTCTCGCTGACCGACAGACGTAATTTCCCATATGGCCGATTCCGGCCACGCGTCACAGATGGCCTATTCCGGCGATGAATCCCGGCCTCTCCAGACCTAGGTTCCGTCCTCGTTCAAACCAGAGAGGACGCTCCCTTGAGCTCACGCATCGCAGATATCGACGAACTTCGCCTCCGGCTCGACGGCGAAATATACGGACCGGGTGAACCACTTTACGAGGACACCTGTTCCCTTTTCAATTCCATGATC
>JAEYSQ010000018.1 GCA_023434465.1 Actinomycetes bacterium
AGACGCCCGAACTCCGCGCAATCAACACGATCCGGACCCTTTCGATCGATGCGATCGACAAGGCCAATTCGGGTCATCCGGGTACGGCGATGGCGCTGGCCCCTCTGACTTACAAGATCTGGCAGGAATACCTGCGCTACGACCCGGCCGATCCGTACTGGCCGAACCGTGACCGCTTCGTGCTTTCAGCCGGTCACGCCTCGATGCTGATCTATTCGACCCTCCACCTCGCCGGTGTGAAGAAGGTCGAGCACGACGGGCGGGTAACCGACAGCCTCTCGGTCAGCCTCGAAGACATCGAGAACTTCCGTCAGCTCGGATCCTCCACTCCGGGCCACCCCGAATCGCACCTGACGACCGGTATCGAGACCACGACCGGTCCGCTCGGCCAGGGCGTGGCGACTTCGGTCGGCATGGCAATCGCCGGTCTCTGGAAGCGCGCCGCCTACGGCGAAGAGCTCTTCGACTACGACGTCTACACAGTCTGTGGAGACGGCGACCTGATGGAGGGTGTCTCGCAGGAGGCCGCCTCGCTGGCCGGCCATCAGCAGCTTCATAACCTTTGCTGGATCTACGACTCGAACCGGATCACGATCGATGGTTCGACCGACCTGACCTTCACCGAGGACGTCGAAGCGCGGTTCCTCGCCAATGGCTGGGCCGTCCACCACGTCAATGACGCCAACGACCTCGACGAGATCGGCGCCGCCCTCGACAGGTTCAAGGCCGAGAAGACCAAGCCGACCTTCATCCTGCTCCACAGCCACATCGGTTACGGATCACCGAACAAGGTCGACACCGCCGATGTCCACGGCAACCCGCTCGGTGCCGAAGAGACGAAGCTGACCAAGGAGGCCTACGGCTGGCCCGCCGATCAGCACTTCCTGGTTCCCGACGGTGTCTATGACACCTGGGCCAACGGCGTCGGTGCCCGTGGTGCCGAACTGAACAAAGCCTGGAAGGCCCGCTTCGACTCCGCCCCGGACGAGACGAAGCACCTGGTCGAGACCATGCTCGAAGGTGGTCTCCCCGATGGCTGGGATTCCGACATCCCGACCTTCGAGGCCGGCCAGCAGGTGGCGACCCGCTCGGCTGCCCAGAAGACCCTGCAGGCGATCGCCCCCAAGGTGCCGTGGCTGATCAGCGGCTCGGCCGACCTGACCGGTTCCGCTTCAAGCGGGCTCAAGGAAGAAGTCGCCGGAATCTTCGATCCGGAGAACCGCTCCGGCCACATGCTTCATCTCGGCGTCCGTGAGCACGAGTCGGCCGCATCTTCGAACGGTATGGCCCTGAGCTCGCTTCGTCCGGTCTGGTCGACCTACCTGATCTTCTCCGACTACGCCCGCCCCGCGATCCGCCTTTCCGCCCTGATGGAGCAGCCGGTTGTCCACTGGCTCACCCATGACTCGATCGGTCTCGGCGAGGACGGCCCGACCCATCAGCCGGTCGAGCAGCTGGCTTCGCTGCGCGCGATCCCGAACCTCGACGTGATCCGTCCCGCCGATGCGACTGAAGTCGCCGAAGCGTGGAAGGTCATCATGCCGCGGACCGATCACCCGACCGCCCTGGTGCTGACCCGCCAGAAGGTGCCGGTGATCGACCGCAGCAAGTACGGGGCAGCCTCCGGTCTCGCCAGGGGCGGCTACGTGATCGCCGACAGTGACGGAGATCCGGAACTGATCCTGATCGCGACCGGTTCCGAGGTCCACATCGCACTCGAGGCTTACGAGACGCTGACCATCGAAGGAGTCAGGGTCCGGGTCGTCTCGCTGCCTTCCTGGCACATCATCGAAAGCCAGGACGAGGCATACCGCGAGTCGGTGCTGCCTTCCTCGGTCACGAAACGGATCTCGATCGAGCAGGCCTCGACCTTCGGTTGGGAGCGCTACATCGGCGAGGAGGGTGTCGCGATCGGGATGACGACCTTCGGTGCCTCGGCACCATTCCCCGACCTGCAGAAGTATTTCGGCTTCACCCCTGACCGGGTGGTCGAAGAGGCCAAGGGTCTGCTCGGAGGCTGAGCATGACTGCGCTCCGGGAGTCAGCCGCGTTCAAGATCCTCGAGAGCCACCGCGCCGACATAGGTGATCTCCATCTGAGGGATCTCTTCGCCGAAGATCCGTCACGCGGGACGGATCTGGTCGCCGAAGCATGTGGTCTCTACTTCGATTATTCGAAGAACCGCATCAACCGGGAGACGATCGGTCTGCTTGCCGAACTGGCCCGCGAGATGCGGATGCCGGAGCGCCGCGACGCGATGTTCCGCGGCGAGCACATCAACACCTCCGAGAACCGGGCGGTGCTTCATGTAGCTCTGCGGATGCCGCGCAGCCGATCGCTGGTGGTCGACGGGGTCGATGTGATCCGTGAGGTCCACGAGGTCCTCGACCGGATGGCCGCCTTCTCGGAGCAGATCCGCTCCGGAGAATGGAAGGGTCAGACCGGTCAGCCGATCAAGCGGATCATCAACATCGGTATCGGTGGTTCCGACCTGGGACCGGTAATGGCCTACGAGGCCCTCAAGGATTACTCCCGCCGCGACCTCGAGTTCCGCTTCGTCTCGAATGTGGACGGAACCGACTTCTACGAGGCGACCCGGGACGCCGACCCGGCCGAGACCCTCTTCGTGGTTTCCTCGAAGACCTTCACCACCCTCGAAACGATGACCAACGCCCGGACCGCCCGGCAGTGGCTGCTCGACGGTCTCGGTGGCGACGAGAGCGCGATCGCAAAGCATTTCGTCGCAGTTTCCACCAACGCCGAAGGTGTCTCGGATTTCGGCATCGACACGGACAACATGTTCGGATTCTGGAACTGGGTCGGCGGCCGCTACTCGATGGACTCGGCGATCGGCCTCTCCACCATGCTGGCGATCGGCCCTGACCGTTTCAGCGAGATGCTCGACGGCTTCCACGAGATGGACGAGCATTTCCTCGAGACCGGTCTACCCACCAACCTGCCGGCGATCCACGGCCTGCTGACCGTCTGGTACCGAAACTTCTTCGATGCCGAGACCCATGCCGTGTTCCCGTACAGCGAGTACCTTCACCGCTTCCCGGCCTATCTCCAGCAGCTGACCATGGAGTCGAATGGCAAAGGCGTCACTCTGGACGGGACCCGGGTCGATTACGGCACTGGCGCCATCTTCTGGGGCGAACCCGGCACCAACGGCCAGCACTCCTTCTACCAGCTGGTCCACCAGGGAACCGAGCTGATCCCGGCCGACTTCATCGGGTTCAACCATGCCCTGAATCCACTTGGAAATCACCAAGACCTGCTGGTTTCAAACGTGTTCGCCCAAACCGAGGCCCTGGCCTTCGGCAAGAGTTCCGAGCAACTGAAGGAGGAAGGGGTCGAGGATCGTCTGATCCCCCACAAGACGTTTCTCGGCAACCGGCCGACCTCGACCATCATGGTCGACCGCCTGACGCCGAAGTCGCTCGGAACGCTGGTCGCTTTCTACGAACATTCAGTCTTCACCCAGGGCGCGATCTGGGGGATCGACTCCTTCGACCAGTGGGGTGTCGAGCTCGGCAAGGCCCTCGCTCAGAAGATCATCCCCGAGCTCGAACAGAAAGAGCCGCCGCAGCCCACGCACGACAGCTCCACCTCCGAGCTGATCCGGCGCTACCGCACCGCCAACGGCCGCTCGTGAGATCCGGCATGGTGAGAGCACGAAAGTTGGCAAATATTGCCAACTTTCCTTGTCTCGATGGTCCGCGGGGGCGGTCGTGAGCCCGGCGCCGGCCGACGCGCCGATCCGTGCGGTCATCTTCGACGTGGATGGAACGCTGCTGACCACCGGTGGGGCCGGCGCGGTCGCCTGGGACAAAGCCTTCCAGGAGGTGCTTGGCAAGTCGGTCGACATCGCCACGGTGACCGAATCGGGCATGACCGACCACGACGTTGCCTTCGCCGCGCTCCGCACCGTGCTCGACCGCGAGCCGACCCAGCAGGATGTCGACGAACTGACCCCGGTCTACGTGCGCGAGCTTCCCGAGGCCGGGGCCCGCTCCCGGAACTACCGGGTCGAACCCGGGATCGTCGATCTGCTGGAACGCCTCACCGCCGACGGCCTTCCGTTGGGGATCACCACCGGCAACATCGAACCGGCCGCGAAAATCAAACTCGAGCGGGGCAACCTCAACCGCTTCTTCGCGTTCGGCGGATACGGCTCGGATTCGACCGATCGCACGGAGCTGACGCTCCACGCGATCAAGCGTGGCATCGTCGCCTGCGCCACGGGCAACTACCCGAACGGCAAACCCCAGGTCCTTTCCAAGGACGACTTCATCGCGATCGGCGACACCCCCCGCGATGTGACAGCCGCCCACGAAGCGGGCATCCGCGTAATCAGCGTCGCCACCGGCCTCTTCGACCTGGAGACCCTCAAGGCAGCCGGGCCGGACTGGGCTCTCCCGACGGTCGAATCAGGCTTTCCGGTCTGAAGCCGGAGCGGACGCGAACCCGCTAATCGATGATGCCGTTGAGTTTCATGGACCGGAACTTCGCCTTCGGAGCCTTGATTGCCGTGCTGCACCGGCCCTGGATGGCGTTGGCCGCCTGGGCGAACTTGACGTTGATGCTCAGTTTCCCGTTCCGAAGCAGCCTGCCCTGGATCGAGCCGCCGTCATTCTCCAGAAACGGGTGGCCCTTCCGGACCGGGACCCTGAAACGATTCTTCGCGTTCAAGGCCACCGGTTTCTTCGGCCTGACCTGCACCGAGACCGGTCCGCTCAGCATTTGATCAGGCATCAAGGTCCCGGTGAAGCCGATCGGAGCGCAGGTCTTTCCTCCGTCGAACCTGTAGTTCGAGGTGACCCAGAACTCGACGATCCTGTGTTTTCGGACCCACACAGTGACGCTGGTGTCGTCCTGCCAGAGCCCGGGCCGGTTCTTGAAGGTCTGGGAGTAGTTCCCCTCCTTGGCCAATTTCAGCTTCGTCGGGGACTTCCCGCTGGCTGCCTGACCGCCCGCCAGGCCGACGAAGAGGAAGAGCGCCGCCGAAACCGCGAGAAAGCGAATGCCTGTAACCATCGGACCCTCCAGTACTCGGTATCTGTTCCGAGCATAACCGGGTTCAAGTGGCGGGTCGTACTTTTTCTTCCTAGGGGGTGAGCCGGCGCGGTTCCGGCATCACCAGAACCGGCAGTGAACGTAACGGTTTGCCGGCCGCTTTCAGCCAGTAGGCGGCCGGTCCCTCGCTCTGGGCCGGTCGCGGTACGGTGACGACCAGGGTGCGGCGGCCCTTCTTGCCGCCCCGTATCCGGACCCGGTGGACGGTGCGGGCCACCTCGCCGCAGCGGCCCTTTCGCTTCAGCACGATCCGGGCGACCTTTCCTCCGTTCAGACCGGCCCGCAGGCGGACCTCCCGCCTGCCGTGGCGGTGGCTGGAGGTGAACCTGAGTCGCTGAATCGCCCGTACCGGGGCCGACCGCGCGCTGCCGGAAACCGCCACGTATGTCGCTGTGCGCCGGGCGCGCTTGCCGGGCGCCCGGACCCGGGCCGTGAATGTGGCGTCGGCCCGCACCTTGGCTCGGGCCAGCAGCCGGCCGCGGCTGCGGATCCCGACCTTCAGGCCGATCAGATAGTCCTTCGCGGTGCCGGTGATCAACAGTCGTTTGCCGCGGTAGGTCAAGTCGTCGATCGCGATCTGCCGGCCGCAGAGCAGCGGGTTGCGACCCGGTGCTCCGGGGGTCACATCCGGACCGAACGGGGGCGGCAGCCTGGTCGCGGTAGCGGTCATGAACGTGTCGATCGGGGAGAAGTTGCCGTTGCCGGCGTACTGGACCCGCACCTGATGCGAGCCGGCCGTGAAAGCAACCGGGCCGAAGCTGGCTGTGCCGTCAGCTACCGAAACCGGCGGTCCGTGAGGGTCACCGTCGACGAACATGCGGGCGGTGCCGGTGGGGGCGCTGCCGACTCCGGCAGCACCAAGCTCCAGTTCGAACCTGATCGGGGTCCCTTCCGGCGCATTCTGGCTGGAGGGGGTGAGAGTGCCGGTCGTGAGGGCCCGGTCAACGACCTGGGTGCTGCCGGCCTGGTTTTCCCGGAAGCTCGCGTCACCGCCGTAGCGGGCGACCAAGGCATGCGGGCCGGCGGGCAGGTTCACGACCTGTCCGGAGTCGGCCCGGCCTTCACGGAGCGGCACCGGGTTTCCGAACGGCGAGCCGTCAACCAGGAAGCTGACCGCCCCGCTCGGCTCACCCCCGCCAGGTGCGATCGGCGCTACCTGGGCGTGGAAGCCCGCCGACTGACCGAAAGTTGAAGGGTCCGGATCAGCTTCGACCGTGACCGCCGAGCGGGATTTGACGACGGTCTGGGTCAGCGAACCGCTGGACGGGTCGAAATCGCCCGAACCCGGCTCGTAAGTTGCGGTCAGCGAGTGCGGGCCGGGCAGCGGCGAGGCGGTGATCTCACAGGAGGCCTGACCCGCTGCAAGGGTCAGCTCGTCGCAGGCGGTTATGCCGTCGACCTGGATCGTGACCGATCCGGTGGGCGTGCCGGGATCGTTTCCGGCCGGTTTCACGGTTGTAGTGACCGTCACCGTTTGCCCGACCACCGCAACCGCCGGCGCAGCGGCGATCTCGGTCGCGGTCGCGTCCGGTCCGACCGTCTGTTGCATGTCGACGGTGCTGGGCATGAAGTCCTGATCTCCGCTGTAAGTGGCTTCGACCGTGTGGCTGCCGTCGGGGATGTCGTCCGGAGCGGAAACCGCGGACCCGTCGACCAGGTCGACTGGCTGCCCGATCTGGCCCCCGTCAACCTCGAAGGTGACCTGCCCGGTCGGGATGCCCGCGCCGGGCGCAGAAGCCATGACGTCGGCTGTGAAGGTGACCGCGGTGCCATCGGCGGACGGGTTTTCCGAGGAACTGAGATCGATGTGGGTATCAGCCTGATCCACCTGCTGTTGGCTGGTGGCGCCGCTCGGCAGGAAGTCCGGGGTGGGCTGGAAGGTGGCGGTGGCCTGCTGGAAGCCCGGCTCGAACGCGATCGGGGGCGCGATCGCCTCGCCGGCAACCAACGGGACCGGAGCACCGAGTGGGCTGCCGTTCACCGCGAACTGGATGTCGCCGGCCGGAGGCGGGGCGGTCGAAGGTGCCGCACGTACGTTGGCCACGAAGGTGACCTGCTCCCCGGCGACCGAGGGGTTCGAAGGGGTCGCCCAGAGCGCGGTCGCGGTGGTTGCCGGGGTGTTGCTCAGGCTGAAGGTGGCGTCCTTGTTCAGGCCGACCAGGGCTGCTTCGACCTCGTAGCTTCCGGCCGTGCCATTGGCGATCAACGGCGGGGTCGTCGCGGTTCCGCTTTGATCGCTGGCCACGGTCACCGAGGTGCTGCCCGAGCTGTTGTCCTCGAAGGTCGCCGAGGCTCCGCTCGAGGGCAGGGTGAACGTCACGTCGAGCCCGGGAATCGGTTCCCCGTTGACGGCCAGGACCTGGGCCTGCAGCGGGCCGGCGAAGGTACCGCCGATCACCGCGGACTGACCGGACCCTCCGATCGCCTCGAAGGTGCCGATGTCCAGCGACCAGTCGATGGTCACGCTGCCGAAGCATCCCGGCGCCCCACTGCCGTCCGCGCACGGACCGTCGTCCGGAACCGCGCTTGCGCCAGAGACGGATGATGCTGCCCACGAGTCGCCCCCGGCTCCGCCGCCGGCCCCGAACCCGTACTCGGCGTTCAGGCAGTACGGGTTGTGTTTGACGACCACCATCGGGTCCTGTTCAAAGCCGGCACTACCACCGGTGCGGCCGCCTCCGCCGCCTCCGCCGGCCCCGATCTCGGCCGGGCAACCAGGGATCTCGTGCACAAGGTTGAAGCCCGTTCCGCCGTTCGGTCCATCGCCCTGGCCCGCGACCCCGAATACCTTTCCGTCGTACCGCGAGTCATTGGGGCCGAAGGCGGGCTGGCCCCCGTTCATGCCTCCGAACCCGTTTGAGTCGCCCCCGGCACCGGCGCCTCCGGCCGCACCCGGCGTGCCGTCGCTCCAGTCCTGCCAGCCGACCCCGTTGCCTCCCCCACCGCCGCCACCGCCGGCGATTATCACCGGCTTCGAGGGCGTTTCGGATGGCGCGATTGCCGTGGCACCCCCGCCGCCGCCGCCGTTGTTGCCTTCGAACGGGTTGATCCCGGCGCCGCCACCGTTACCCCAGCCGAACGCCGATCCGGTCTGACCATAACCGCCGACCCACACGTCAAGACAGGTGAGGGCCGGATCATCGTCGATGTCGAGCGTGCCGGTCACCTGGCCGCCGGCCCCGCCGGACCCCGTCCTATTGGTCACCGACTGGCCCCAGCCACCGACCGAGGTCACTTCCACATTCGAGGCCCACGGGGGAATCGCAACCTGCTGAATCGCGCCGGTGTAATTGATCGTTTCGCTGGTCTGGCTCGGTGGCGGCGGATCTGGACAGTTGCTTACGTCCTGAGCGGTGGCAGTGCCGCCCAACAGCACTCCGAGGGCCAGCGCCGGCAGAACCACTACCGTTGCGAAGACGCGATTCACCGCGACGCTCCCTTCAATGAGAAGCGCTTTACGGCGACCCGCTGGCGACCGAACGGAATCCGGGTCAAGGTCCGGGCACGCATGGTCAGGGTGCGGCCGCCGCGTAGCGCGCGCCGAACCGACCGGTTCACCCGGATCGTCACGAACCGCGTGTTCTGGCCACGGATCCGGTAGGTGGTCCGGCCGACGCGGCGTCCATCGCCGCGGTTGACGGTGAGTACCCCCTGGCAACGCTCGGTCCGGGACCGGCAACGGACCTTGAGGGCGAGCCGTCCCTTGGCATTCAGCCTTGCGGTCCGGGTCTTGACGATGGCAAGGGCGGCACCCCGGGTCGAGATCAGCATCCGTTTCGGTTTGGTCGCTGGCAGGTTCGGCCCCGACAGCGTCACTTCGGTGGCGAACCGATGCCGGAACCTGAGCGCCCGAAGGTTGCCGGTTATCTGGAGCCGGAAGGCACGCAGACGCCCTGTACCGAGGTGGAACGCCTTGGTCCCCAGCATCCGGCCGCTGTCCGTACGCATCACAATCGTCCCGGCGCATGCCTCTGCGGTCGGACCGCTGCAGGCAATCGGCAGGTTGACTTGACCGTCCGGCGAGACCGCTGCCTGCATCCCCCGGACCCAGGCGCGGGGCTGCTCCCCGGGCGGGATTGGCGGCTCCGGTGGGTCAACTGTCGAGATGCTTTGGGCCAGCGATCCCCGTCCGGGAAGAAATGGCACTCCGCCGTGTGATTCGGCCTCAACTGTGTGGGTGCCCGGTTTCAGGGTGCTGGTCTGCTGTGAGATCGCTACCCCGGAAGTGATCGGTACCGGACCCCCGAAAGCGGCTCCGTCGACCAGGAACTGGACGTCGCCTGTCACCGGCTGATCCGAAGTAACCCGAGCCACGAAGCGGATCGCCTGTCCGTGCTCGGCCGGGTTGGCGCTCGAGATGACGGTGACCGTGGTCGGGGCCGGGTCGACCTGGATCGGGGCCACGCCGCGGCTGGACTGGAGCCGGGTCGGGTCGCTGTCATCCTCGTAATCGGCGGCGATCCGGTGGGCGCCGGCGGTGAGCCCGCTTAGCGGGATCGACGTGGCAGCCCCCTGCACGACCGGGACCGGCAATCCGACCGGCGTGTCGTCAACGTAGAACTGGACGGTCCCCCGCGGTACCACCTGCCCCGGGGCGACCGTTTCAACCGTCGCGGTCGCGGTGAACGACTTGCCGTAGGTCTGGTCGGCGCCGACCGTGAGCGTGGTCCGGCTGCTGGCCGCGGTCACGCTCTGGGTCATCAGCCCGTAGCTCGGCGCGTACTGGTTCGCCGGATCGGAGAAGTCCGCCCGGATCACGTTGGGCTGCGCAGGCAGGCCGACCGGTCCGGGACAGGTCGCCTGTCCCTGCGCGTCGAGCTCGACGTCCAGACAGAGGTCGCGCGTGCCAATCGTGAAGTCAACTTCACCTTCCGGTTCGTCTCCCGGCCCGGTACGAAGCACGGTTGCGGTGATCGTGTACGGCTGGCCGGCAACGCTGGGGTTCACCGAGCTCGAGACGTTGGTCGAGGTGGCGTCGATTCCCACCTGCTGCACTCCGCTCCCCTGGCTGGCGGTGAAGCTCGCGTTTCCAAGGTATTCGACTGCGATCTCGTAGTCCCCGTCGACCGGGAACGGGAACGGGTTGGAGTCGGCACTCCCGTTCGCGTCAAGGTCGACCGGTGCTCCCCAGTCCGCGGGCTCACCGCCGGGGGATGTGGCGACCTTGAACTGGACCTGACCGGTCGGAGTGGCTGTCGATCCCTGCTGGCTGGTCACGGTGGCGGTGAGGATCGGGCTCTGGCCGGATGTAGACGGATTCGGGTTCGAAACCAGAGTGGTCGCGGTCGCTGCCGGGTTCACGGTCTGGGTGAACGGAAAGCTGGTCGCCTGGGTGTGGTTTACGTCGCCGGAATAGGCGGCGGTGATCGTGTAATTGCCGACCGGGTAGGGGCCCACTCCGAGGTCGACGCTCGGCGAGATCGCGACGCCGGCCGGGGTAACGGTCTGGGGTCCGCCGAGCGGGTCGCCGTTGATCTGGAATTGCACCGTGCCCGTCCACGGGGTCGGCAGTCGGGTCTCGGTTTGCAGGTTGGCAGTGAACTGGACCGGCTGGCCGGCCACCGATGGTTGTTGGGAGGACGAAAGGACGACCGTAGTGGACGCCGCTTGGTTGGTCAGGTTGAAGTTCGCCTTGGCTTCGCCGACGGTGGCGTTGGCCAGCCAGCTACCGGTCAGTCCGTTGGCAACGAGAACCGGCGAGGTGGCCTGCCCGTCGATATTGGTTTGTGCCTCGGCGGTGGTCCCGCCGGAAGCGAACGTGCCGGAAGGTCCCCCGGCGGGGAGGTTGAAGTTGACTGTTACGTCCTCGATCGGGAAACCTTCGGCGTTGTTGACCTGCGCGACCAGTCGCTGCGGGAACGGTTGGCCGAGCTGGGCCTGCTGGCCGCTTCCGGAAACGACGTTTACCTGGGCCGGAGTGAGGTCCCAGGTCAGGGTCACCTGACCGTTGCAGCTGGACGGGCTGTCAGGCCACGGGCAGGAGTTGCCGGCCGTCGAATACTGGGTCTGCTGTCCGGTGCCGATCACCCAGGATCGCCCGCCGCCGCCTCCTCCGCCGCCACCTTCGGAACCTGATCCGCCGCCGCTGCCGGCGTAGGGGTATCCGCCGCCGCCACCGCCACCAGCGCCGCCGAGACCGGCGTCGACCGAGTCGCCGCTGCCTCCGTGCGTTCCCGCCTCGCCACCGCCCGAACCACCGTCGCCGCTGCCCTCGCCGTGTCCGTTGTGACCGCCCTGGGCGGTGCCGTTGGGGCCGGATCCGCCGGTGCCGCCGTATCCCCCGGCGTGATGACCGTTGCCACCGCCGCCTCCACCCCCACCGGCGACGACCAGCGGGCTCACGCTGTTGTTCGAGGAGTCATAGTCGAGCACGGCGCTGGCGCTGCCGCCGCCGTATCCGTCGCGCCCGTAATCGTCGCCGCCGTCGGCGTACCCCCGGTCGCCGCCAGCCGCCCAGCCGCAGGCTCCGTGCGCGCCACCGTAGCTGCCGGCGGAGATCGCCAGTTGCTGGCCCTGCTGAACCGGGATCACGGTTGAAACCTGGCCACCGGCCCCGCCCGCCCCGGTGTGCTCGTTGCCGCCGCCGTAGCCGCCGTACGCCTCGACCTGAAGCCAGGTCACGTCAGCCGGGACGGTGAAATACTCGTAAAGGTTGTCGCAGTCCCCGTCGCCATCGATCACGACCTGACCTGCGTTGGCCGCCGCAGGCAGGATCAGGGAGACCAGCAGCGCGGCGAGCAAGTTCCTGCCGGCCAGAAACCAACGGATGTCCCCCCCGAGACGGTCTGGCACCCCTCCATACTTACATCTCGACTTCCCGCTGTCGAGAAATCTTTTTCGCGGACGGTGTTTTTCGGCCGCTAGAGGCCGGCAGCCTGGCGGAGTTCTTCGGCGCGGTCGGTTCGCTCCCAGGTGAAGTTCTCGTTGGAGCGGCCGAAATGGCCGTAGGCGGCAGTGTCCTTGTAGATCGGACGGTGGAGATCGAGGTACTGGCGGAAAGCGCCGGGACGGAGGTCGAAGTTGTCGGCGATCAGTTGGGAGATTTCCCAATCGGATTTCTTTCCGGTCCCGTATGTCTCGGCCATGATCGAGACCGGGCGCGCGACGCCGATCGCGTAGGCGACCTGGACCTCACAGCGGTCGGCGAGGCCGGCGGCGACCACGTTCTTGGCCGCGTACCGGGCGGCGTAGGCAGCCGAGCGGTCGACCTTCGATGGGTCCTTGCCGGAGAAAGCACCGCCGCCGTGGCGGGCGGCGCCACCGTAGGTGTCGACGATGATCTTGCGGCCGGTCAGGCCGGCGTCACCGACCGGACCGCCGATCACGAAGATGCCGGTCGGGTTGATCAGCAGCGACTCATAAAGCGAATTCTCGTCGAGCAGGTCGCCGTACTCTTCAGAGAGCACCGGCAGGATCACGTTCTCCCAGAGGTCGGGGCGAATCGTGCCGTCGGTGTCGATGTCCGGGGCGTGCTGGGTCGAGATCAGCACCCGCTCGACCGCTACCGGTTTGCCGTCCGAGTAACGGACCGTAACCTGGGTCTTGCCGTCCGGCCGCAGGTAACCGAGGGTACCGTCCTTGCGGACCCGCGCAAGCCGCTCCGAGAGCCGGTGTGCGATCTGGATCGGCATCGGCATCAGGGATTCCGTTTCGTTGGTGGCGTAACCGAACATCATGCCCTGGTCACCGGCCCCGTCGAGGTCGAACTGGTCGGATGAGCCTCCGGTCCGGGTCTCGATCCCGGTGTCGACTCCCTGGGCGATGTCGGGCGACTGCTTGTCCATCGAGACGAGCACCGAGATGTGGTTGCCGTCGTAGCCGTACTCACCCTGGTCGTAGCCGATCTCGCAGACCGTCTGGCGGACAAGTTCGGTGATGTCGATCTGGGCGGAGGTCGATAGCTCACCCGAAATCACGGCCATGCCGGTATTGACCAGCGTTTCGCAGGCAACCCGGCTGTTCGGATCCTGGCTGAGGCAGGCGTCGAGAATCGAATCCGAGATCTGGTCCGCGATCTTGTCGGGATGGCCTTCGGTTACGGATTCGGAGGTGAAGAGGTGTTCACCCTCGGCAAGCTTCAGCTCAGTCATTCGGTCGCGTTCTCCTTTTCGCTGCGGGGCAAGTGATCGTGGAAATCCGGTGAATACTTCAAATCTGATCAGGAAGCCTAGTCATACCCGGTTTCGGCGGTTCACTCGTCTCCGCGACCCTTGCGCGGGATGTAGTCGATGACCAGCGGCACCCCGTCGAGTCCCCACTGTTCCCGGAGTCGGTTCTCGAGGTGATAGGCCCAATCGCGGACGATCAGGCGACGGTCGTTGACCTGCACCGAGAAGTGGGGCGGCGAGACTCCGGTCTGGGCTCCGTAGAGGAGCTTGAGCCGTCGCCCGCGGCGCGAAGGTGGCGGGGTCGTGGTCTGCACCTCGGAGAGAAAGCGGTTGAGCTGCGGAGTCGGGATCCGTTCCGCGGCCCGGTCCGCCAGCGCGACCGCCCTGGAGATCAGACCGGCCACGTTCCGACCCGACTTCGCCGAGCAGGTCACCACCTCGGGCCGGAGTCGCAGCTTGCGCCCGACCCGGGCCCTGGTGTCGTCGATGTCGGTCTCGGTGATGTCCCACTTGTTCATCACGATCATCGTGGCGCAGCCGGCCTTCATCGCCACTTCCCCGACCTTGAGATCCTCGGATCGCACTCCCTCGTGGGCGTCACAGACGATGATCGCCACATCGGCCCGCTCGATCGCCCGTTCCGAACGAAGCTGGGCGTAGTGGTCGACCGAGCCGGCGACCTTCGATCGACGCCTGAGTCCGGCCGTGTCGACCAGGGTCACGCTGCGCCCGTCTACCTCGATTTCGGTATCGATCGTGTCCCGGGTCGTGCCCGCCACCGGGGAGACGATCACCCGGTCGTCACCGAGAATCCGGTTGACCAGCGAGGACTTGCCGACGTTGGGGCGACCGATCATCGCGATCCGGACCGAGTCCGATTCGTCGACCCGGGCCGGCCGGTCCCCCAGGGCTTCGGTGATCCGGTCGAGCAGATCACCGGTTCCGAGCCCGTGAGTCGCCGACACCGGGGTCGGATCGCCGAGACCGAGGGCGTGAAACTCCGCGGCCGCAAACTCGTCATCCGGGTGATCCGACTTGTTGACCGCGACCAGTACGGGGACCGGAGAGGTCCTGAGTTCGCGCGCGAGGTCGGTGTCGCCGGTCCGGAGTCCGGCCTGGCCGTTCACGACCAGGACGACCACATCCGCCTCGGCCATGCCGAGCCGGGCCTGCCGCTGGATGTCGGCCGCCATCTCAGATTCGTCGTCAAGGTCGATCCCGCCAGTGTCGAGCAGATCGAACTCCCTCCCGTTCCAGTCGCAGCGGACCCGTTTGCGGTCCCGCGTGACACCCGCTTCGGAATGGACGACAGCCTCGCGCCCACCGGCCAGGCGGTTGACAAGGGTCGATTTACCGACGTTGGGGAAGCCGACGACGGCGACGGTCGGCACCGCACCCGAAGGCACGGAGGATCCGGCGGAACTTTCCATCAGGCCAGGCCTCGTTCACGTGCGAGTTCGGCGATCCTGGCGATGACCTGATCGGAGGTCATCTCGGTGGTGTCGATCGTGATCGCATCATCGGCGGCGTAAAGCGCTCCGTGCTCGCGTTCGGAGTCGCGGCGGTCTCGCTCCTCCTGCGCCGCCAGCACCGTCGCGACATCGGCCCCCGTTTCGGCCGCGCGGCGCTCGGCCCGGGCTTCCGGTGAAGCAGTAAGGAAGATCTTGAGTGGTGAGTCGGGCGCGACCACGGTGCCGATGTCACGGCCCTCGGTCACGTACGGCCCGGTTTCGATCAGGCGCTGCTGCTCGGCCACCATCGCCGCGCGAACCCCGGGATGAATCGACACCTGCGAGGCGGCTTCAGTCACCTCGGGAGTACGGATCTCGTCGGTCACCGGCACCCCGTCGATCAGCACTTCTCCATCCTCGAAATCGATCTCGATCGACTCCGCGGTCGACGTCGCCTCCCCGGAAGAGGTTGGGTCGGCACCCCAGTCCAGGCAGGTGAACGCGACACAGCGGTACATCGCGCCGGAGTCAAGGTAGGTGAATCCGATCTCCCCGGCCAGGCCGCGGGCCACCGTGGACTTGCCGGCCCCAGCCGGGCCGTCGATAGCTATGACCATTGGACACCGTTCATCGAACGAACATCCTATGGACCGGGCAAATACGATGGGCCGATGCGCGTCCAGACCCCAGGCCGGGGCCCACTATTTCCCGACCAGGGACCGCTCGGTGCCAGGATCAGGCGGCGACTGATCGGTGGCGGCGCCGAGATCGTTGGCTTCGTCCTGCTTACCGTCCTCTCTCCCCTGCTGATGCTGGTCGGTTTTCTGGTCGATCTCGTTCTCTGGGTGAAGAACCGTCGGCCCTTCGTCAACATCCGGGTTATCCCGGCAGTCTGGTGGTTCCTGTTCGGTGAGATGAAGGCGATCGTCAAGCTGGTCTTCATCTACGCCTTGACCGGAGGCCCTTGGGGCAAGGGCTCGATCCGCCGTCGCCGCTGGGTTTACGCGCTGAGGATCGCCTGGGCCCGCAACCATCTGATCGCGATCCGCATCCTGTTCGGCCTCAAGTTCGAGATCGAGGGCAACGAGAACACCGGCCCCGGTCCCTATGTCCTGATGCCGCGGCACGTCAGCATCCTCGACAACCTGATCGGTGACGTCTTCATCGGCCACCCCCGGGGGATCGGCGTGAGGTACGTGATCAAAGAGGAGATCCGGGCCCTCACTCCGATCGACGTCGGAGGACGCTGGATCCCGACCGTCTTCGTCAAACGGGGTTCGCTCGACCCGGTCACCGAAATTGCCGCGGTCCGCGCCTTGACTCATGACATGAGCCCCGGCGAAATCATGGCGATCTATCCGGAGGGCACCCGGCCGACGCCGAAGAAGATCGCCCGGGCCCAGCAGGTGATCGCCGAGAAGCAACCGGAGATCGCACCGCTCGCAGCCCGGCTCAAGCATCTGCTGCCGCCCCGGCTGGGCGGGCCGCTGGCGATCCTCGACGAAGCCAGCGCCGGGACCGACATCGTGTTCTGCGGCCACGTCGGCTTCGAGGGCATCCGGACCGTGAAAGACGTGTTCGCGGGGGTGCTGGTCGGCCGCCACATCAAGATCCGCTTTTGGCGCTTCGACGGGGTCACGATCCCGGAGGGTGACGCGGCGCGCACCGAGTGGCTCTACGAAAAGTGGCAGATGGTTGACGACTGGGTCGGTGCCGAGCTAGCCGCCCGCGGCGAAACGGACTAGCGCAGCCGCGCGAGATCCTGCTGGAAGGTCGGGTAGCTGACCGCGGCCGCGTCCATCCCGTCGACCGTCACACCTTCCCGGCTGGCGATTCCGGCCACAGCGCCGAGCATGGCGATCCGGTGGTCGCCGTGGGAGTCGACTCTGCCGCCTTTCAGTCCACCCGTCCCGATGATCCGCATCCCGTCCTCGCGGGCCTCGATACTGGCGCCGAAACCGGCCAGCGCGCCGACCACCACGGCGATCCGGTCTGATTCCTTGGCTTTCAGTTCCTCGGCGTCGGCGATCACCGTCTCACCCTCGGCAAAGCAGGCCGCCAGGGCGACGAGCGGCAACTCGTCGATCGCCAGCGGAATCTCGGCGCCTTCCACCCGGGTCCCGGTGAGATCTGCCGAGCGGACCGTAATCCGGGCGATCGGCTCGCCCTCCGTGCCGGACTGCGGTTCGAGCTCGATGTCCGCCCCCATGCGGCGCAGGATGTCGATGATCCCGGTCCGGGTCGGATTCACCCCGCAGCGATCGATCACGACCTCGGATCCCTCGACGATCGAAGCCGCGACCAGAAAGAAGGCGGCCGAGGAAATGTCCGCCGGCACCTCGACTTCGTCGAGCGAGAGGGCGGCACCGGGGTTGATCGTTACCCGGCCCGGTTCGCGGACGATGTCGGCCCCGGCCGCGTTCAACATCACTTCGGTGTGGTCCCGGGTCGCCTCCGGCTCGATCACCGTGGTCGGTCCGTCTGCGCGGAGCCCGGCCAGCAGAATGCAGGATTTGACCTGGGCCGAAGCGACCGGCAGCTCGTACTCGATTCCGTGGAGTCTGCGACCGTCGATTCGGATCGGCGGGTACCGGTCTCCGGACACCTCGATCTCGGCACCCATCATCCGCAGCGGATCGGCGATTCGGTCGACCGGACGCTTGCGGATCGAGGCATCGCCGTTCATCCGCCAGAGCCCGCCCTCGACCCCGGAGAGCCAGCCCGGCAGAAGCCGCATCAGGGTGCCGGCGTTGCCGACGTCGATCCGGCCTAGGCTACGCGGGCCACCCGGTCCGACCCCTTCGATCGTGAACTCTTCCGGCATCGCGTTGAGCGGTTCCGGGTTGACCATCGCTCCCAGCCCGGCCACCGCACTCAAGGTCGAGCGGGTGTCATCGGAGTCGAGGAAGTTGGCGACCCGGGTCGGACCGTCGGCGATCGCCCCGATGATCGCCGCCCGGTGAGAGATCGACTTGTCGGCCGGCGGCGTGAGACTGCCCCGCAAGGGACCGGACGGACGGAAGGTTGCCCGCTCACCCTCGTCAAGACCGACCTCGTGCCCGCTCACCGGGCCGGACCGCTTTCGACCAGGCTGACCGAGTGACCGAGCCCGGAAATGCAGTCTTGCGCCTTTTCCGCCTCACCGTCCCCGGCAACCCAGAGAGAGATCGCGCCAGAACTCATGTCGGGCGCGGGATCGAGCGACATGTCAGAAATATTGACCCCGGCCCGGCCGAGAGCCAGGGCCAGCTCGGCCAGCACCCCGGGCTGGTTCGGGACGAGCACCCGTAGCTCGTGGGTCGCGCCGGCATCCGTCTCGGTGGCCGAAAGGGCCGCCCGGTCCTCGCCGACCGCGGCCTGCCACTTCGAGATCCGGTCCGGATCGGCCGAGCCGATCACGTCGCGGGCGCTTTCAAGTCCGGCTATTGCTTCGTCGATGGCCGAGACCACGGCCTCGTGATTTGTGGCGAAGATCTCGCTCCAGATACCCGGGTTCGATCCCGCCACCCGGGTGCCGTCGCGCAGGCTCGGAGCGAGAGCACCGAGCCGTTCGGTGCCAGAGCGCCCCTGGACTGCCAGTTGGTTGGCGAACACATGAGGCAGGTGGCTCACCACGGCCATTGCCTGATCGTGTTCGGCCGCATCGATCGCAACCGGTTTGGCACCCAGGTTCTTGACCAGCTTCTGCAGGCGGTCGAGCAGTACGCCGGAGGAGTCCGAGGTCGGGGTGAGGTACCAGCGGGCGCCCTCGTAGAGGTCCGCCCTCGCGTTGGCGACGCCGGCCGTCTCGGCTCCGGCCAGGGGATGCCCGCCAATGAAGCGCTGGTCGGACCCCAGAGCCTCGACCAGTTCCTGTTTGGTCGAACCGACGTCGGTGACCACGCAATCCTCCGGTGCGGCACCGAGCGCCCGGCTGGCCATCTCGATCAGGCCACCGACCGAAGCGCAGCAGACGACGACGTCGGCGTCGGCGCAGGCCTCCTCGATCGTCGCGGCCATGTGATCGACCGCGCCGACTCTGAGGCACTCCTGCGCCCGGTCCGGATTCCTGACCCAGCCGGTGACCTCGGCCAGGTCCCGGTCCCGGGCTGCCAGGCCGATCGAGCCTCCGATCAGCCCGACTCCGAGAACGGCCAGTTTCATCTCAGGCCCGTGAGATCGTCTTGCCGACCACCGAAGTGATCGTTTCGAGCTTCGCCGTCAACTCCTCGAACTCGCTGGTCGGAACCTGCTGGGCGGCATCGCAGATCGCCTTCTCCGGCTCGTTGTGAACCTCGATGATGATCCCGTCGGCGCCAGCGGCAGCGGCGGCCAGCGACATCGATTCGACCCAGTCGCGGCGGCCGGGAGCGTGGCTCGGGTCGATGATCACCGGCAGGTGCGTCTGCTCCTTCAGGGCCGGCACGGCCAGGAGATCGAGCGTGAAGCGGTAGGCAGTCTCGTAGGTCCGGATGCCCCGTTCGCAGAGCATCACGTTTTCGTTGCCTTCCTTGAGGATGTATTCGGAAGCCATCAGCAGCTCTTCGATCGTCGCCGAGAGGCCGCGTTTGAGCAGCACGGCCTTGCCCGATTTGCCAGCTTCGGAGAGCAGCGCGTAGTTCTGCATGTTGCGAGCACCGATCTGGATCACGTCCGCGACCTCGACCACGTCGTCGATATCGCGCAGGTCGAGCAGTTCGGTCACGATCGGCAATCCGGTTCGCTCGCGAGCTTCGGCCAGCAGGCGAAGGCCTTCCCGACCAAGACCCTGGAAGCTGTAGGGAGAGGTTCGCGGCTTGTAGGCGCCGCCCCGGAGCATCGTCGCTCCCGCCGCCGCCACTGCATCGGCCGAATCGAGCATCTGATCACGGTTCTCGACCGTGCACGGACCGGCCATCAGAGCGAAGTTGGTGCCCCCGACTTTTCGTCCGCCAATCTCGAGGACCGAATCTCCGCCCTTCTTCAACTCGCGAGAGGCCAGCTTGTAGGGCTTTGAAATCGGAGCCAGGTGATCGACCCCGGGCGCACCTTCGAGACCGAGGTCCGCGACCTTTCCGCGATCGCCGATCGCCCCGATCACCGTCAGGAGCTCTCCCTCGGAGATGTGAGCCGAGCAGCCGACGCCTTCGACCCTTTCCACGACATGGGCGATCTCTTCTTCGGTCGCCCCCTCTTTCATCACAATCATCATTTTTTCGATTCAACCTTTCCTGTACTGCCAGAAGACTCTATTTCGTCCCGCCCTGAGGGCAGGGGACGACACGACTCGCACGGCGCCCGGCGGCTGTGACATCACTGGCGGGCAAGTACCCGCATCACCGGACGGACGCCTAGATAAATCGCCAATAGGAATAAAAGGCAGCACCAGGGGCTCCGCTCTTGCGGAGTGCCGTGCCCGGAAGGGCGACGCGGCTCTCGGTCTGCTGCTTCATTGAACGGGTTTGTATCAGGTAGGCGGGATCGGCGCCCGAGCCGTGATGGCCCGCAGTCACGCGTGGCGTTGGATCGCTTCGCCGAGAGCGGCAAGGAAGCGGTCGTTTTCTTCCCGCGTTCCGTAGGAGACCCGCAGCCAGCCGGGACCGCCCAGGAGTTTGCCCGCCCGGACCACGATTCCCGCCTCGGCCAGGGTGCCCATCACCGCGTCCTCGATCTCCTGCCCGTTCTCGCCGAGCGAAATCCAGGAGAAGTTCGCCTGGCTGTCGGTCGCGGTCAGACCCAGCTCGGCGACTCCCGCTTCGACCCGCACCCTTTCGGCAATCTGGGTCTCGATCTGACGCTGCATCGCATCCCCGTGCTCCAGCGCTTCGACCGCGGCGGCCTGGGCCAGGGCGTTGACGCTGAACGGTTGACGAACCGCGTCGACCGCCGCCTTGAAAGCCGGTGCGCCGAGGGCATATCCGATTCGCAGTCCGGCCAGCGAGTGTGTCTTCGAGAAGGTCCGCAACAACACGACGTTCGGGAAACTCCTCAGCAGATCGATCGAGTCGGCCGGATCGTCGTAGACCTGAAACTCGATGTAGGCCTCGTCGATGATCACCTGAACGTGCCCGGGGACCCTTGAAACGAAGTCGGCGATCTGACTGAACGGAAGGTAGGTACCGGTCGGGTTGTTCGGGTTGCAGACGATCACGATCTGAGTGGCGGCCGTGATCTCGGCCAGCATGGCCTCCAGGTCATGGGTCTGGTCATCCTTGAGCGGGACCTGGATCTCCCGCGCACCGGTGATCGCGGCCATGTTCGGATACATCGAGAACGAAGGCCAGGCATAGACGATTTCGGCCCCGGGCTCGAGCAACGCCTCCGCCGCGGCGAGCAGGAAGTCACAGGAGCCGTTGGCGACCGCCACCTGCCCCGGCTCGACCTCATGCCGGTCGGCAAGGCGTTGGCGCAACCGGGTGGCCGCCGGATCCGGGTAACGGTTCATCGCCGCGGCTGCCTTGCTTATCGCCTCGACCACCTCGGGCAACGGCGCGAAGGGAGACTCGTTCGAAGCGAGCTGGGCAAGATCGGAGCTCGCTACGTCCTCGGCGGTGTGGCCTTTCGGCACTCCCGGCGTGTAGCCGGGGATCGATGAAAGGTGGTCGTTGTAGCGGACGGTCATTGGTTCGGAGTGCTCACAGGTTGGAGGGCCGGGTCGTTTCGCGGCTACTGGGCCGCGTCGAGATCGGCTCTGAGGTTACGGGTCTCGCCAAGGTACACGTGCCGGGCCTTGGCGCCGGCCGGAAGATAGGTATGGAGCATGACCCGGATCACGCCCGGCATGGCGCCAGCCACCGGAATTTCCCTTGCGCACATGAGCGGCACGTCGTTCAGTCCCATCCGACGGGCGGCTACCGCGGGAAACTCGGCGTCGAGATCGTCGGTGGTGGTGAAGATCGCGCTGATCATCTGTTCCGGCTCGAGGTCGTTGACGGCGATGATCTCGCCGAGCAGCTGTTCGGTCGCGTCCAGCACCGAATCGCCGTGGTTCTCCGCCTTGACGGCACCGCGGATCGCCGCGACCCGCATCTCGTCTGCCCTGGGGTCAGTCATTGCCTGCATCTTTCCAGAGCCGCTCGACCTCGCGTTCGTCGAGCAGCCGCGACTTGCCGATCCCGAGTCGTCCCAGCCTCAGGGATCCCAGCGAAATCCGTTGCAGGCCGAGCACTTCGTTGCCGATCGCCTCAGCCATCCGCCGGATCTGCCGGTTTCGCCCTTCGTGGATCGTGATGTCAAGTTCCCGTTCGCCGAGCTTCTTCACGGTGGCCGGCGAGGTGATCCCGTCCTCGAGGCGGACTCCTTGCTGGAGCTGGACGATCGCATCATCGGTGACCGGCTTCTTCACCTTCACCCGATAGGTCTTCTCGACCTCGTAGCGAGGGTGGGTCAGCCGGTTGGCAAGTTCGCCGTCGTTACTGAGCAGGATCAGGCCGGTCGAGTCAGCGTCCAGGCGGCCGACCGGATAGAGCCGGGCCGCGCTGTTGACGAGGTCCACGACCGCGACCCGCTTGCCCGGCTCATCTGCGGTCGAGATCACGTCGAGTGGCTTGTTGAGCATCCAGACCTCACGGCCTTCCAACTCCAGTTGATGCCCGTCGACCCGGATCTCGTCCCCGGTTTCGACCCCAAAGGCCGGATCGGTCACCACCTTGCCGCCGACCCGAACCCGGCCGGCGGCGATTATCTCTTCCGACTTCCGTCGCGAAGCCACCCCCGCATGAGCCAGATACTTGCCAAGTCTCATGCGGGGAATCTACGGCAGCAGGAAGGTCCGGCTCTTCGCGAGTTTCAGCTGGTCGGTTTGGGAACCGGCCAGTAGCCGGAGAAGCGGTAGTGACCACCGATGCCGGGGATGTGGACCGTCGTGATCACCCAGTCGTTCTCGCTGCCTTCGTAGTAGTAGAAGCCGAAGGTCGAGTTGATGCCAAGCTGAACAGGGTCATCTTCCCCGTCACGCACGTCACTCACGAACGGTGCGTTGTATTCACCGTCGCTGAAAGTGTCGAACTCTCCTTCTTCTTTCAGCCAGAAGTCACTCGACTCGTCGGGCAGGGCTGCGTTGAATGCGGCGCCGTCGCTGTCACGAATCGCCGCGAAGGTGGAGTTGACCGATTCTTGTGAATCATTGCCGTCGGGAGCGGGTCGCAGACCGCCGTTGTCGTTGATCACATCGCCGCCGTAGCGAAGCACTCCGTCAAGGTCCTCGACGAAGAAGGTCGGATAGTTGACTCCCGCCGCGACGATTTCGGCCTGGCCTACCGGGCCGTAGCTTTCGGTTCCGGTAACGGCTCCGTCCTTCAGGGTTTCCGAGGCCTGGGCACAGGCTTTCTCGTCGAGCTCTCCGGCATCCGTGTGACGGTTGGAGTTCATCGAGCCACAATCACCGGACCTGACTGCCTTGAGGTATCCGTTGGCCGCCGCTTCGGTCGAGTTCTTCGGCTCGGCGAAGTTCAGGCTGGCCGGAGGTTCGGTGCCGGTCGGCTCAACCTCGGTCGAAACCGACTGGCCGCATACTTTGGTGCCGATTTCCTTTGCCGCTTTGTCTCGCGCATCAAAGGCGTTGTTCTGCCCTTCGAATGCTTTGTTGACTGCTTCGGTGTCGTCTTCGGCAGCCGCCTTGGCTATCGCCTCATCCCCGGCGATGATCTCCTCGGAAGCCGCGAGATAGGGCTCTATCTCTCTTTGTGCCTCGTCGTCGAGGTTCAGTTCA
Organism: Actinomycetes bacterium; assembly: GCA_023434465.1. Lineage (GTDB taxonomy): Bacteria > Actinomycetota > Thermoleophilia > Solirubrobacterales > 70-9 > 67-14. The sequence continues at coordinate 23,304 of JAEYSQ010000018.1, forward strand.
GCCAGTTCGTCGACGACGTTCTGGCGAACTTTCGCCACACCTTCGAACTCCAGGACCAGTTGTGGATTGGTCAAGCCGCGGGTACCCATCGCATCGAAATCCGCCTGGGAATTCGAGCAGATCTCGTCCATGGCGCTGGCGAGATTCGCAGAAGTGACTTGCGAGTCGTCACTGGAGCTGCCGCAGGCGGCAATCGCAGTCACGGACGCGAGCAGCATCAGCAGCGCTAACAACTTCTTCAAGATTTTCTCCCTCGATTACGAGTAACGGACGAAACGCACGGACGGCGGAAAACTAGCAGCGCTGCAGGATCGACGACTAACTCAGGCTTCGGCTCGCTGCTCGCCCGCGGCCAGCAGTCGCTCCCTTATCTCGCGCTCGTCTTCCGGGGTCGGATCGAACCGGGCCGGGTCGGGCAGGGCTTCGAGTCCCTCGAGGCCGAAAACCTTCTCGAACAGGGGTGACGTGCGATAGATCGCGGCTCCGAAACGCGAGCGGCCGGCCTCCTCGATCAGGCCCCTTTCGCTGAGGCTGTTCACCGCCGACTCGGAGGAAACTCCGCGGATCCGGGCGATTTCCGGCCGGGCAACCGGTTGCAGGTAGGCGACGATCGCGAGAGTCTCGGCCTGCGCCTGGGTGAGTGGCGGGGTTCGCGGCTTCGAAAGCAGCCGGCGGGCCGCCGTCTCAGATTCCGGGTCGCTGGTGAGGATCAGGCCTCCCCCCACCCTCCTGAGCAACAATCCCCGTCGGCCAGGGGCGAGGTCTGCCTCGAGTTCGGCCACTGCCGACTCGATCTCTTCGAGTTCCCTCTCGCATGCTTCGGCGAGGGCCATCTCGGTAACCGGCTGGTTGCTCAGGAACAGCAGCGATTCGATCTTTCGCGTGAGTTCGTTCATGCGGTCTTCGCCAACTGGTTCTGTCATGCGGTCTTCGCCAACTGGTTCTGTCATGCGGTCTTCGCCAACTGGTTCTGTCCGGCCTGGACCCGCTTGACCGTGATTGGCCCGCAAGACTCGGTCTGCTCCCAGACCGCTTCGCCCTTCTTGTAGAGATCGAGCAAAGCGAAGATCGTGACCGCCTGGGTCATCCGGTCCTCATTGCCGAACTCGACGTCAAAATCGAAGACCGGGCGGTTCATCAGCACCGAACGAACCGCCGAGAGCCGGCGCCTCAGGGAGACGGTTGCACGCAGGTGCGAGAGGTCTGGCCTGGCCGGCGGCTCGAGCAGATCACCGAGCGCGGCCGCGAGTTGTTCCGGTTCGTACACTTTCTCGGCTGTCTCCACCTCTACCCGGCGCAACTCCTGCGGCAGCGGTGCCGAGCGGTAAAGGTAGCCGCGCTGGCTTTCGAAGTGGTCCTTGAGGGCGCGACCCGCATCGCGGTAGCGCCGGTATTCCAGCATCCTGGCGACCAGTTCCTCGACCGCCTCTGCGGGTTCCATCTCGGTCAGGTCCTCTTCTGCCCCGGGCAGCATCAGACGGGATTTGAGTTCGAGCAGCGCAGCGATCAGGACCAGGAACTCGGTGGCCACCTCGAGTTCCATTTCGCCGTCGTCCTCGAGCTTCTCCACATAACGGACGACGATCTCCCCCAGTTCGACTTCGAGCAGGCTGATCTCCTCTCGCAGCACGATGCTGAGGAGCAGGTCGAACGGCCCGATGAAAACATCGAGGTCCAGATCAAGGTCCAGGTCCAGCCGGGAAGCCATCAGGAAAAGCGTAGAGGGGCGATCGGTCGGTCCCGACCGGAAAAGGCGCTATTTGCGGGGAACGCCGACGCCCATTGCCTGGCGGACGTCGGATAGCGTCGCGGCGGCGATTTCCCGCGCCTTGGCGGCTCCGTCGGCCAGGATGCGTTCGATTTCCGTCTCGTCTTCCCGAATTTCGGGATATCTCTCCCGGACCGGCGCGAGGTAGTCGACCACGGCATCGGCGACGGCCTTCTTGAAGTCCCCGTAGCCCGACCCCTCGAACTCGATCTCGACTTCGTCTTCGGTCTTGCCGGTGGCGACCGCGTAGATCCCGATCAGGTTGGCGACGCCATCCTTGCCTTCGCCGCGTCTTACTTCGCGACCTGAGTCGGTCACCGCGCTGCCGAGCTTCTTGCGGGTTTCCTTTTCGGTCTCGAGCAGGTACACGCGGCCGTTGTCGGCTCCGACCGAGGTCGACATCTTGCGGCCCGGTTCCTGCAGGTCCATGACCCGAGCGCCGATCTCCGGGATCCGGTGCTCCGGGATCACGAACGTCTCACCGAAGCGTTCGTTGAAGCGGCGACCGATCTCCCGCATCAGTTCGATGTGCTGGCGCTGGTCCTCGCCGACCGGAACTTCGTCGGCCTGGTAAACGAGCACGTCGGCCGCCTGGAGCAGCGGGTAGATGAAGATCCCGGCGGAGACCAGGTCTTTCTGCTGGGCGGACTTCTCCTTGAACTGGGTCATCCGGTTGAGGTCTCCGTGGGCGCAGACGCCGGAGAGCAGCCAGCAAAGTTCGGTGTGCTCGGGGATGTCGGACTGCCGGAAGAGCACGCACTTTTCCGGGTCCACGCCGGCGGCGAGGACCGCGGCGGTCGTGTCGTAAAGATTCCTGCGCAGGGTCGCGGGCTCGTAGGCCACGGTTATCGCGTGCAGGTCGACAATCGAGTAAATCGCGGGATCACCCCGGTCCTGACCTTCGACGTACTGCCTGATCGCCCCGATGTAGTTGCCGAGGTGCTTGCGCCCGGTGGGCTGAATTCCCGAAAAGATTCGCATCGATCTGGCAGCCTAAGGCCTCACCGACACCCCGCGAATTCCGGTGGGTCGGATTGTGACCAGCCCTGCGTGTTTTCCGACCCACCCTGACCCGGGTTCCAGTTCCCCGGCCCCGG
>JAEYSQ010000075.1 GCA_023434465.1 Actinomycetes bacterium
AGACGACCGACGGCGTTTCGGGCGCCACCGACGGATTCATCAGAGATACGGTCACCGGAGTCTTGATCCTCCCCGGAGCGATCGGCGGTGAGTCGCTGAGCATCTGGACCAGCCCCGAGTTCACCTATAACGGTGCCGACGGCGAACCCGCCGAGAACCTGAGCTTTTCGCTGGCTCGAAAGGGCGCGATCGCCGGTCTGCTGGCCCAGACCACAGCGGCATGGCAGGTTGACCTGGTCAAGAGCAGTGACTCGACCGTGATTCCGCTCGTTCCGACCGGTCCCGCCGCCGACGCCGCTTCCTGGACCACCGTCCCGGGCGGCGCGCTCGCTGCCGACGCGATGACGATCGGTGACGAGTACCGGATCGTGATCACCACCAACGTCGAGACAACCCTCGCCGACGTGCTCAACCCGGTTTCGAACGGCACCTTCGATTACGACGAGGTCGCTCTCACCGCCCGCCGCACCACGCCGACCGGTCCGACCGGTCCCACCGGTCCTACTGAGCCGACCGGCCCGACGGGTCCGACCGAGCCCACCGGTCCTACTGGCCCGACCAGCCCCACCGGGCCAACTTCCCCGACTGGACCCACCGGCCCGACTGGTCCGACTGGCCCCTCCGGCCCATCGACCAAGCCGCCCAACAACGTGACCGCGATGTACAACGGCAAGTTCCTCTTCCTGCGGCTCAAGTGTCCGGCCCGCTTCCGGCCCAGGTGCCTCGGGACCGCCGTCGCCGTAACCCGGAAGTCGCCGAAGCGGAAACTGGCCCGGCCGATGACGAAGTTCGTCAACGCCAAGCAGAAGGCCCGCAAGTGGAAGGTCGTGAAGCTCCGGGTCAAGCCGAAGTACAAGCGGCGAATCGCAAAATACGCGAAGCGTCCGAACCGAAAGATGCTGGTCGTCCGCCAGAAGATCCGCGCCAAGAAGTTCAAGAAGGGCAAGCGGAAGGTCGTCTGGCACAAGTACAAAGTTCGCACGGCCTCCAAATAGATACGGACATATCTGATCTGAGGCAGAAAAAGGGCCCGCACTCCATACGGAGTGCGGGCCCTTCCTTTGGGGCAATCGAAGCTTCTGGTTACAGGCGTTCGATCAGGGTGGCAGTGCCGATTCCGCCGCCGCAGCACATGGTGACCAGTCCGGTCTTCTTGTCCTGACGCTCGAGCTCGTGGAGCAGGGTGGTCATCAGGCGGGCGCCGGTCGAGCCGAGCGGATGGCCGAGGGCGATCGCGCCGCCGTTGACGTTGACCTTGTCCATGTCGGGCTTGAGTTCGATCTCCCAGGCCTTCACCACCGAAGCGAAAGCCTCGTTGATCTCGGTCAGGTCGATGTCGTCCATGGTCAGGTCGTTGCGCTCGAGGATCTTTCTGGTGGCCGGGATCGGCCCGGTCAGCATGATCACCGGATCAACGCCGACCGCGGTCTGGTCGACAATCCTGGCCCGGGGCTTCAGTCCGAGCTCGTCGGCCTTCTCGCGCGTCATCAGCAAGACCGCGGCAGCACCGTCGGAAACCTGCGAGGAGTTGCCGGCGGTGATCTTGCCGTCTTCCTTGAAAGCGGGCTTCAGGCCAGCCAGGCCCTCGAGGTTCGTGCCGGGACGGATGCCCTGGTCGGTCGAGTAGGTGTCACCGTTTACCGAGAAGGGAGCGATCTCCCGTTCGAAGCGGCCTTCCTCCGTCGCAGCATTGGCGCGCTCGTGGGAACGGACGGCGATCTCGTCGAGATCCACCTTGGGGATCTCCCACTGATCGGCAATCATCTCGGCCGAGATGCCCTGATTGACCAGGTCGTACCTCTCCATCAGTTCCGGTGAATAGCCAAACCCGTACTCGCCCATCACCTTGGCCGCGTCGCCGAAGGAAATGTGGCCCATGTGCTCGACGCCTCCGCCGATCATCACGTCATGAACGCCGGAAGCGATCATCGCGGCCGCGTAGTTGATCGCCTGCTGGGCGGAGCCGCACTGACGGTCGATCGTGGTGGCCGGTGTCTCGATCGGGAATCCAGCTTCAAGCCACGCGTTGCGACCGATGTTGAGGCTCTGCTCACCGAACTGCTGGACGCAGCCGGCGACCACGTCTTCCACTTCGGCCGGATCGATGCCGGCCCGCTCGACCACGTTCCGATAAGCGTGAGCAAGAAGGTTTGAGGGATGGACGTCCTTGTAGTAGCCCTTCTCCTTGTGGCCGCGGCCGACCGGGGTACGGACCGCCTCCACGATTACGACTTCACGACCGCCAAACTTGCTCATTTACTGCCTTTCTTATCCTTCTGATGGCTTTGAAAGTGAATGCAAACTCCCGTCAATCGTAGCTGATTGACTTGTCAGTCAACCGCGGCTCGCCCTGATCCCAATAGGGTTCCGTGCCGATGACCGCGACTCCTTACGAATTCGTCGCCATCGCCGGGAGCGGCACGATCGCCACCGGACTGGCCGCCGTCGCGACCACCTCCAGCCGCAAGGTGGTTCTGCTGGTCAGATCCGAGGATTCCGCGCGGAGGGCGCTCGCAGCGGTCGAGAAGGCGAGCCGGCGCATCGCCGGGGCCATGCCCGATCGGGTATCGGCCACCGTCGATGCTTCTGAGCTTGCCGAGGCCGATCTTCTGGTCGAGTCGGTGGTCGAGGATCACGACGTCAAGGTCGAGCTGCTGCGGAAGATCGGTGGGATCGCGACCGGCGCCGATCTCGCAACGACTACCTCCTCGCTGTCGATCACCGATCTCGGTCGCGACTCCGGCCATCCGAGCCGGGTGTACGGTCTTCACGTCTTCAACCCGGTACCGACGATGAAGCTGGTCGAACTGATATTTCCCGACCCGCTCGACGAGGCGGTCGCCGAGCGGGCCCACGACTGGTGCCACATGCTCGAGAAGACCGCTGTCGAGGTGCCTGACACCGCCGGATTCGCGGTCAACCGGCTGCTGTTTCCCTACCTCTTCGACGCGGTCCGCTATCAGGAACGGACGGGACTGGAATCAGCTGCTGTCGATCAATGCATGACCCTCGGGGTGGCCCACCCGATGGGTCCACTCGCCCTGCTCGATCTGGTTGGACTTGACGTCGCCCTGGCAATCGGCGAGGCGATCAACAACGAATCGGGCAACCCTGACCATCTCGCCCCCGGCACGATCCGGGAATTCGTCGACCAGGGTCACCTCGGTCGAAAAGCCGGCCGCGGCTTCTACGATTACTCCTAAATCAGGGTTTGGATTTTTCTTGCTAGTTCGAAGTCGGCTTCTGTCAGGCCGCCTTCGGCGTGGTTGGTGATCGCTACCGTCACCTTGTTCCACGAGATCGCGAGGTCGGGATGGTGGTTCATCGCTTCGGCAGGCTCGACTAGGGAGTCGACGAAGCGGACCGAGCCGACGAAGTCCTCTAACTCGAACTCCCGCACGATCTGGCGCCCTTCGAGCCTCCAACCCTCAAGCTCGGCCAGCCGGTTCTGGATTTCCTGCGCCTCTAGCAAGCCCATGTTCCGAGGCTACCCGGATTGGCCCCGGGAAATCACGGGAGCCTCGGGGGATCCCTCCCACGGATCTAGAGAGGAAGGTGCACGAATGCGAACTGGAGGCCGGGGACGGCCTCTGACGAAGAAATCGCGACAAAGATCGAGACGACCGCAATCGCGATCATTCCCCCGTACTCGACGATCTTCGCGCCGGACCCGAAGTAGCCACGTTCGCCGGCGATGATCAAAAGACCGCAGATCGCGCCGCCGATCAGCCCGCCGATGTGGCCACCGATGCTGATGCCGCTGATCGTGAAGGTGAGCAGCAGGTTGATGCCGATGATCACGCCGATTTCATTCGCGACCGTCCCGAGACGCGTCCGTAGGCGATGATGAAGGTCGCCGCGAAGAGCCCGAAGACGGCGCCTGAGGCACCGACGGTAATCGCGATGTTGGAACTGAGCAGGATCGCCCCCAGCGAGCCGGCCAGCAGGGAAGCGAAGTAGACGAGCAGGAAGCGGGGCGTGCCGATCGACGGCTCCAGCACCCGGCCCAGGAAATAGAGCGCGATCATGTTGAAGGCGATGTGCATGAAGCCGGCGTGGAGGAAGCCGGAGGTGAGCAACCGGTACGGCTCGCCGTCGGCGACCATCGCCCCGATCAAGCCGTATTCGTTGATCAAGTCGGAACTGGTCGAGCTGAACCCGCCGGATCCGGTTGCCATCTCGGCCAGGAACACGACCACGTTGATCGCGATCAGCGTTACCGTCGCCGGATTGCCCCCGACCTGGGAGGTGGCCGCAGGTCCGCTTCGGACCCGGGTCCTCTCGCTGGCGCATTCCGGGCAGCGCATCCCGACCGGAGTCGGCGTCATGCAGTCGGGGCAGATCGGCCGGTCACAGCTGGAGCAGGACACGCCGGTCTCGACATTCGGGTGGCGGTAACAGGTTGCCAAGGCCCCGATACCCTACTGAGCAACCGCCCTCGTCCGTTCCTGTGAGAATGGTCGCCGATGGAGAGGACCGCATACGCCCGTCTCTACGCGACCGTCGCCGGCACGGTGCTGGTCCTGCTCGGTTTCGCCGGTCTCCTGCTCAACACGGAATTCAAGGTGCCCGAACTCACCGACGACCTGCTCGGCTTCTACACGGTCAACGGTTGGAGCAACGTCCTTCACGTCGTCGCCGGACTGATCGGACTCTTTCTGGCCAGGCCGCTTCCCCGCCTCTACTCGATCCTTGCCGGCTTGCTCTTCACCGGACTTGGAATCTGGGGACTGGTAGCGGCCGACGGCACGCTCCTGTTCGACGGACTTCCCGCCACCCGCTGGGTGAACCTGCTCAACCTGCTGATTGGTCTCGGTGGTCTGGTCGCGTACGCGGCCAGTCGCTGGGATCGGATCAAGACCCGGGGCGGCAGCTTCGGTGCCCGTCTCGAGGCTCGCTTCGAGGCCCGCCGGCAGAGACGTCGCCGCCGGCAAGTGCGGAAGCGCCGGGCTGCCGCGAGTCGCAGAACTTCAAGCTGACCGGCTAGCCGCGGAAGCGGCTACGGCGTCGGAAACCGACGAGGATCAAAGCGCCGGTGGCAACCCCGCCGGCGGCAAGCGCGGTGACGGGCCGGATCCAGTTTCGGGGGTCACGCAGCGACTGGAGCTCGCTCTCGGTCAGCTCCTCCGCCCAGTCGGAAAGGTCGGTCGCCGCGGCGTCGGTGATCGCCGAGAAAGTGTCATGCAGGCGATCTGACATCCGTTGTGGCGGCTCGACCGGTTTCAGCGCATCGGCCAGCAGGTTCTCGATGCGGATCTCATCCATGCTCAACCGGGGCCTCTTCCGATTCGAGCTGTTCCTGAAGCTGCTTGATCGCACGATGGATCAGAACCTTGGTCGCACCGTCCGACTTGCCCATCGCGCGGGCGATCTCCCGGTTGTCCATCCCCAGCGCAAATCTCATGACCAGCGCCTCGCGACGATCGTCCGGCAACTGCTGAAGGTTCTCGATCACCGATCGCAGCTCCGCCCTGCCCTCGACCAGGTCCTCGGTTGAGTGCCGTGCGGCCGGCGGCTCGATGCTGTCGAGCGGGGTCTGCGGCTTTCGGGAGCGGTCGCGGTGATAGTTCGCGGCGAGGTTGTGGGCGATCCGGATCAACCAGGGGCGAAGTGGCCGGCCGTCCGACTCCTGTCGGGCCCGCCCGAAGTGCCGATAGGCCTGGAGGAAGGTCTGTTCGGTCAGGTCCTCGGCGTCGTGGTGGTTGCCGATCCGGTAGTAGGAGTACGAATAGACGTCCTTCAGATGGTCCCGGTAGAGCTGCTCGAAGGCCCGATCGACCTCGGCCTTCGACTCCGGAGATGGTTTGGCGTCGGGACCGGGCACGCCCGCACCTTATCCCGAAGTGCCGGGGTTTCGAACCTGCCCCGGTCATGCCGCTCTCCTCGAGTGACCGGAGCGCCGGAGCGCCGCGACCCACTCGTCGGAGTTGATTCGACCGGTCGCCAGATCGGCGAGGCCGGTCAGTGCCTCAGCCGGACAGCCGGCTGCGGCGACGGTCGTGGCGATCTGCGGGACCGAGTCGAGAGCCTCGGAAGCCTGACCGATGGTTTCCCGGATCTGGTCGGGGGCGCTGCCCTTGCCGAGCAGCTCACCGGCCCGGCGGTTGCGGCTGCCGGAGGCCATGACCGTCGCCAGCAGGTCCCCGACCCCGGCCAGACCGTTGAATGTCTCCAGGTCGGCTCCGTTTCTCACCGCGTAGCCGACGCACTCGTCCCAGACCGCAGCGGCAGCGATTCCAGCCGCATTCAGACCATGCGGTTCCGCTGCGGCGGCGGCCAGCACGGCAGCGTTCTTGGCCGCTCCCGCCATCTCCACGCCGACCACGTCACGGGAGCGCTCGCAAACCAGGCCGGCCCGGTCGAACACGTCACCAAGCTGCGCCCGGAGGTCGGAGTTGCCGCTGCCGAGAACCAAAGCGGCTGAGCCGGAGACCGCCTCCCGGGCATGGGCCGGACCGCCGAGGCAGGAAACTCCTCGCGAGCGGATTCGCTCGCTCACGTACTCGGACGGCAACTGCCCCTTGGGGGCGATCAGCCCCTTGG
>JAEYSQ010000136.1 GCA_023434465.1 Actinomycetes bacterium
CGGTTCGGGGTCTCGTACTCGACGTGAGAGGTCGCGATGGTGATCCCGCGCTCCTTCTCTTCCGGAGCGTTGTCGATCTCCTCGAAGCTCTTCTTGTCTTCGGAGAGAGTGTTGGTGATGGCCGCGGTAAGGGTGGTCTTGCCGTGGTCGACGTGACCGATTGTGCCGACGTTTACGTGCGGCTTATCGCGCTCGAACTTCTCCTTGGACATGCTCTCCTGGGACCTTTCTAGTCTGTTTCTCTTAGAACTTGGTTTCTACGTCTGGTTGAACTGCTAAAGCTTGGTGGTTCCGGACTTTCACCCATTTTGGGCGAACCTCTGAAATATAGCCATTCAGAGGGCTCGGGGTATTTCCGGCCTAGGCTTCCGCCCCGGCCTTTGCGCCCGATCGGCTCTCGGCGATCTCTTCGGCGATGCTGCCCGGCACCTCTTCGTAGCGCTCGAACTGCATCGTGTACTGGGCCCGGCCCTGGGTCGAAGACCGCAGGTCGGTCGCATAACCGAACATCTCGCTGAGCGGAACGAAAGCCTGAACGGCCAGGGCATTGCCGCGCTGTTCCTGCCCCTGAACCTTGCCGCGGCGACGGGAAAGGTCTCCGATCACATCACCGAGATATTCCTCGGGAGTGGTCACCTCGACTGCCATCACCGGCTCGAGCAGAGTCGGGCTGGCCTTGCGGGCGGCTTCCTGGAGCGCCATCGAACCGGCGATCTTGAAGGCCATTTCCGAGGAGTCCACGTCATGGTAGGAACCGTCGATCAGCTCGACCTTGACGTCGACCATCGGGTAGCCGGCCTTGACGCCGTTCTCCAGCGCTTCCTTGATGCCCTGCTGGACGGCCGGGATGTACTCGGTCGGGATCACGCCGCCCTTGATCTTGTTGTCGAAGACGAAACCGTCACCGGGTGCCGGTTCGATGTTGATGACCGCGTGACCGTACTGACCGCGACCGCCGGTCTGGCGCGCGAACTTGCCGCTCACCTTGGGGACTTCCTTGCGGATCGTCTCGCGGTAGGCGACCTGCGGCTTGCCGACGTTGGCCTCAACGTTGAACTCGCGGATCATGCGGTCGACCAGCACCTCGAGGTGCAGCTCGCCCATGCCGTGGATCAGGGTCTGGCCGGTTTCCTCGTCGGATTCGATGTTGAAGGTCGGGTCCTCTTCGGCCAGGCGCTGGAGCGCGGTGCCCAGCTTCTCCTGGTCGGACTTTGTCTTCGGCTCGATCGCCACCGCGATGACGGTGTCCGGGAAGTCCATCGATTCGAGCTCGATCGGCGCGTCGGGGGCGGAGAGGGTGTCACCGGTACCGGTCTGCTTGAGCCCGACGCCGGCGCAGATGTCACCGGAGTAGACCCGCTCGATCTCTTCACGCGAGTTGGCATGCATCATCAGCAGGCGGCCGATGCGCTCGGTCTTGCCGGTGGTGACGTTGAGCACGCGGCCACCGGCTTCGAGGGTGCCGGAATACACGCGGAAATAGGTCAGCTTGCCGACGTACGGGTCGGCCATCACCTTGAAGGCGAGAGCGGCGAAGGGACCGGAGTCATCGGCCGGACGGTTGGCTTCCTCGCGCTCCTCTTCACCCTTCTTCAGGGGCAGCATGCCTTCGACCGGGGGAACCTCGATCGGTGACGGCAGCAGGGCGACGATGGTGTCGAGCAGCGGCTGCACCCCCTTGTTCTTGAAGGAGGAGCCACAGAGGACGGGGGTGACGTCGATCGCCAGGGTGGCGGCCTTGAGCGCCGCGACGATGCGGTCCTCGGGAATCTCTTCACCCTCGAGGTAGAGCTCCATCAGTTCGTCGTCCTGGTCGGCGACGGCCTCGAGCAGCGCGGTGCGGTACTCGTCGGCCTGGTCGACCATGTCTTCGGGCACGTCGACGACTTCCAGTTCCTGGCCGAGGTCATCCTTGTAGATGGTGGCCTTCATGGTGATCAGGTCGATGATGCCGGCGAACTCGGCTTCGGAACCGATCGGCAACTGGATCGGCACGGCGTTGGCGCCGAGACGGTCCTTGATCGTGTCGACCGACATGTAGAAATCGGCGCCGGTGCGGTCCATCTTGTTGATGTACGCGATGCGCGGGACCGAGTACTTGTCGGCCTGGCGCCAGACGGTCTCGGACTGGGGCTCGACGCCGGCGACCGAGTCGAACACGGCTACGGCACCGTCGAGTACACGCAGCGAACGCTCGACCTCGACCGTGAAGTCGACGTGGCCGGGCGTGTCGATGATGTTGATCCGGTGGCCGAGCCACTCACAGGCGGTAGCGGCCGAGGTGATCGTGATTCCCCGCTCCTGTTCCTGCTCCATCCAGTCCATCGTGGCGGCACCTTCATGGACTTCACCGATCTTGTGCGAACGGCCGGTGTAGAACAGGATGCGCTCGGTCGTCGTCGTCTTACCGGCGTCGATGTGAGCCATGATCCCGATGTTGCGGGTCTTTTCGAGGGGGAAGTCGCGCGCCACTTTTTCTCTCTGGTTCCTGAAGTTTCGGTTGCGTTACTGGCTGGCCGACCGCTCAACTTGTGACGGGACCAACCTCTTGATTTACGACCGGCCTGACCCAGCTGGAGTCCCGCCGATGCGCTCAAGGCCAACAAAAAGCCCCGCAGGATGCAGGGCTGACCCGAGCGACGGGCGACTATAGCAGGTGAAGGGCGCTCAATCCAGCGGTCGATCACCGCCGTGAGAGCGACCCCCGAGAACAGACTCGACCATCACAAGAGATAGTGTGCCTGCCTTGAGCGGAGAGGCATGACCGAGGATCCGAAAGAGCCGACGAAGCGCGACGACCGGGAGGGCGACCCCGCGCATCCCGAAGCCGCCCAGAGTGCGCAGGAACGGCTTGAGGCGCTGACCAGCAAGAAGTCGGAGCCGCCAGTCTCCGGGAAGGACGAGAAGGACTCCCGGCGGGTCCTAACCGAGAAGCAGCGGATCGAGGCCAGGCGGGCGAGGCAGGCGAACCGCCGCCGCAAGCCGGTCGGGGGCAAGCCGGACGGGGGCAACCCGCTCTCCAAGGGCCTTCGGGCCACCGGTTTCGAGATTC
>JAEYSQ010000173.1 GCA_023434465.1 Actinomycetes bacterium
CTGATCTCGAAGTTGTTGAAGGACCAGGCGAAGGCGAAGATCGCGGCGGCAGCCAGGGAGGGAGCGATCTGGGGCAACACGACGTACCGCATCATCTGGAACTGGCTGGCCCCCATGTCTATCGCCGCCTCCTCGAGTGACGGATCGAAGCGGATCAGACCGGCCGAGACCACGGCGACCACCAGGGGGAAGGTGACCACGATGTGCATCAGGATGATCGTCTGGAGGGAGAGCGCCATCTCGATCTGGCTGAAGAAGATCAGCCCGGAGACACCGATGATCAGCCACGGCACCACCAGAACCGCCCCGTGGACCCCGGCCACCAGGGGCCTGCCACGGAACGGAATCCGAGTCAGGCCCCAGGAGGCGAGGGTGCCGAGGACGAGTGAGGCGACGGTGACGATCGAGGCGACCATCACCGAGTTGCCGATCGCCGTCATGGCACCGTCATCGTTCAAAGCCTCCGAGTACCACCTGGTGGTGAACCCCTCCCAGGGGAGGGAGATCACCGTGGAGTCGTTGAACGAGAACAGCGCCAGCAGCAGGACGGGCCCGAACAGTACGACCATCACCAGACCGGTGAGGGTGATGCTGAGGGCGTTCGGGAGCGCCCGCTGTATGCGACGGGAGAGCGGCATGTTCGATCAGCCGGTGCGCACTTCCTGCCAGGCGCGGGTGTACGCCTCGATGTCATCCGGCTGGGTCAGCGGGATCGAACCTTCGATGCTGGCCGGGTTCGCGGTCTCCTTGTACTTCTTCGGAACCAGCGGCTCCGCCTTCGGGTTGGTGATCACGAAGCCGTTCTCGGCCGAGATCGCCTGAGCTTCCGGCGAGGCGTAGTAGTTCAGGAGCTTGTAGGCCGCATCGGTGTTCTGGGCCTTGGAGGTGATGCCGAGCCCGCAGATCCAGGACCAGGTGCCCTCGGTGGGTGCGACCCATTCGACCGGCAGTCCTTCGTCCTGCATGTCCTGCGAGGTTCCGCGACCACCGTTGGCGACCACTACTTCCCCGGTCTTGAACAGGTTCACCATGTCCGAGTCCGAATCCGGGAAGCTGCGGATGTTGCTGCGGTTGTCGATCAGGAACTGCTTGGCTTGCTCGAGCTGATCGGCGTCCATGTTGAACGGATCATCGAAGCCGAGTGCGAGGGCGGCGACCCCGAGCGGTGCGACCGCACTGGAGCCTTCGACCGCGATCCGTCCGCTGAATTCGTCGCTGAACATCTGGTCGTAGGACTCGACCCCTTCGGGAACTTCCTTCGTGTTGTAGATGATTCCGTAGGGTCCGGCCGAGAGCGGAATCATGATCACCTCGCCGTCCTGTCTCACCTGCGGCTGGTCGCGGAATTCCAGGTCGTTCCAGTCGGTGATCCCGGAAGTGTCGATCGGCCGCAGCTGCTCGCGCTTGAGCAGCGGCTCGGCCTCGTCGAGGCAGACCTCGACCACGTCCGCCTCGAATCCACCGGCCAGTTTGGCGGCGGCTTCTTCGTTCGAGTTGAAGGTGGCGATCTTCAGGTCGACGCCCGGATTGGCCTTGCGGAACGGATCGAGTTGTTCGTCGGTGACCGTGTCGTCATAGGCGAAGAGCCGCAGGGTTCCGGTCGCCGGCTTCTCGGCGTCAGCCTGGGAAGGTGCGGTTGCCTCGGATGTGTCACCACCCCCCGAACCGCATGCGGCCAGCACGGGGATCGCCGCGATCAGGGCGATCGTCAGGGACAGTTTCTTCAGGTGTCTCATACCTCTCCTCGGTGGGGTGGGGGTTTGGTCAACTGCTTGCCTGGAAGGTCTCGAAGGTCCGCACCCACTGGTCGTAGAGCGGGGGATAGGTCTCGGGGATGGCGTCGGACAGGCTGGACGGATCGGCGGTCTCACGATCGGCCTCGTCGATCAGCGGCATCGCATCAGGATTGGTCACGACATATCCGTTCTTGCCCCGGATCGCTTGCGCCTTGGCCGAGGCCTGCCAGTTGATCAACCGGTAGGCGGCATCTGTGTTCTTGGCCTTTGAGGTGATCCCGAAGCCGCAGACCCAGGACAGGGTGCCTTCAGAGGGGGCAATCCATTCGACCGGAAGACCGGCCTCCTGCATCCGTTTGGCCTGGCCGCTGTTGCCGTCGGAGATAACGACCTCACCGGACTTGAAGAGGTTGAAGAGGTCCGAATCCGATCTCCAGAGCGCCCGGAAGTGATCCCGGTTCTCGTTCATGAAGTCCCCGACCTCAGCCAGCTGTTCCTCGTCCATGTTCATCGGATCCTCGGTGCCCTTGACCAGGGCGCTGACCGCGATCGGCGGCAGGGCATAGTCCCCTTCGAGGGCGGCCCGGCCGTCGAACTCGGGGTCGAAAATGTCGGCGTAGGAGGTGATCTCGCGATCCACCTCGTCCGTGTTGACGATCACTCCGTGAGGTCCTGCCGAAAGCGGAACCATGATCACGCCGCCGTCCTGGCGGATGCCTTCGGAATCGTTGAAGGCGAGGTTCTTCCAATCGGTCACCCCGTCGGAGTCGATCGGTCGCAGCAGGTCGCGGCGAAGCAGCGGCTCGGCTTCGTCGAGACAGACTTCGACCACGTCGGCCTCGAAGCCTCCGGCCAGTTTGGCCGCGGCCTCCGAGTTGGAGTCGAAGGTCGCGGTCTTGATTTCCAGGTCCGGGTTCTGGGCTTGGAACGGGTCCATCATCTCCGGTGTGACCGAGTCCTCGTACGCGAAGACTCGCAGGGTTCCGCTGGCGGGCTGGTCCGGATCGGCAGGTGGGGCGGCGACGTCGGTGTTGCCCGATTCGCCGCCGCAGGCCAAAAGCGTGCCGGAGACGAGGAGGGTGAGGAAGAGGGGGGCTACGCGCCCCGTTCGTGGGTGGGGGCGCGTCAGTTTCACTTGTCGTTGACCTCCGGGTCGGATCCGTTAGGGGCTGCTTCGATAACGAAGCTGTGGTCGGCAGCCCAGCTGAGGTAGACCTCGCTTCCGGCCTCCGCCGGGCCGCCGGTGTCGTCGTTCAGTTCGTGGACGATCAGGCGCTCCCCGGTGGCTATCTCGACGATCAGTTTGGTCATCGACCCGAGGTAGACGTTCTCCACGATCCGTCCCCGGACTACCGATCCCTGACCGGATTCGACCGGACCGGGATTGACCTTGATCTTCTCCGGCCGGATCGTGATCGTCTTCGAACGCTCGTGGCCGCCGTTTTCCCGGCAGGTGATCTGAAGTCCATCGCCGAGCACGGCGCGGGCGAGGTCGCCATCCCAGTCGTCTATCTGGAGCCGCAGCAGGTTCGAGGTGCCGATGAAGTCGGCGACGAACTCGGAGCGGGGCCTCTCGTAGAGGCTTCGGGGGTCGTCGACCTGTTCGACGTTCCCGCCGTTCATGACCGCGACCCGGTCGCTCATGGTCAGCGCCTCCTCCTGATCGTGGGTCACGTAGACGAAGGTGGTGCCGGTCTGCTGCTGGATTGACTTGAGTTCCAGCTGCATCTCCTTGCGGAGCTTCAGGTCAAGGGCGCCGAGTGGTTCGTCGAGCAGCAGCGCCGCCGGCTGGTTGACGAGGGCGCGGGCCAAAGCGACTCGCTGTTGCTGGCCGCCGGAAAGCTGTGCCGGGTGGCGGGATTCGAAGCCTTCCATCTGGACCGCGGCAATCATCCGCTCGATCCGCTCGTTCGCTTCGGCCTTGCCGAGTTTCTTGATCTTGAGGCCGAACTCGACGTTCTCCCGAACCGACATGTGGGGAAAGAGCGCGTAGTTCTG
>JAEYSQ010000005.1 GCA_023434465.1 Actinomycetes bacterium
CCCCCGACCCGAACCCTGCAGGACCAGAAGGTTCACGGAGCGGGACGGTGGGATTCGCCGAACCGTCACTTCGTTTGATCCACGGTGCCGCAGGTTTACCCCCCTATCGGGTGCAAAACCTGCGTCACCATCCCCCTCAAACCCTCAGCGGATGGATACCAGGGGCCGTCTGGGGCTTAGTCCTGGGAGACGGTGATTTCGATGTCGTGACCGTCGGGGTCACGGAGGAAGGCGGAATAGGAACCGGAGCCGTGGGCGCTGGTTTCGCCTGGCTGGGCGACGTTGGACCCGCCGGAGCCGGTGCCGCCTTCCCAGGCCGCCTTGACTGCCGCGATGCCAGGGGCTCCGAGACTGACCATGGAGCCTTCGGCCCGGACCCGGGGTCGTTCGGTTATGAAGAGAACCGGGCGGGAAATGCCATAGCCGATCGCGTCGGTGCCGTTCACGTGCCGTCGCCAGCCGAGTGGCGAAAGGAGCGCGTCATAGAACGAGGCGGACCGGGGAAGATCGGAAACTTCGAGGACGATGTGGTGAATCACTCACGTCAGGCTAAAGGAGATGCAACAAATCGGGAACCTCCCCGAATCGTGTAAGCGACCGGAACGGGTCACCCGAAGCCGGTCAGCTGCGTGGCGTCCAGCGAAACCAGCGCAGAGCGATCAGGAATCCGGCCAGTCCCCAGACAGCGACCACGGCGAGCTCACCCAACTCGAAACCGGCCCCGGTCGTGTTGGGACTGTACGCGGTGAAGAAGGCTTCGAAGAAGTCCCGAACCGGGAAGTGGTTGGCGAAAGCAAGCACCCCGTCGGGTATTTCGTTTTCGGGAATGAAGATGCCTGAAAGGAAGTAGAGCGGCAAGGTGATCGCGTTGGTGATCGCCGAAGCTGCTTCGCGCGAGGGAATGATCACCGTCAGGGCCAGCCCGAGGCAGCAGAACGAGGTCGCGCCGACAACCAGGGTGACGGCCACGGCCGGCACCCTGTCCCAGGGGATCGGGGCGTCGTAGAGCAACTTGCCGATCAGGGTGACGACAGCCAGCATGATCGCGGAGATCACGATCGCGTTTCCGACCCGCCCGGCAATGAACACCCAGGCCGGTAACGGAGTGCCACGACCCCGCTTGAGCAGTCCCTCCTCGCGGGCGATCGTCACGTTCATGGAGAGGTTGACCATGGTCGCCGAGATCACCGCCAGAGTCACGATCGCCGGGATGTAATAGGTGGTCACCTTGACTCCGCCAAGTTCGTCGATCCGGTCGTTGCCGAAGATGGTCGCGAAGATCAGGAGGAACAGGACCGGCAGGAGGGCCGTAAAGAAAACCGAGGCGGGATTTCGCCAGAACACCTTCTGGGCGAACCTGAACTCATGCAGGGCCAACGCGAGCGGCCTCATGGCTCGGTCAGTTCCAAATAGACATCTTCGAGGCTCGGGCGGCGCACGTCGAGCTGCGAGAGCTCGGTGCCGGACTCGATCGCCCAGGCGGTGATCCGGTTCAGATCGGCCACCGCCTCGTGAGTGCTCACGGTCACCGTACGCAGGCCATTCCCGGCTTCCCCACGGGTCTGGGTCTGCCCGACCCCCGCGATGCCGGCCAGATCGGTGTCATCCGCGACGGTGAAGGCGATCGTGGTAGGCAGGCGTCGGCGGTCGCCGAGATTCTCGGGCGTATCGAGCGCCACGATCCGTCCTTCGTTGACGATCGCCACGCGGTCGGCGAGAAACTGCGCCTCTTCCATGTAATGGGTTGTCAGCAGCACCGTCTTGCCGAGGTCACGGAGGCCGGCGACCATCTCCCACGCCTGGCGGCGTGCCGAAGGGTCGAACCCGGTGGTCGGTTCGTCGAGGAAGAGCAGGTCCGGATCCCCGACCAGAGCGATGCCCACATCGAGTCGGCGCTGCTGGCCGCCAGAAAGCTTTCGGGCCCGGGTTCCGGCCTGGTCTTCGAGGCCGACCAGGGCGATCACTTCGTCGACAGCGCGTGGGTTGCTGTAGTAGCCGGCGTACTGCTGAAGTGATTCCCGGACCGTAAGGGCTGGTTCCAGAGTCGTGCTCTGAAGCACGATTCCGATGCGTTCACGCCAGTCCGGAGTCGGTTTCGCTGGATCCAGGCCCAGCACGCTGACTTCGCCTGCGTCGCGGTCGCGATAACCCTCGAGGATCTCGACCGTGGTCGTCTTGCCAGCCCCGTTGGGACCGAGCACCGCGAAGATTTCTTCGGGGAAGACGTCGAGGTCGATCCCTCTGACTGCTTCGAGGTCGTCATACGACTTGTGAAGCCCCCGAACGGTTATGACCGGTGAAGACACGGGTTCCGATCCTAGAGACATCGACGCGAGATCAGGTGCCACCTCGAGCCGACCCGGCCGGGGGAACCGGACGGGTTGAGTTCCTACGGGACGTCCCGGTGAGTCACGCGGACCACGACGTCATCGCGGGCCGCAAACTCGCGCCAGATCCGTTCCGCCACCGTTATCGAGCGATGGCGACCCCCGGTACAGCCGATCGCGATGGTCAGGTGCGTCTTGCCCTCGGCGACGTAGGCCGGGATGAGGAACTCAAGCAGGGGCAGGAGCCGGCCGTAGAACTCGCCCGCCACGGTGCCGGCCTCGACGTAGTCGCGGACCTCCTGGTCGAGGCCGGTCAGTGGTCTCAGTTCATCCACGTAATGGGGATTCGGGAGAAAACGCACGTCCAGAGTGATGTCGGCGTCGCGGGGCGGCCCGTTCTTGAAACCGAAGGTCAGCAGGTTCACGGCCATCAGGCTGCTCGTGCCCGCGTCGATAAGTTCCTCGGCTATCCGGCGACGAAGCGTCGTCGCGGTTTCACCTGAAGTGTCGATGACCAGGTCAGCGCGGGCTCGCAGGGGAGCGAGGATCTCGCGTTCGTGTTCGATCCCCTCGGAAATCCTGCCTTCCGGAGCGGAAGGATGGCGACGGCGGGTCTCCTTGTAGCGGTCGGTGAGGATCTCGTCATGGGCCTCGAGGAACACCACCTTCGGCTTGATGCCCTCGCGCTCGAGGTCATCGAGAACCTGGTTGAGCTGTTCGAAGTACTCACGGCCACGAGCGTCGGATACCACGGCGGCCCGCTCCACCCCGCTCCCGGGCAGCCGGAAAAGTTCACCCAGCGAACGGATCATCTGGGGCGGGAGATTGTCGACGCAGAAGTATCCGGCGTCTTCGAACGCGGCGATCGCCTCCGACTTGCCGGCCCCCGAGAGACCGGTGATCACCACCATCTCAACCGGCTCGGTCACCCTGCGTTCCCCTGATTCTGATTCTGGCGCCGCGATGGCCTAACCGATCCTGTTCAGTTGCTCGTGGATTTCACGGGCCACCTTACCGGGCAGGCCGGGGACCGCTTCGATCTCTTCCCGGCTCGCTTCCAGGAGCCGGTCGGGCGAGCCAAAATGCTTGATCAGGAGACGTTTGCGCGTCGGTCCTACACCGCGGATGCTGTCCAGGACCGAAGCGGTCATCGCCTTGTCACGCCGCCCCCGGTGATGGGTGATCGCGAAACGGTGGGCTTCGTCGCGAACTCTCTGAAGCAACATGTTCGCTTCCGAGTCGGACTTCAGGTCAAGCGGCCCGGAACTGCCGGGGGTGAAGATCTCCTCTTCTCGTTTGGCGAGGCTGACCACGGTGACCCCGAGCGCGATGAACTCCTCCAGGGCCCGGACCCCGGCGGCAAGTTGTCCTTTGCCGCCGTCGATCATGATCACCGACGGCAGCGAAGCGAAGCTCTCGTCCCGGTCGCGGTCATGTGGCGAGAGATCGACCTGCTGCCGGTACTGGCCGATCCGTCGGCCCAGCACTTCCTCCATCGAAGCAAAGTCATCGGGTCCTTCATGCCCGGTCTCGCCCCTGATCCGGAACCGGCGATAGTCGGACTTCTTCGGCCGACCGCCCTCGAAGACGACCATCGAGGCAACCGTGTGCTCACCACCGAGGTTGGAGATGTCGAAGCCCTCGATCCGCACCGGCAGTTCCTCCATGCCGAGCGCTTCGCCAAGCTGACTCAGCGCCTCGACCCGGCGCTGTTGGCGGTGTTCGTTTCGGAGGCGGTCCTGGTCAAGAGCGAGCCCGGCGTTTCGCTCGGCCATCTCCCGCAGCCGCCGTGTGTCTCCGCGCTCGGCGATCCGCACTTCTACCCCGGCTCCGCTGCGGCGGCCGGAAAGGAAAGTCTCGATCTCCTCGAGCTTGCCGGTCATGTACGGACCGAGCACGACGCGTTTCGGCACGGCCGGTGAAGCGCCGTAGTACTGCTCGATGAATTCGGCTGTGACTTCGTCGATCTCGCGTTGGGCGGGGTTTTCCAGGTAGAAGGACTGACGCTCGGCGAGGATTCCGTCCCGGACCTGGAAGACCTGCGCGTTCGCGTCGGTACCTTCGACCGCGACGCCGATCAGGTCGGCGGTCCCCACCTTTGAGCCGGATATCCGCTGCCGTTCGAACAACGAACGGACCGAGGCGAGCCGGTCGCGGAATACCGCCGCGGTCTCGAAGTCCTGCTCGGCGGCCGCGGACTTCATCCGGGAGTCGAGGTCGCGCTCGATCTGGTCGTAACGGCCGGAAAGGAAATCGATGACCCGGTCGATGTTGGCCCGGTATTCCTCCTGGCTGATGTAGTCGACGCACGGCGCGCCGCACCGCTTGATGAAGTAATCGAGGCATGGGCTTCCGGAGCGGCGGCCCGGTTCCCTGCCTTCGCAGGTCCGGTACTGGAACAGCTTGCCCAGCAGCTCGAGTGTGTCCCGGACCCTCCGGGCGGAAGAGAACGGCCCGAAGTAGACCCGTCCCGGCCGGTGCCGCTCGCGGGTGAAGTAAACCCGCGGGTAATCCTCGTCGAGACTCACCCCGACGTACGGATAGGACTTGTCGTCGCGCAGCTTGATGTTAAAGCGCGGCCGGTACCGCTTGATGAAGCTCTGTTCGGCGATCAGGGCTTCCGACTCGGTCTCCGTCGCGAGAAATTCGATCCGCTCGATCTGACGGGTCATTTCAGCGTTGCCACCGCTGAAATGCGAAGCGACTCGCTTGCGGATCGATATCGCCTTCCCGACGTAGATCACCTCGTCGTCGCGGTCACGGAACAGATAGACGCCCGGCGCGTCGGGCAGCGATCGCCGTTCGGCGACGATCCGCTGTTCTCTCGCTTCGTCGTTTCTTGCGGGCACGGCCACCACCGAAGCGTAGAACGCGGCAGATATTGGGATACGCTGGCGCCACTCATGGCCAATGAATTGATCATTCCCCCGGAACTGAAAACCATCCAGATCGAGATCGACGGAGAGATCGGGACCCTGACCCTGAATCGTCCCGAGACCTTCAACGCGATGAGTCCGGACCTGATCAGCGACATGGTCACGGCCTTCGCCTGGCTGGCCGACGAAGCTCCGCTCCGCGGTCTGATCGTGACCGGTTCCGGAGCCGCGTTCTGCGCCGGCGGCGACCTCAACTGGTTCAAGGCGGGCATGGAGGATGAGAGCGTTGACATCGTCGCCGGGGTGCGTCGGGGAGCCGAGATGCTTCATCAGGCGATCGTCGACCTGCAGCGGATCCCCTACCCGGTGATCGCCGCGCTGAACGGACCGACCGCCGGTGCCGGCTTCTCGCTGGCGCTTGCCTGCGACATCCGGATCTGCTCCGAGAACGCCTTCCTCGCCTGCGCCTACGGCCGGATCGGGGTTTCACCCGACGGCGGCATGACCTACTTCCTGCCGCGGGTGGTCGGCCCCTCGAAGGCGATCGAGATCCTTCTGAACGACCCGAATCTGACTCCGGCCGACGCTTTGGCCGAGGGACTCGTTTCCGAAGTCGTCGCGCCGGACGAACTGCTCGGCCGGGCCCGCGAGAAAGCCGACAAGCTTGCCGTCAAATCGCCGTACTACCAGAAGATGGCCAAGAAACTGGTCCACCAGAGCCTCGACAACAGCATCACCGAGCAGCTTCAGCTGGAGCGCCACGGCATCGCCGAAGGCATGGGTACCAAAGACGCAATGAACGCCGTAGCCGCTTTCCTCTCCGGAGACAAGGCCGAGTTCAAGGGCGAGTAGCGCTGGGGCGTCCCGCCCGGGTGCCCCTCCCGGTCCGTGGCTTCGCGCCCCCGAAGGCCCAGGACGGGCACCTCGGCCGGACGCTTCAGATTGGCCTATTGGGCTTTGAGGAGGCGGGTGACGCTTTCGGCGACGCAGCAGGGCTTTTCATTGACGGTTCCGTCCGCGCTCCGGACCTCGACCGTGAAGGTGGTCACCATCTCCATCCATTCGTTGCCGAGGTCGCTGGCTTTGGTCAGCTCGGCTGAAGCGCGAACGCTTGACCCGGACGGAACCGGCGCCGGAAAGCGGACCTTGTTCCAGCCGTAGTTCACGCCCATCGTGAAGCCGGACCGGACCTCGACCAGGTCGACCCGGAAGCCGTCGATCATCGACAGGGTCAGGTTTCCGTGGGCGATGGTGGTGTCGAAGGGACTCTCCTTCTTCGCCCGCTCGGCGTCGACGTGGATCCACTGGTGATCTCCGGAAAGATCGGCAAAGGTGTCGATCATTTCCTGTGTGACTTCGCGCCACTCCGTCGGGCCGACCTGCTTGCCGACCAACTCCTGAATCTGTTCCGGACCATCAATGGCGAGAGTTTGCATGGCGCAACAGTAACGCCACCATCCCTGTCGGGAGCCTTCCTCCGCGATCGCTACTTGACCAGCTCGATCGTCATGCCGATCGGGCTGATCGCACCCATGCCGCCGAGCATGCCGAGAATCTTCGTCACATACGCCTGGGTCTCCGGGTAGGGCGGAATGCAGTTGCAGGAGCCGACAGCACCTGGTCCTGCGTTGTAGGCGGCGAGCGCGAGCGCCGGGGAACCGAACCGCTTGAGCAGATCGCTCATCAGGTGCGCCTGAGCCATGATCGCGGCGGCCGGATCGAATGGGTCCTCGAGGCCGTACTCGGCCGCCGCCGCGGGGGTAAAGGCTGCGATACCGAAGGCGATGCCGTTGCCCGCGTTCGGGTCGAACCCCGATTCGGCGAAGAGCTGGGCGGCCAGCAGTGCAGCCGAAACGTTCCAGCGCATCGCCGCGCGCAACACCAGCGGCCTCACCCATCCCGGAGTAAACGAAGGTACCGCTTGCGAGAGAGCCGCCGAGCGGTCACCGCTCTCCAATCCGACCGAATTGCCGGCCTGCGAACAGGGGGCAGGACCGATCGTGAACCCGTAATGCCAGGCTTCCCAGCTGTACCTCTGGACGAAGCCGAAGCGGCCGGCATTGGCCGACAGCCAACCGTAGGCCGCGGGCGGTCCGAGGTCGAGCTCGGTTGCACAGCGATGAAGCGACTGGCCAGGCGGCGCCACCCAGGTCGGGTCGGGGTTGGCCGCGAAGAGTGCGGCCTGTTCGGCGTCGGAGCGAAATGCAGAGTTGATTGTCAGGGTGACTCCGGCCGCTGCTGCCGCCGCCGACATGGCGTCGAAGGCGGCCGCCACATCCGGTCGCATGCCCTTTCCCTGCCTTTCGGCCAGGGGCCCGGAGTAACCACCTCCGGAGGCCATGGACGGCACCGCCCCCATCGAGACGGGCACGCTGATTCGCGCCTCCGCCCAGTTCGGCGGAGCCCGGTGGCCGCTGCCTCCCGATCCGGGCCGGACCGATGTCGCAATCGAGACTCTGGCCCGGACCGGCGCGTAGGAACCGGAATCGGGAAAACGGACGAAGACCGCCAGTGGTGAGGCATCATTGGCAGCCGCCGCTTTGACCGCGGCCAACCGGGCCCGGCTCAGGTAGACCGGCTTCGGCATGTGGGCCGGGTTCGGGAGCCCGTTCGGCAGGCGCGGCGGAGCCAGCAGACGAGGCAGGTCGTCCTTCATCGACCGCACGGCCGACAACGCCGACAGATCGGCCGCGCGTTGCGCGTTGGCCTTGCCCGTGACCGCCCCGGAGATCGCAACCAGCGCCACGGCGCCGAGAACGAGCGCGAAGACTCCGCCAAGCACCAGAGGGGTCGCCTGGCCCCGGGCGGATCGAAGCCGCGAGAGTGGCCCCCTCCGAACCGCGGAACGTTCGGCCAGCTCCGCCTTCTCAGCGAACTCGCTGGCCTCCTCCAGCACAAGTTCGGTCAGGGGCGAATCGAGTGCTTCACCGGGTTTGGAATCACGTAGCTCGCCCGACCCGACGATCACCTGGTCCCAGCCCAGTTCCAGCAACTCCCTGTAGCGCTCGGCGGGCGCCACGACGGCCATCGGCGTGGAATCGACACTTGCCCGGAGCCGCGACACGGTTCCGGCGAGATCCTCATCTCCGTCAACCGCAACATAGACCAGGGAGCCGCGTGCTTTGATAATCGCCTCCGGCATCACCTTCGCGAGCGTTGCCTCCAGGTCCTTGGCCGCTTCCGGCGCAAGCAGGCTGGCCGCGCGAGGCCGCTCCCGTCCCACTTCGAGGAGCACCGCTGGCCCGCCACCAGAAGCCTGCAGCAGCCGCTCAGCAGCCTCCCGTTCGGCGCCGGGGAAGCGACCGACCGTGGTGATCAGCATGGTTACGCTCATCCCGGCCTTCCACCCGCTTCGGCCGTAACCGCGAGAGTCTCGGACATCGAAGAGAAAAGCGCCGGAGGCCGCAGGCGCACCCGGACCGTCGGCCCCGACCGGGAAACCGAAACCCGGTTGCGAGCCCACCCCGGCAGGGCTTTGCGAACAGCCGGCTCGACCGGTTCGCCGCGCACCAGCGCCACCGCTCCGGCAGCGGCCGCCCCGTCAGCGATCGTCGCGGTATAGCCGGTCGCAAGAAGCTGAAAGCAGATCAGACCGGCCAGCATCACAGCCGCGATGCCCGCGACCGCCTCGACCGTTGCCTGGCCCGAGCTTTCCGAGCAGGCTGTCCGCACAAAACGGCCCTCCCCGGCCAGTCGCCCGGGGGCGAGCCGGCTCTCGGCGTGGTTGAACATCAGCCGTCCCCCAGAGAGCTCGAACCGTAGACGTGAGTCTCCGGAAAGCCGGGAAGAAGACCCGGCACCCGAACCCCGATTCTCACCCCGTCTTTCTGCGAGACCTTGAGGCCATCCCGCAACACGCCGGGCAGTGCCCGCTCGGCCGCCCCGCGAGGCGCTTTTCCGGTCAGTACAGCCCTTGCCCCGGCCCGGGCGG
>JAEYSQ010000003.1 GCA_023434465.1 Actinomycetes bacterium
TCGGCGCGGAATCCAGCATCTTGACAGGTCACACCGCGGCAGGACGATGCAGCCTTGCCGTGGGCGGTCGTTTATGATCGATCTCGAAGTCGGTCGCACCCCTTCAGCGGGGTCAGGGAATCCGGTCGAAGTCCGGAACTGACGCGCAGCGGTAGGGACGTCCTTGAAGGCACACAGCCACTGGACCTGATGGTCTGGGAAGGCTGCCTCCTAGAAAACGTCCGAGTCCGAAGACCTGCCGGCTTTGTGCCATCTGGCGCACCGAAAAAGCGGCCTCGCGTAGGGCTGCCGGACAAAAGGAACGCATGACAAATCGATTCACCCACCCCGCACTCGGGCTTCTGCTCGGGCTGGCCCTGCTGCTCGGGTTCGCGTCGCAGCCGGCCAGTGCCGCGAAGAAGATCCCGGTCAACCTGCGGGTCGTCACCCATCAGGGCAAGATCATCTTCGATCGCACCGTGCCCACCGGTACCGCGAAAATCAAGCCGAGCTCGGCCTGTCCGACTCTAGGTGGCCAACGCGGACCGGCTCGAACCCTGGCCGGCCCGACCGGCTTGGGCCTGCTCTACCAGGCGTCATTCAGGTACAAGGCACTTCGTCCGCTGAGGATCTCCGACGGGGACTTCGGGTTCGGTGTCTGCGGTATCGGCGGCACCATGGCTAAGGGCGAAGGGTGGTGGGTTGTCCGCCACAACTACAAGGACGCTCCGGTCGGGGCGGAACTGCTCAAGCTGAAGCGGCGCGACTCGGTGCTCTTCTACTACTCGAAGAGCTGGCAGGAAACGACCCCGGACTCGCTCTACCTGAAGGCGCCGAGGTGGCTCGCCAAGAGCGGCAAGGTTCGTAAGGGAGCGGTGGTCAAGGTCCGCGCTCTGGTGGTCAAGGCGGCCAACGGCAAGAAAAGCCCGGTTGAAGGAGCGAAGGTCTCCGGCGGCACCGCCGCCCCGACCGATGTGCGCGGGTACACAAAGGTGAAGATCACTGGCAAGACGAAACTGGTCGCCCGACAGGCCGGCCTCATTCCGTCGAACCGGGTCTACGTCTCGATCAGGAAGTAATCCCGCCCAGGTGAAGGCCACAGCCAAAAACCGGCGGTTCCGGGGCTTTTTCGCCCGGGCCGTCGGCGTGGCTCTGTTTGCCTTCAGCGGCCTGATTCTGGCCGGCTGTGGGTTCGGTCCCGGCGAGGACACCGGCGACGCCCGGCTATGGGTGACCCGTGACTATGGGGCCGAGCTACTGGTCGATGAGCCGGATCTGGCCGTCAACGAGTCGAGCAACTCGATGCGGGTGCTGGACGGTCTGGTCGAACTCGAAACCGCCTACGGTGGCGAGTACGTCCAGTCGGTCGACGGATTCGCCGGTGGCAGGGAGGGCGGGCGCAGCTTCGACTGGTTTTTCTCCGTCAACGGAATCGTGGCGGAGCGGGGCTCGGCTCAGTTTCCGGTTGCCGGCGGGGACTCCGTGTGGTGGGACTACCGCGACTGGACCGATGCAATGGAGGTCGGTGCGGTGGTCGGTGCCTACCCGGCTCCTTTCTCGACCGGCTATGACGACCGGGACTGGGGGGTTCAGGTCGACTGTCTCGGTCAGCAGACCGCCTGCGGAATGGTCGAGAAACAGCTCGAGAACCAGGGCGTGGATCTCGAAGACACCGGCGAGAACATGATCCTGCGGGTCGGCCCGATCGATGACGTGATCCGCTCTCCTGAAGGGCGTCGGATCCTCAGGGGCCCCGAGTCCAGCGGCCTCTTCGTCAGGTTCGCCGCTCCCACGACCGGCACCCCGGAAGGTTTCCCGCGAAACAGCGCCTGGCACCTTCTCGGACTCGACGTGCGCGGCGACGACGCCACCGACTACGGCCCTGAAGCGGGATTGGTAGCGGCGATGCGCCGGGCCAACGACCCGCCGGTCTGGTTGATCACCGGCGGCACCGAGGAAGCCGTGCAAATGGCTGCAGCCGCGCTCACCCCGGCTGACCTTGAACGGAGATACACAGCGGTGGTCAGCGGCGGCCGGGTCTCTTCGCTGCCCCTACCCTGACCTGTCGATCATGAAGAAGCTCTCCCCAATCGCCTACGTGCCCCGGCGGGAGACCGTGCAGACGGCCTCACTCGCGCCCGTCCTTCTGTATCTGGGCGCGTACCTGCTGATCTGCTTCTTTTCTTCCGACCCGCTGGTCCTGATCGCCGCAACGGCCGGCGCTGCGATCGCCGGGTACGGCTGCGGTGCCGCCCGGGCCGTCAATTTCTCGCTGAAGCTGGGTGGCTTTCTCGCCTTGACCATGGTCATCGTCAATGCGCTCGTAACCGGCCGTGGCGCCACCGTGCTGGCCCGGCTCGGCGAGTGGCCGGTGCTCGGCCGGGTCGACGTGACCGCCGAAGCGATCGCCGCCGGTGGAGTAATCGGACTACGGGCCCTTGGCACCATGGTCGTGATCGGAGTCTGGTCGGCCTGCGTCGACCCGGACCGGATCCTTCAGGCGGTTCACGGGGTCGCCCGCCGTTCGGCCCTCACCGCCACCTTGATCTCGCGGCTGGTTCCGCTCGCGGCGACCGATTACGCCCGGATCGGCGAAGCAGCCTCCCTGCGCGGACCTGCGGCCAACCCCGTCGGGCGGGGAGCGATGGCCCATCGCCTGCTGGCTGGCTCACTTGACCGGGCGGTCGATGTGGCCGCGACCCTGGAGCTCCGCGGTTACGGCCAGGACAGAGGGCCGTCCCGCTTCCGCCGGGTGCCTTCGCGCTACGACCGTCGTTTCTGGCTGGCCGGTCTGGTCCTCATCTGCGTGGCCGGGCTCGAGCTTCTGGCGGGCTCGACCCGCTTCGACACCTATCCGCAGGTTGACTACGCGATCGGCATCGAAGGACCACTCGCCGCAGTCACGTTTCTGGCCGGTGGGTTCGTGACCTGGCGTCCCGGCCCAAGAGGAGGCAGGCGATGAGTACGGTCGCCAGCCCGTGCGCTTCCGGTCTCGTCCTCGAACTCGAGCGTTTCGGGTATCGGTACCCCGCGGCGGGGCAACCGGCGCTGGTTGACATCGATCTCGCGATTGAACCGGGCGAGTTCGTCGTCCTGGCTGGCGGCTCCGGTTCCGGCAAGACATCACTGCTTCGGGCGGGATGCGGCCTGATCCCGCATTTCCATGGAGGCGAAATCTCCGGCCAAGCGCACGTGGCGGGACGCTCGGTCGTCGAGCACGGTCCCGGCGAGTTGGCCGACGCGGTCGGATACGTCGCCCAGGACCCCGAGACGCAGATCGTCTCGACCACGGTCGCGGCCGAGCTCGACCTGCCGCTCCGCTTCCGCGGTGATCACCCGGCCGAACGGGCGCGGGCCGTGGAAGAAGTGGCGCTGGCGCTCGGGATACCGCACCTTCTGTCACGCTCGGTCGCCACACTTTCCGGCGGCGAGCTTCAGCGTGTGGCTCTTTCGGTCGCGCTGGTCACCCGGCCGCCGTTGATTCTGCTCGATGAACCGACTTCCCAGCTGGATCCCGTATCCGGTGACGAATTGATCTGGCTTCTGCGTCGACTGAACGAGGAGTGGGGGGTGGCCGTGGTTCTGGCCGAACACCGCCTCGAGCGCTGCCTGGCCGCAGCTGACCGGGTGATCGCGATGGACGCCGGCCGGATCGGGTTCGATGGTTCACCCCGCGAATTCCTGGCCTGGGCGATCGAGTCGGTACCGGAGCTGGCCACCCCTTCAGCCCTGATGTTCGCGGGCGCCGGAATCAGGCCACTACCGGTCGGGGTGCGAGACGCCCGCCAGATCCTCCGCGAACAAACCGAGTTCGAATCTTCCGGGGGCGATGACCCACGGATTCGGGGGGCAAAAACCCCCAGAAAAAGAATTGGGC
>JAEYSQ010000029.1 GCA_023434465.1 Actinomycetes bacterium
CGACGATCCCGTCCGCTGCCTCGACCCGGAGACTTCAGCTGCGATGGTCGAGGAGATCAACGTGCTCCGCAAGAGAAATGAGAGCCTCGGCGGCACCTTCGAGGTGCGTATCTTCGGGCTGGTTCCCGGCCTCGGAGGCCACATCTCATGGGAGGACCGGCTGGACGGGCGTCTCGCGCAGGCGATCTGCTCGATCCAGTCGATCAAGGGAGTCTCGATCGGCCAGGCCTGGGATGTCGCCGGCCGGCCCGGATCAGCCGCCCACGACGAGATCTTCTACTCCGAGGAGCGCGGTTACTACCGCGAGACCAACCATGCGGGTGGTCTCGAGGGTGGCATGACCAACGGCATGCCCCTTTCGGTCCGGGCGGCGATAAAGCCGATCTCGACCATGACCAAGCCTCTGCGCTCGGTCGACACCGCGACCCGCGAGCCGGCCCAGGCCCACAAGGAACGAACCGACTCGACCGTGGTCCCGGCTGCGGCCGTGGTCGGCGAGGCGATGGTCAGCCTGGCCTTGGTCAAGACCTACCGCGAGAAGTTCGGCGGTGACCACATGGACGACGTCCTGGCCGCTATCGACGCCTACAAAGAGCGAATCGGCTGGCGATGATCTGCCTGGTCGGGTTCATGGGGGCCGGCAAATCGACGGCCCTGGTCGAACTCGCCGCTCACGGGCTGCACTCGGTTGACGCCGACTCGCTGATCGAGGAGAAGGCCGGACGACCGATCGCCGAGATCTTCGAGACCGAGGGCGAGACCGCCTTTCGGGAACTCGAACGCGAGGTGGTGATCGGCGCCCTGGCAGACCCCTCGATCGACGTGCTCGCCCTTGGGGGCGGTGCGGTCGAGTCGGAAGCGATTCGCGAAGCGTTGATGGTTGACGGCCACACCGTCGTCTGGCTCGAGCTGAGTCTCGACACTGCCTGGCGAAGGGTGCGTAACTCGAGCCGGCCCCTGGCCCGCGATGAGGCCGCCTTCCGGGCCCTGTTCACCCGCCGGCAGCCGCTTTACGACTCGGTCGCCCAGGCGGTCCTGCCTGGCGTCGCCCGGCGGATCTGGGACCGTGCCTACGACGCGGTCCGGGCGCTCGAAGAGCTGCCCGAGGGCACGCGGATGTTCTGGGCCGAAAGCGCGGGCGGGGAATACCCGGTCTACGTAGGTCGGGAATTGCTCGGCTCGGCGTTGTTCGCCGAGGGGTCGGCCGCCTTGCCCGGCGACGGCCGCTCGTTCTGTTTCACCGACGGATCGGTCGGTCCGCTCTACGCCGATCGTCTGGGCGAGCTGTCGGGCTCAGTGACTGTGCCACCCGGAGAAAGCGCCAAGACGATGGCCCAGCTTGATCAGTCGCTGCGCGAAATGGCCCGGGCCGGGGTGACCCGGTCCGACCGGTTGATCGCGCTCGGAGGCGGAGTAGTCGGTGACCTCGGCGGATTCGCAGCGCATACCTACCAGCGAGGCATCCCGGTCACCCAGGTCCCGACCACGCTGGTCGCCCAGGTCGACTCGGCCTACGGCGGCAAGACCGGGGTCGACCTTCCGGAGGGAAAGAACTACGTCGGTGCCTTCCATCTGCCTGCCGCGGTGATCAGCGATGTCGACACGCTCGCGACGCTCCCTCCGGCTGAACTCACGGCCGGGATGGCCGAGGTGGTCAAGACCGCACTCCTGGCCGGTGGAAAGCTCTGGGACCAGGTTTCGAAGCTCGACCCGGGCGAGATCCTGACCCGGGCCGATCTGGTTTTCGAGTGTGCCCGCTACAAATGTTCCGTGGTCGCGGCCGACGAGCGCGACACCGGCCTCCGCGCCCAGCTCAACCTCGGTCACACGGTCGGCCACGCGATCGAGTCGGTTACTTCGTACGAGCGCTACCGGCATGGCGAGGCGATCGCCCTCGGCCTGCTGGCTGCGTTGCGCCTGTCCGGAGCCGATTCCTTGCGTGAACAGGTGGAGGAATGGTCCCGACGCCAAGGCCTGCCGGTCGAGCTTGACTCCGCGGTCGACCCGGCCAAGGTGCTTGCGGCGGTCCAGTTCGACAAGAAGAAGACTTCGCGCGGGGTAGGCTTCGTGCTCTTGGATACTCCGGGACAGCCCCTGATCGACCGCACGGTCGATGACACGGCGATACTCGCCGCAATCGAGGAGCTCCTGCCTTGAACCGGGGAGCCAGATGATGACCCGGGCGACCAATCGGATCGCCGTGCTCCACGGCGTCAACTTCGACGTTCTCGAGCGGCGGGACCCCGACCTTTACGGTGGTCTCAGCCTGTCCGAGCTCGAGTACCGGATCGGCGGCTGGGCCGGTGAGGTCGGCCTCGACCCGATTTTCTTCCAGACCAATTCCGAGGCCGAGTTCTGCGGGTACCTGCACCGGGTCTCGGAGACGGCCGACGGGGCGATCGTCAACGCGGGAGCCTGGACCCACTACAGCCGCGCAATCGGTGACGCGCTCGCGGTAGACCCGGTGCCGACCATCGAGGTTCATCTTTCCGACGTCGAAAACCGCGAGGAGTGGCGTAAAGTCTCGGTCTTCGACGGTCTCGTCGAGGCCAAGGTCTCAGGTCAGGGAGTCGACGGATACCAGCGGGCACTGAAGCTCCTGGCCGACCTGCTCGGGGTATGAGCGACCGGGCTGAACGCCTAGTCGAGCTGCTCGGCGCGGCCGGTCCGGATGATTCCCCGCTCGATGCGTTTCTGGTCACCAATCTCGTCAACGTCGAGTATCTGACCGGCTTTACCGGGACCAACGGTGCCTGTCTGATTTCCCCCGGGCGCCGCCTGTTCCTGACCGACTTTCGCTACGCCGAGCGGGCCGCCGGGATGGCGGGATGGGAGGTCGAAATCATCTCTGGTCCCTGGCTCGAAGGGCTGGCCGGCCGGCTCGAAGGCAGGGTCGGCTTCGAAGACGACCAGGTGACGGTGCGCAGCGCCGGCGAGTTGGGTGAGGCCGCCGCCGGGAAGGCCGAACTGCTGGCAGCCGGGGGTCAGGTCGAACTTCTGCGTCGGGTCAAAGACCCGGGCGAGGCCGAACGAATCGCCGCCGCCGCCGGAATGACCGACCAGCTCTACGGCCTGCTGGTCGAGCGCGGACTGGTCGGCCGGACCGAAGCCGAGATCGACCGTTGGCTGACCGGCTGGATGAGGGACCAAGGCGCGGAGCCTTCCTTTCCGCCGATCGTCGCTTCCGGTCCGAACGGGGCCTCGCCTCACGCCGAGCCCGGTCGCCGGACGATCGGCTCCGGGGAACTCGTCACGGTGGACATGGGGGTAAGGCTCGACGGCTACTGCTCCGACTGCACGCGGACCTTCGCCACCGGAACCGAGGCCGGGCTTGACTCACTTTCGCGGGAGATCTACGAGGTGACTCTGCGCGCGCAGGAAGCCGGGCTCGCCGCGGTCATTGCCGGCGCCGGTGGCAGCGAGGTGGACGAGGCCGCCAGGGCGGTGATCAGGGATGCCGGATACGGCGAGAACTTCGGGCACGGTCTCGGGCACGGTGTCGGGATGGAAATTCACGAAGCTCCGCGGCTCGGACCGAGCAGCAAGGACGAGCTGATGGCCGGCGAAGTGGTAACCGTCGAGCCCGGCATCTACGTGCCGGGAGCATCGGGGGTGCGGATCGAGGACATGGTCCTGGTCGGCGAGGAGGGCGTGGCCCGCAACTTCAGCTCGCGTCCCAAGCAACTTCAGTTCGTCTGAGGACTTCAACGCGCGCTGGCGCGGGGGGTGATTGCCGGGCTGCTTTGGGAACGCATCTTTTGTCACGATCCTCTATAGTGTGATCCCCGTCACACAGACGACGTTGCTTCTGTCACGAGTGGGGAGGGGACTCCAGAGCAATATGGCGAGGGAGTTTTGAGGAGAGAGGTGCAGACGAAAGGACCGGCCTGAGGGGGCCGGTCTTTTCATTGCATCCACCAGGTCTGGTCAGCCAGGGGGCTCGTGCTGGCACCTGCAACGAGAACGGGGCCCCGAAGGGCCCCGTTCCAATTGCTGCTTGTCGCTTGGCCTACAGGCCGGCTTCACCGTCCCAGCCGTTGCCGAAGCACAGTCCCGATTCATCCGAGCACTCGTCGATGGTGCCCGTCTCCAGGAAGTCGGCCGCGTGATTCTGGCCGTCCTGCGAGTGACGGGGGTAGCTGTGTGGGTCGTCACCGAAGCCCCATTCGGGTCGCGGCGGGACGTTCTCCAACGGGGGAACGCCGCTGCCATCACCACGCGTACCCTCATACGAGGGAGGACCGCCGTCGTAGTAGACCATGATGCTCTCGCCGGCCGTGGTCGGGAATTCCGAGACCGGAGGCAGCGCCTCGTAGTCCAGATCCCAGCCGCGGGACGGGAGCAGCGTCGGTGCGTAACGAACCGCGCCGATCGTCCGGGCTTCCACCTCGGCGGTGAAATTCGACACCTGGTGGTCACCGAGCGCGAGACGCAGCAGCACCTCGTGCGGCGGCGTGTTCGGCAGCGGATTATCGGTCATCGCCTCGGCGTAACCATTGCCTTCGCCGCGGTCCCACAGCAGCTGCATCAGGGAGAGCAGCAACGGACGGGACGCCTGGTCCGGGTAGTTGGCGTAGAGACCGAGACCCGGCAGCTTGAAGTACTCGTCCGAGTCCACCGAACGGCGGAGCAGGGTCGAGTAGTTGATGCCGGGAACTCCGAGCACGCCACGGTCGACGTCCGGGGAGAGCGCGGTTAGCGCACCACCCATGATGCCGCCCTGGCTGATCCCCATGTAGTAACCGCGGGTGTCCTCACCATCACTCGTGTCGATCGCCGGGGTACCCGGGTTGTCGACCGGGTCAGTCCCGTTGTGGGTCATCTTGAGGGCATCGTCGGTGACAAAGCCCTGGGGATGGATCATCGCCCGCTGGATCATCATGAAGTTGACGAATCCCTGCTGCATGCGGTCGACTGCCTTGTTGAAGTTGGACATGTTGCCCAACGACGAGATGATCACGCCCAGATCGAGCTGGGAGAAACCGTCCCAGTTGGCGCCGCACCAGACCGAGTTGTTCTTGTTGCCGACCTCGCGGGTCGAACCACCGGAACGGACCTGGTTGAGCAGTCCCAGCAGGCCGTGACCGTAGACGCCGGATCCACCCGGAGCCACCTCGTTGTTGCTGACACCGTTGCTCACGATCGACCTCGGAATCGTGCAGAGGAACGGTACGTCCATCGTGCTGTCCTCATCCCAGATGAGCTCACCGTTCGAGTTGAACTCGAAGAAACCGCCCGATGCGCAGTCGGCACTGTTCAGGTAGCAGGGAACGTCACGGATGTAGCCCGTGAAGGTCCGCTGCTCGTCACCACCCGGGACCGGGGAGGTGATCGGATTGTTCGGGTTGAAATCAGCGGCGGTACGACCCGGGTAGTTGTTGCCGCACGTAGCAGCACCGGTGTCGCTGGCGTCGCAGTAGGCCAGGATGTCGAAATCCGGGCTGGCACCCTGGATCTTGCGATCGGCCAGGTTGGTGTCACCGCCGTCGCCGAGACGCGCGAAAGCGTCGTCACGGATCTTCAGGGCCCTGCCGGTGACGCTTTCCTGCGAGGCGACGGTGAAGTCCCAGGCCATGTAGAGGCTGGAACGATCGACGCCGGCCTTGCTCTCCAGGTCACCGATCACCGAGTTCATGTGGTCGCGGCGATCCTCGACCACGGGCTGCTGGGTCGGGAGATCATCCCGGTAGACCCGGAAACCGAGCGGTGACTCAATCGTGTTGTTCGCCGCGTCCTTCAGGTTGCGGAAAGCAACGATGTAGCGGTGGCCATACTCGAAGTTCTTGGCCGGACGGATGATCAGGTTGACCGGGTCGGTGTTGCCCGGGTTGACGTTGATGCCACCCGGATTCTCCTCGGAGACAGGGTCGACCGAGGTCGGGTTCGAGTCGAGCTCGGCCCAGATCGGGTGACGTTCTCCGGTCTCGGCATCGATAACGACCACGGGCTGATCGGCGCGCTTGTAATCGGCGATGTGATCCAGCGGCACGAAGCCGGTGTTGTCGAACGCGGCCGGCGTGTCGAGACCGGGAACCTTCAACACGATCAGGTTGCCCGGGCTGAAGCCGTCGCCACGGTTGATGTCGGTGACGTCAACGTGGGTGGGGGTCGCGTTGCCGGTGTTCATCGGCGTCGCATCATCACCCAGGTTCAGTCGCTTCCCGGTCGGTGTGGAGTTGTCAGCCTTGGTGTAGTAGTCGTTCGGGAAAGGCTGGAGGCAGATCGTGTTGTCGAGGAAGTCGCAGTGCTCGGGATCTTCCGGCAGCGGAACCGTGACGTAGTTCGGCGGGGTCGCGCAGTTCGGGTTGCCGTTCCACTTGGCGAGGCGCTTCTTCTTGGAAGACTTCGCGTTGCGGTTCTTCTTGCCGATCTTGCGCTTGTACTTGGCGGTGACCTTCACGGTCTTCGCGCCACACTTGCCAAGCTGGGTCCGGCCCTTGCCGGTCAAGGCGAGCGCGATCTTCCTGACGCCCTTCTTCTTGAACTTGACCCGCTTGGCCTTGAAGTATCCGTTCTTGCCCTGGCCGACGGCGGAGAGCTTCACGGAGACCTTGCGGTTCGCCCTGACCTTGACCACGATCTTCTTCTGCTTGATCAGAACCTGCTGGTTCTTGGTCACGATCGAACCGACGGTCACCTTGGCGACCTTGGCCTTCTTCTTTTTCTTGCCCGCCTCGGCCTGGCTGTTGACGAAGGTCGCCATCAGCGCGAAGGCCATGATGAGAGCGAACGCGAATCCCGCGACGCGGCGCAGGTTCAGAGTTCCCAATTGATGATTCATCA
The DNA here is from genome assembly GCA_023434465.1 of Actinomycetes bacterium. Classification (GTDB taxonomy): domain Bacteria; phylum Actinomycetota; class Thermoleophilia; order Solirubrobacterales; family 70-9; genus 67-14. The sequence goes on from JAEYSQ010000029.1 coordinate 6,784, forward strand.
CTCCGTGTAACTCCCTCTCGTTGCGTGGCCGTCAGGTAGTCCGGCCAAGGATTTGACCGGGTCAAGAGCGACCGGTCATGTGACATGTCTCACGGATACTAGACCGGATTCGCACCGGAAGTTGCGCCGATCGGACGCTCTGTTTCTGAACAATTCCGTACCGGAATCGGGTTTCGGCCCCGGCCCGGGAGCGGAAGTCGCTCAGGGACCGGTCCAGCCGTTCGAGTAGCAGTAGCCGCCACCCGCGCAGGCGGGGACCGATCCGTTCTCGAGAAAGCTCGTCGCCTGGTTGATCCCGTCGGCCGAAGCCCGGGGATAGCTGTGTGGGTCACCGCCGTATCCCCACTCCTCGCGGGGCGGGACATTCGCGTTCGGCGGCGTCGCGGTGCCGGCCCCGCGGGTGCCGTTGAATCCGACTGGGCCGCCGTCGTAGTAGACCATCAGACTGCCACCGGAGTAGGGAAAACCGGTGATCTCGGGGATTCCGAGGAACGGGTCGTCGTCCCAATGGCGACCGGGGTGGAGCCCTGGTGAGTAGACGCCGGCCCCGATCGTCCGGGCTTCGACCTCGGCGGTCACGTTCGCAACCTGGTGGTCACCGAGAGCGACCCGCATCAGAACCTCATGCGGTGGTGTGTTCGGAAGCGGGTCGGTGGTCATGTTGTGGGCGTAGCCGTTCGCCTCGCCGCGATCCCAAAGCAGCTGGACCAGCGACAGCAGCACCGGACGCTCCTCCAGGTTCGGATAGTTGGCGTAGAGGCCGACCGCCGGCAGCTTGAAGTACGTGTCGGAATCGACGCTGCGGCGAAGCAGGGTGGAATAGTTCATGCCCGGTACGCCGAGCACGCCCCGGTCGACGTCGGGTGAGAGAGCGACCAGGGCCCCGCCCATGATTCCGCCCTGGCTGATGCCCAGGTACTTGAGCCGGTTGTCCGGAAAGCCGGAAACGTCGATCACCGGCTCGCTGTTCGGGGTCAACGGGTTGTCGTCGACGTCGAGCTTGAAGGCATCCTCGGCGGCGAACCCCTCGGGATGAAGCATCGCCCGTCCCAGCATCATGAAGTTGATGAAACCCTGCTGCATGCGGTCGACGAGCAGGGGGAAGTTCGACATGTCGCTCAGCGAGAGGAGCACATTGGCAAGGTCGTAAGTGGAGAAGCCGTCCCAGTTGGCTGCACACCAGATGCTGTTGCCTGCGTTGGCGACTCCGTTGGCGGCGTTGATCTGGTCAAGGCTGCCGAGCAGGCCGTGACCGTAGATCCCCGGGGTGGCCGGGGTGACCGTCGAGCCGTTGATGTTGCCGGTCTGGACCGACCGCGGGATGGCGCAGCGGAACGGAACACTGGTGGTGTTCAGGGGAAGTGGCGAGATCTCGTCTTCGGCGTCGAAGTTGAACCTCGAACCGGGCACGCAGAGCGGCAGGCTGAGATAACAGGGGACCCCGGTGATCACTCCGTCGACGTAGCGGATCACCTGGCTGCCGTCCGGTTGGCCGGGTGGTGCCAGAACCGGCAGGCCCGGGATGTCGCCGAGGTCAAGTTCGCAGCCGAGCTGGATCGGCAGGAGGGGCTCGGCGTCACAGATCCCGGTGACGACCACCTCGGGGGCATCGCCTTCGATCCTGCGGTTGGCCAGGTCGGTGTCCCCGAGGCCCGCGAACGCATCGTCGCGCATCCGGAGGGCCCGTCCGGTGACGCTCTCCTCGGATGCGACCGTGAAATCCCAGGCCATGTAGAGGTCGCCGCGTTCAACGCCAGCCTTGGTTTCCAGATCGTCGATGATCGACTCCATGTGCTGGCGCCGGTTCTCGACCTCGGGTTGTGCGGTCGGCAGGTCGTCCCGGAAGACCCGGAATCCGATCGGCGACTCGACCGGCTGGTTCTCGTCATCCTTGAGATTCCTGAGGGCGACGATGTAGCGGTGTCCGAACTCGAAGTTCCGGGCCGGGCGAATGATCAGGTTGACCGGATCGCTGTTCGCCGGATTGGCGTCGATCCCGCCCGGATCTCCTTCGGACGGATCGACCGAGGTCGGGTTCGAGTCGAGTTCGGCCCAGATCGGCTGGCGCTCGCCGGTCGCGGCGTCGATCACAATCGCGGCCTGCTCAGGATCGTCGTACCGGTGGAGGTCGGTGATCGGTACCAGGCCGCTGTTCTCGAAGGCGGCGGGCGTGTCGACCTCGGGAACCTTGATGGTGATCAGGTTGCCCGGGCTGAAACCGTCGCCGCGGTTGATGTCGGTCGTGTCGACGTGAATCCCAAGCTGGTTCGCCGGCGCCGAATCACGGGCGATGTTCAGTTTGCGACCGGTCCCGGTCTCATCTTCGATCGTGAAGTAATCGTTGGGAAAGGGCTGAAGGCAGACCGAGTTGTCGAGGAAGTCGCAGCGGTCCGGGTTCTCGAGCGGGACCACCACTGTTTCGCCAGTCGGCCCGGTGGGACCGGTTGGGCCTGTGGGGCTGGTCGGGCCGGTTGGGCCCGTAGGACCGGTGGGACCGGTCGGGCCCGTTGGGTCGGTAGGACCGGTCGGACCGGTGGGGCCAGTCGGTTCGGTCGGACCGGTCGGACCGGTCGGACCCGTTGGCTGGGTCGGGCCGGTGGGGCCCGTTGGCTGAGTTGGGCCCGTGGGGCCCGTTGGGCCGGTTGGGCCGGTGGGTCCGCACCTGAACCCGGGTGACCGCAACCGGGCCGGACGGCGGACCTTCGCCGAGCCACTTCGGCCACGAATTCGGCCCTTGACGGTGATCCGCTTCGGACCGCAGCGCAGGAATAGCTTCTCGCCCGAGAATTTCAGTTTGACTCGAACCAGTCGGGCCCGGCCAGCCCGGAGCCAGAACTTCCGGACCTGAAAGTGACGGAAGGATCCCCGGAACCGGACCCGCAGGTTCACCCGTCCGGCCCGGTTCGACTTCACCCGGACCTTCAGTTTGCCGGTGTTGAACACCTGATTCACCGTGCCCGACACGACCTTGAGCGTCAGTTTCGGCTTCCCAACGGGCTTCTGTGCCGTCGATGCAGAACTCGAGGCGAAGAGGAATCCGACGCTCAGAAGCAGTGTCAGGACGAGGCGAATTGACGGCATTCTCTGAATCTCCCTTGGGCTGGTCTGCCGGTCCTGCCCGCGCGCGGACCGGTTCACAAATCGATTACCCAAAGTGACGGCTCGGAAACCAAGTGCCCCGTCGTCACCCAATCGAGATTCAGCGCGAGAGGTCGACCTCCGGGTCGAGCGACTCGGCAAAGGCGACCATCAGCTCGACCGTCGCTTCGACGTCGGTGAGGTCGACCATCTCGACCGGTGAGTGCATGTATCGGAGAGGTATGGAAACCAGCCCGGTCGGAATGCCGGTGCGGGAAATCTGAAGTGAGTCGGCGTCGGTGTGAGTCGAGTTGCCGCTGGCGCCGACCGAGTACTCGATTCCGGCCTTCTCGGCTGTGTCGCGAAGCAGTTCGTAGACCTTGGGCGAGAGGGTGGACCCGCGGCCGATCACCGGGCCCGAACCGAAGGGATGGCTGCCGACTTCCTTCTCGTCGATTCCGGGAGCGTCCGTCGCGTGGGTCACGTCGATCGCCACCGCCAGATCGGGGCGCACCGTGAAGGCGGCCGTCCGGGACCCGAACAGTCCGATCTCTTCCTGTACCGCGGCGACCCCCGCAAAGCGGAGCTTCGCCTTCGCGTTCTCGCTGATCCGGCGGGCAGCCTCCAGCGCGACGTAGGAACCGAGCCGGTTGTCCATCGAGCGCGAGACGAGCCGGCCACCGGCCACCGGCATCGGTTCGCAATCGATAACGACCGGGTCACCGACACTGACCATCTTCTGTGCGTCTTCGCGGTCGTCGGCTCCGATGTCGATGTGCATCTCCTTGAGCTGGACGACTTTCTTGCGCTGGTCCGGTTCGAGCAGGTGGATCGGCTTGCGGCCGGCGACACCGGGAACCGGGCCGTCATTGCCAGTGACGCTGACCCGCTGGCCGACCAAAATCTGCGGGTCCCAGCCGCCGACCGGCGCAAAGTAGAGAAAGCCCTTCTCGTCGATGTGGGTGACGACCAGCCCGATCTCGTCGATGTGTCCGACCACGGCCAGCAGCGGCGCCTCGTCGTTCTGATCCGCGCTGGGGATCGTGGCCACGCTGGAACCGAGGCCGTCGGTCGTGATCTCGGCGAATCCGGCGGCCTTTCGCCAGACCTCGGCGGCGGGGGCCTCATAACCGGAAGGTCCGGGGGTGCGGAGCAGTTCGTCGAGCAGCGCGGGTGTCGTCGTCATGAAGCCATTATGACTGGAGGCTCTAGAATCATTTGCCGTGATCAGCACTAGTGATTTCCGCAACGGTTCGCACATCGAAGTAGAAGGCAAGATCATGCGAATCATCGAGTTTCAGCATGTGAAGCCAGGCAAGGGCGGCGCCTTCGTGCGCACCAAGCTCCGCCGGATCGAAGATGGAGGGGTTATCGACAAGACCTTCCGGGCCGGTGAGAAGTTCCGTCCGGTTCGAACCGAATCCCGGAAGATGCAGTATCTGTATGAGTCGGGTGACGCGGTCGTCTTCATGGACAACCAGAGCTACGACCAGATCGAGATCCCGGCTGACCTCGCGGCGGACGCGATGCGCTGGATCCAGCCCAACGATGAGGTCGACATCCTGTTCGTGGATGAGAACCCTTCGGAGGTCGCGGTTTCAAGCTCGATCGAAGCGAAAGTCGTCAAGACCGAGCCCGGCCTGAAGGGCGACACCGCTTCCGGCGGTGGCTCCAAGCCAGCCACCCTCGAGTCCGGAGTCGAGATCCAGGTGCCGCTCTTCATAAACGAAGGCGAAGTGATCAAGGTCAACACCGAGACCGCCGAATACATGTCCCGAGCCTAGCCCCGGGTCCCGAACACAGCAACCAACCCCCGCACCAGCCCAGCCCCCCACATCGGTGGGTCGGATTTTCACCACCCTCACGCATTTTCCGACCCACCAGGTTGCGGCCGCACGCTCGCACTCCGGGGTGGGTCGGATTTTCACCACCCTCACGCATTTCCCGACCCACCAGGTTGCGGCCGTCCTCTCGCCACTTGTGGTGGGTCGGATTCTGACCACGGCGGCGTGAAATCCGACCCACCGCTGGTGGGGGTCGGGCGATAGCTTTGAGGGCATGGACATGTTTCAGAGCGATTTCACCCTTGAGGCGCGGCCCCGGGGGTTTCACCTGGTCACTCGTGAGGTCGAATCAGCCATTACCGAGCTCGACCGGTTCGAGGTCGGGCTGGCTCACCTCCTTATCAGGCACACCTCGGCATCGCTCACGCTGAACGAGAACGCATCACCCGACGTTCGGACCGATTTCCGCAGCTGGGTCGATGCTGCTGTCCCGGCCCGGCCCCGCGAGTTCGAGTGGACCCACACCCTCGAGGGCCCCGACGACATGCCGGCCCACCTCAAAGGGGCATTGACCGGATTCGATTTGACCTTGCCAATCCGTGACGGGCGTTTCCACCTCGGAACCTGGCAGGGGATCTATCTGTGCGAACACCGCGATCATGGCGGAGCCCGATCGCTCACCGCGACTCTCTGGGGCGAAACGTCCTGATCGAGACCGAGTGACGGGCCCAGGTCGACTTCCAGCAACTTTCGGAGTTTAGCCGCCGTTTCCGCGCCTTCCTCGCGCATCATCATCGGGTCGACCCTGACCACGCGGTTGCCCCCAGCGGCGAGGTCCAGAGACTTGCGGTAGTCCCGGTGTCTGGCCTCCCGATCGTCGTGGTAGGTCCCCCCGTCGGCTTCGACGATCAGGTCGGAACCCTCGAACTGGAAATCGACCTCGTAGTCGCCACGGTAGTCGTTCACATAGGGCTTCGGCAGATGGTACTTGCGACAGAAATCGGGAAACTCGGCTTCGAGATCCGTGCGAACCCGAAGCAGGCTGGGGTCCCAGGCCGCCAGGACCCCCTTCAGTTTCCTGATCCCCTTTCTGCCCCTGGCTCTTTCCGCGGCGGCCAGCATCGCCTCGATGGTGAAAAGACCCCGGGAAATGCCTTTTCGAACGGCATCTTTGAGCGTTTTCCTGTTCTCGGACTCGGCCAGGTTGATTACCGTTCTGATCGGACTGGTGACCGGGATTCCTCTCACGATCCAGATCTCGTCCTGAGTGATCGACCGGGTTCGGTGGATCGTCAGCCCGGGATGGATTTCCCGACTCGCGTGGGCGGGCGGGGGTCGGTGGCGATCCGGGCTCGAGCTTCGGATCACTTCCAGTTTCCGGTTGATCGGAAGCAGACCGTGTAGGCCGGCCGCGGAGCGGTGCGAGAGGACGGCGACCGGACCGCCGGCGAGGACTGCCGCCGCCATTCGCCCTTCCGCGGTGAGCACGTCGTGGACCAACGAGTACACGCCGGCGTAGAGCTTCTTGAAGGTCCGGTTTCGGACCCTGGAATCGATGCTTCGCGGCCTGACACCCTCGGCGATCAGAAGGCGCCTCGCAACCACTCCGTGGCGGCGCTTGGCCTCGGAGGCGAGCAAGAGGTTGAGGTCGAATTGGACCATGCTTTCAAGGGTGCCCCGAAAACGTTCACACATGGCTCGACAGGCGCAACGATTGAGAGACGAAAATGCCACAGAAGCGCACACCCGGCTCCGGTGGGTCGGATTCTGCCCGGACGGGGTAGAAATC
>JAEYSQ010000008.1 GCA_023434465.1 Actinomycetes bacterium
CAACGGCTGGTCTGGTGGCCGAAGTGAACTCCGGCTTCCAGGAGTTCCTGGATTCCTACCTGGGACATGCTTCTCCTTGAATTGGGTGAAAAACGGATCCGCCCGGGCCGTTATCGGTGGAATCCGCACGGAGCCATTCTCCGGGCGGCAGGAGCCACCGTCGTTTCCCGGGGGTTAGGGAATACGGACAGCAGCCCAGTCTAGAGGGATTCGGCGTTGCGTGCGGCTTCGAGAGCCCGGTCCAGATCATCCGGCAAGCTGGCGGTGAACTCCAGCTCCTCGCCGGTCCGGGGGTGGACAAACCCGAGCCGCGAGGAGTGCAGAAACTGGCGGGTGAGGCCGTAACGCAACAGACCTCCGTAGATCTCGTCGCCGACCACCGGATGTCCGATCGCTTCGAGGTGAACCCTGATCTGGTGGGTGCGTCCCGTTTCGAGCCGGACTTCGAGCAGACTTTCCCGACGCAGAGCTTCATTCACCTCGAAGTGGGTTTTCGCTTCACGCGAACCCGCTCCGTTGACCGCCATCCGGTGCCGTTTGCGAGAAGCCCGGCCGATCGGGGCGTCGATCGTCCCGGTCCTTGACCTGAACCTGCCGTCGGCGAGCGCCGTGTAGATGCGGGACACCTTGCGTTCGCGGATCATCAGCTGCAGGTCGGCGTGGGTTTGCTCCTCGCGGGCGACCACCAACAATCCGCTGGTGCCGCGGTCCAGCCGGTGGACGATGCCGGGGCGGTCCGGATCATCCCCGCCGGCCAGCTCGTCGGCCAGCATCTCGACCAGGGTCTCGCCCTCAAAGGAGGGGGCCGGATGTACGACCAGGTCGGATCCCTTGTCGATCACGGCGAGGAAATCGTCGCGGTAGACGATTCTGTAGCCCCGGGGGCCAGGTTCCGCGACCCGGTCCGGATCTTCCTGATCAGACGCCACCGGTCTCGCTCTCCGGACTCTTTTCGCCTTCATTCTCGCGTTCTCCCCAGATCAGGCTGATCGCCAGCATCACCACGCCGACCGTGATCGCACAGTCGGCCAGGTTGAAGGCGGGCCAGCTCGGAAAGAGGATGAAGTCGGTTACGTGACCGAGCCGAATCCGGTCGATCAGGTTCCCGGCCGCTCCACCGAGAATCAGTCCACCGGAAATCCAGGTCAGGTTGCTCTCCGGCGCCGAGGCGATGAATGCACCCAGAGCGACGAGGGCAACCGAGGCGAGCACGATCACGAGTATGCCTCCACCTCCGGCCAGGCCAAACGCGACCCCGTCGTTGTGTGTGTGGGTGAAGTCGAGCGGTCCGAAGACGTGAATCAGCTCACCGGTCTGGATCGAGTCGACCACGATCCCCTTTGAGATCTGGTCGAGGCTTACAACGAGCGCAGCCAGGAGCCCGGCCCAGATCAGATGCCGGTAGCCGGGCATCATCCCCGCACAAGGGCGACGACGATCTGCTGGCCGATCAGCAGGAGAAAGACGCCGATCACCGGACTGAGATCCAGAGCGAAACCTCCGCCGCCGACCGGAGGCAGGAACCGCCGGAACAGGTTGAGATAGGGGTCGGTGGTCTGGCGGATGAACTCCGCCACCGACTGGATCACGCGATTGTCGGGAAGCCGCGGGATCCACGACATCAGGACCCTCAGGAAGACGAGGATGATGTAGACGGTGAAGAGGCCGTTGACGTAGGCGGCAACGTCACCCCGGGTCACGGCGAGCACGGCTTCCACGGCTCAGTTCCCGCGCATCCGGGCGAGCGAGGCCTCGAACGCCATTCGAAACGCCTCCGCTCCTCCCGCAGCCGCCAGCGCTTCAAGTCCCGCTTCGGTCGATCCGCCGGGTGAAGCGACCGCTGTTTCGATCTCGAACGGTGTTCGCTGTTGCAGCAGAGCAGCGGTTCCGGCCATCGACTCACCGACCATGCGGATCGCGACGTCCGGCTCGAGGCCCCCTGCCGCCCCTTCCTTGCCGAGCGCTTCGGCGACTACCGCAAAATAGGCGGGTGAACAGCCCATCACGGCGGTCGCGACGTCCATGTCGTCGTCCGGCAGTTCGTAGACCGTGGCGATCGATTCGAGCAGCTGCCGGCATGCGGTGACGATCTTCTCGTCGGCTCCTTCCGGGTCGGCCATGCAGATCACTCCGGCCCGGACTTCCACAGCCAGGTTCGGCATCAGGCGGATCACCGTGCTTTCGGGAAATTCAGAGGCAAGTCTTGCGAGCGGAGTCGCGCCGAGCAGCGAAAGCACCGCCCTGGGTGCCGGCAAGCTGGCGGCGAGACCTTCGAGTGAGGCCGGTTTGACCGCGAGCACCACCACGTCGGAACCGCGGACCAGTTCCTCATTGGTGGCGACGGCCGTCCCCCCGACTTCTTCGGCTAGCGCCGTCGCCCGACCTGAACCCGAGTCGGTGAAGAGCATCTTCGCCGGAGAGTTCTTCTCCGCACCGGCCCAGCCCCGGGCCATTGCCGCTGCCATGTTTCCGGAACCTATGAATCCGACGATCATGCCGGACACTTTATGGATTCAGGCGAAGCTCAGGACTGGTTGAAGAAGCCCTTGTCAATCAGGCGGGCCTTCTCCTCGGCGGAAACCTCGACGTTGCGAGGGGTCAGCAGGAACACCTTCTCGGCAATTCGCTGCATGCCGCCATCGAGCGCGTAGGTCAGCCCGGAAGCGAAGTCGATGAGTCTCTTCGAAAGTTCATGGTCCGTGGTCTGGAGGTTCAGGATCACGGGAACCTTGCGCTTGAACTGATCGGCCACCTGCTGGGCATCGTTGAAATTCCGTGGGACGACCAGGTGGACCTGGACGTCGTCCCCGTCCCCGTCACCACTGATCGAACGAAGCTGCCGGCTGCTGCGACCCCCGCCGCCGGCGGGCATCGGGTCGTCATCGGAAAAGATGTCGTCGATTTCGTCGTGACGGCTACGGCGCGAGGTTGGCAGTCGCCGCACGTTGGCTTCGCGGCTGCGACGGCTGCGGCGATTTTCGTACTCGTCTTCCTCGACGTAGTCGTCCTCGTAATCGTCGTAGTCGTGATGGTCGTCCTCCTCGGCGAGGCCGAAGTAGACGAGGGTACGGTGCCAGGAATCGCGTAGTGCCATAGGTATGCGGTCTTTTCTTTCCGGGGAGGCCGATTCCTCCCAAGACGGCGACAGGTCGGCCTGATTATCACCGAACTACCCGTTTTGCAGCGAAAATCACGCCTTTCGCAATCATCCGGCCCCTTCAATCCAGGCGATCCCGGCCTGACGACCGGTTATTCCCTTGTCGCGACGGTGAGAAAAGAACCGTTCATCGCAACAGGTGCAGATGCCGGCCGACTCGACTTCACCGACTCCCGCCGCGGCCAGCAAACGTCGCGCGACTTCTGGCAGGTCAAGCTTCCGGCCGTCCATCAGTCCCGGACCGAGACCGGCAAAAGCGGCTTCGACCTCGGGACCGACCTCGAAGCAGCAAGGTCCGATCCCCGGTCCGATCACGGCCGCCACACCGCCGTTTGCCGTCCCCTGGATTCTTCCCATCGCTTTCTCGATGATCCCGGCAGCGAGACCCCTCCAGCCGCAATGGAGCATCGCCAGTTGATCCGCGCCGAGCAGCGCGACCGGGAGGCAGTCGGCGACCAGAACCAGGAGCGGACGCCCGGCTTCATCGGTGAGCTGGCCGTCGGCCTCCGGTGGAGGTTCAGGGGCCGGCTTGGCGTAGGGCCCGGGGATCGGGGGCCCGGCCCGGCCGAGACGCGCCCCGTGGACCTGGCGCCCCATCACCACACGCGCCGCGTCGAAGCCGGCCGCATCGGCCAACCGTAGCCGGTTGGCGATCACGTCCTGGCGACGGTCATCGGTCAGGATTCCCAGATTGAGCGATTCGAACGGACCGGTGCTGACGCCGCCGACCCGGGTGCTGAAGCAGACTCTCGCCCGGCCGCCGAGATCGGCTTCGAGCCAGGGCACCCCGTTCTTTTCCCGCCACTTCACCTCGACCCCGAACCTGCCGCCTCGAGGGCAACCCTGATCTCGGCTTCGGCACCGTCCACTCCCCGGTTCAGCTTCGCCTCGAGGGCGGCGTCCAGACCGGCGCCGATCCGGGGCCCTTCCGGAACTCCCGCGGCGAGCAGGTCGGCACCGGTGATTTCCAGCTCGACCCACCGCCATTCCTCCTGCCAACGGTCAAGCCAATCAGCTCCTGTGGCCCGGGCCAGCACCAATTCGAGCGGGGAACGCCCCCGCGCAAGCCGGCATGCCTGCCATGGGGTCGCCGGGTTGGCCGCCAGCGGCGAAATGCGACCGAGATCCCCGAACACCGCTTCGAGGATCACCTCATCCCGGGGCACCTCGCGCCTCCAGGGTTCGGTCTCGATCAATTCCGTCGCCCGCTCGGCCAGGTCGAGCCGTTCCTCACTGAAATCGACCAGGCCCCAGAGCAGCGCCAGCCGGAGAGCTTCCAACGCATTGTCTTCCAGGGCGATCCGTCGCAGTTCGTTCTCGATCCGTTCGCTGGAAACCGTCGCCAGGTTGACGCTCATCATCAGCTCGGAGGTCTTCGGTTCGAGGTCGAACCCGAACCTGGCCGCATAGCGGGCCGCCCTCAGCGCACGGGTCGGGTCGTCAATGAACGAGCGGTCGTGAAGGACGCGCAACACTCCTGATTTGAGGTCGTCGATACCCCCGAACGGGTCGACCAGCTTCGCGTCCTCCTCGATCCCGATCGCCATCGCGTTGATCGTGAAGTCCCGCCTGACCAGATCATCCTCGAGGCTTCCCGGCGTCACGTCGGGCAGTGCGCCCGGACGGGCGTAAGTCTCGGTCCGGGCCATCGCGATGTCGACCGGGCTACCTTCGATCAGCAGGGTCACGGTGTTGAACCGGTCATTGCTTCGAAGCTCCGTATCGAGTTTGTGTGCGAGCGGCTGAGGGTCGCCCTCGGTCACCAGGTCGATGTCATCGACCTTGAAATCGGCCAGGGCATCGCGAATCGCTCCACCGACCAAATACACGGGAATAGCGGCAGCATCCCGCACCCTTCGGATCGCCGGATGGGTCCAGATCAGGGAAGCGAGACGGTTGAAGTCGGGGTCGATTCCGGGAGTCATCGGTCTTCTCGCGTACCATGATCCCTTCTTCGGATGACCGATCAACCTGACACCCCCGGCGACGGGCCAAAAAAGACCCCCTGGTACAAGCAAAGGAACAAGGTCCTCGGCCTCGTCCTGGTCGTCCTCGTGGCGCTCGGCGCGATCGCCCTGATCGCCTGGAACGAGCTGAAGCGGCCGGATGACGTGAGCAATCCGGACGTTCCCTTCGAGCGGCCGGTCAAGAAGCCGAAGGTAGTTCCCAAGGACAAGACGGTCAACTGGTCAACCTTCCGCCTCAATCCGCAACGCACCGGCTACCTGCCAGTCAACGGCATCCGCCCTCCCTTCAAACGGATCTGGAAGTACGGCGACCAGCCACTGCTCGAGTTCCCGCCGGTCGTGGTCAACGGGGTCCTTTACTTCGTCGACAACGACGGCCATGCCCGGGCACTCAACGCCGACACCGGCCGTGAGATCTGGCATCGCCGGATCGCGGCGCTCAATGCCTCCACCCCGCCCTATTCGAAGGGTCGCCTCTACATCGTCAACCTCGAGCCCGGTCACGTGCTTGCCCTGAATGCCAGGAACGGCAAGCGGATCTGGCAGAAAGATCTGCCCTGTCGCTCGGAGTCCTCCCCGGTCGTGGTTCACAACCGGGTGTATTTCGGTTGCGAGAATGGGGTCCTCTACGCGCTCAAGTCGCGCAACGGCAAAGAAGTGTGGGCGACTTCGGTTTCCGGTGCGATCAAGGGCGCACCGGCTTACGAGGATGGCACCCTCTTCGTCGGGGATTACGGGGGCGTGGTCACCGCGGTGAGGGCCAAGACCGGTGCGGTCAAGTGGCAATCCGACGGGCTCGGTTCCAGCTTCGGCCGCGCCGGGGCCTTCTACTCGACTCCGGCGGTCGCCTACGGAAGGGTCTACCTCGGCAGCAACGACGGCCGTGTTTACAGTTTTGACAAGAACACCGGTGAGCTGGCGTGGACCCATTCAACCGGCAACTGGGTCTATTCCGGACCTTCGGTCGCCCAGGTTCCTGGCACCCCGCCGACCGTCTACATCGGCTCGTTCGACGGCAACGTCTACGCGCTCAACGCGAGATCCGGCGAGACTCGCTGGACCCACTCGATGGGCGGTCGCGTGATCGGGTCGCTCAGCGTGATCGGCCGGACCGTTTACGCGGCGACTTTCGACGGCACCAACACCTACGGGCTCAGCGCCAGGAACGGACGCCGGGTCTTCTCTTTCCACACCGGCGCCTACATGCCGGCCGTCTCCGACGGAGAAAAGCTCTACCTGGTCGGATATTCCTCCATCCACGCGTTGAAGCCGATCACCCGCAAGCAGTTGCGAGCCGAGCGCCGGGCAAAGGCAAAGCGCAAGGCGGCCCGCAAGAAGGCCCGTAACCGGTCCTCCAAGGCCCAGAACCAGTAACGATGGACCCTGGTCTCGAGTTTAGGCTCGCGAGACGAAGGGAACAGGTCCAGCGGCGCACGATCGTCCGCCGGCGAATCATGCTCGGCCTCGCCGGGGGAGCATTGCTGGCGGCAATCCTGGCCCTCTTCTTCCTGCGCGGCACTGACGATTCCGGCCAGGAGGTCGCGCCGGTCACAGCGGGGGGCGCAAACAGTTCGAACCAGAACCAAGCCGGTGAGCAGCCGTCCGGAGGCGCTGACGGCCAGCGCGGCGGCGCTCGTCCCGACGACACCTGGAAGCCGCATACCGGCCCGGTTCCGATCCTGATGTACCACGTGATCGGCGATCCCGAAGGCGAGGTGCCTTACCCCGACCTCTGGCTCAGCGAGAGCGACTTTCAGGCACAGGTCGACTGGCTCGAGGAGAACGGCTACACCGCCGTGACCCTGGTCCAGGTCCAGGACGCCTGGTTCGACGGTGGCACCCTTCCTCCGAAGCCGGTCGTCCTCTCCTTCGACGATGGCGTGCTCGGTCAGTACGTCTACGGAATGCCGATCCTCCAAGAGAAGGGCTGGGCCGGTCAGCTCAACCTGAAGGCGGAGGGTTCCGACCTTTCGAGCAAGCAGGTGAAGAAGATGCACCGGGCCGGCTGGGAGATCGCTTCACACACGATCACCCATCCCGACCTGACCACCCTCGACCCCGCCTCTCTCGAATCAGAAGTGGCTGGTTCGAAAGCACAGCTCGAAAAGGAGCTGGGCATCGAGATCGTCAACTTCTGTTACCCGGCCGGCCGGTACAACGATGCGGTCATCGCCGCGGTCGAAACCGCCGGCTACCGCGGCGCCACCACGGTCAATCCCGGCCTCGGCGAAAAGTCAATGCCCTTCGAGCTCAACCGCATCCGCATCAACCGCGGCGACGACGCAGCCGACCTCACCGAGAAGCTCACCAGCGCCGGCGCCTAGTCGCCTCGAAGTCGCGACATTGAAGTTACGCGCGCTATACGCCGCTAACTTCAATCTCGCAGACCAGTGGCGTCGCCGGGGGATCGGCCGTTAAACACGGACTGGGATTTCGTGCATGGCCATGTGCTGCTTGGCCTCGCCGACCGTGTAATGGCCGTAATGGAAGATCGAGGCGCAGAGGACCGCATCGGCTTCGCCTTCCTTGATTGCTTCGACCAAGTGCGGAAGTTCGCCGGCACCGCCCGAAGCAATCACCGGAACGTCGGTGGCACGGGCCACCTTGCGGGTCAGTTCGAGCTCGTACCCGACGTTGGTCCCGTCCCGATCCATGCTGGTCAGGAGGACTTCACCAGCGCCGAGCCGGGTCGCTTCGACGGCCCAATCGATCGCGTCTCGGCCGGTGGCCACGCGGCCACCGTTCAGATAGACGCCGTAGCTGCCGTCTTCTTCCTTCTTCGCGTCGATCGCGATGACCACGCACTGGGAGCCGAAGACTTCGGCCAGTTCGGCCAGCAGCTCGGGTCGTTTCAGGGCGGCGCTGTTGACCGCGACCTTGTCGGCCCCGGCGCCGAGCACCGCCCGGGCGTCCTCGACCGAGCGGATGCCGCCGCCGATCGTGAAGGGGATGAACACGTTCTCCGCGGTTCGGCGGGCCAGGTCGACGATCGTGTCGCGGCCTTCGTGGGAGGCGGTGATGTCGAGGAAGACGAGTTCGTCGGCCCCTTCGGCGTCGTAGCGCTCAGCCAGTTCGACCGGGTCACCCGCGTCCCGGATGTCGACGAAGTTGGTGCCCTTGACCACCCGGCCGCCGTCGACGTCAAGGCAGGGAATGATTCGCTTCAGATCGCTCACTGGCTTCCTTTCAGGGCAGCGATGCCTTCGGGCACCGTGAATTTTCCTTCGAAGAGGGCCTTGCCGACGATCACGCCTTCAACATTGGCCGGGGCGCGAAGGGCCAGATCCTCGAGGTGACCGAGGTTGCCGACCCCGCCCGAGGCGATCACCGAGGCGTCGGTCGCTGCGGCGACCCGGATCAGTTCCGGGATGTTCGGACCTTCCATGGTGCCATCCACCTCGATCGGGGTGAAGAGGAAGCGGACGACGCCGCGGCGGGTCAACTCGGCGGCCGCATCGGCGACATCCACCCCGCTCGATTCGGTCCAGCCGGCCAGCGAGACTTGACCACCGCGGGCGTCGATCCCGACCACGACTTGCTCGGCCCCGCGCTCGGTGATCAGCGCCTCGAGAAACTCGCGGTCGCGCATCGCCGCGGTGCCGACCACGACCCGGGCCGCACCCGCATCGAGGATCCGGCCTGCCGTTTCGAGGTTGCGGATCCCGCCTCCGACCTCGATCGGACAATCGACCGCAGCGGCAATCGCTTCGATCCGCCTGAGGTTGACCGGCTCACCGGTCTTCGCCCCATCGAGGTCGACCACGTGGATGTATTCGGCACCGCCGTCGGCCCACTGGCGTGCGGCGTCGGCCGGATCGTCGAAGTACCGGGTTTCCTGGTCGTACTCGCCCTTGAGCAGCCGAACCGCCTTGCCGCCGAGCACGTCGATCGCCGGGTAGAGGATCATGAACCCTCCTCCTGGCAGATCTCCTTGAAATTGGTGAGCATGCGCAGGCCGGCCGAGCTGGACTTCTCGGGGTGAAACTGTGCTCCCCAGACTTTGCCCTTGCCGGCCACGCAGGCGAATTGGCTGCCATAGGAAGCGGTGCCGATCAGCTCGGATCCGGTCGGTTGGACGACAAAGGAGTGGACGAAGTAGAAGGGCTCGCCGGGCCTCAGGCCGTCGGTCAGCCGGTCGGGTTTTTCCCAGGTCACCTCGGCCCAGCCGATATGGGGGACCTTACGGCCACCGGCCGGAACCTGGACGACGTCTCCCTCGAGCAGTCCCAGCCCTTCGGCGCCGCCCTGCTCGACGGACGATTCAAAGAGCAACTGAAGTCCAAGACAGATCCCCAGCACCGGAACCTCGCGATCGACCGCTTCCCGCAGTATCCGGTCCAGACCCAGCTGCCGGATCCTCTCCATCGCTTTCGGGAAGGCACCGACGCCGGGCAGGATCAGACCGTCAGCCTGGGCGATCGCGGCCTCATCCGTGGTGACGAGCGCGTTCGCCCCGACCTTCTCCAGGGCCTTCTCGACCGAGCGGAGATTCCCCATCCCGTAGTCGAGGATGGCGATCTGCGGGCCGCTGCCCATGTTGTCGACCCTCAACCGTTCAGCGTGCCCTTGGTGCTGGGCACGCCCTTTTCTTCGAGGTCGATCGAGACCGCGACGCGCAGCGCGCGGGCAAAGGCCTTGAAGCAGGCCTCGATCATGTGGTGCACGTTCGAGCCGTAACGGACATCGACGTGAAGCGTCAACTTCGCTCCGCCGGCAACCGCCCGGAAGAACTCCTCGGTCAGTTCGGTCTCGTAATTGGCGATCGAAGTCACGGGGATGTCACCTCGAAACACGGAAAGCGCCCGACCTGAGATGTCAAGCGCACATTCCGCGCAGGCCTCGTCCATCGGCACCACGGCGCTGCCGTAGCGGCGGATCCCGGCCCGGTCACCCAGAGCCTGGTCGAGGGCCTGACCGAAAACGATGCCCACGTCCTCGACCGTGTGGTGTGAACCGGTTTCGAGATCTCCGGTCGCCTTCACCTTGAGGCCAACGTTGGCGTGACGGGCGAGCAGGTCCAGCATGTGGTCGAAGAATCCGACCCCGGTTTCGATCTCGGAACCGGTCCCATCGAGATCGAGTTCGAGTTCGATTCCGGTCTCCTTGGTATTCCGTTCGATTCTTGCCTGTCTGCTCATCGTCATTCCTGGTCTGTGTCTTTGGCCCGGTCGGTGGCCGAGAGGCCGTGGACCGGCAGTCCTTCGGCCCGGGCCAGCGCGTCCAGCGGGCCGGCGAGCCTGCGGGCCGATTCGGCGTCCAAGCTTACCCGCGCAGTACCCCGCCTGAACGTGGCCGGGGAAAGCGGGCCGAAAATCCTGCCGGTGCCATCGGTCGGCAACACGTGGTTGGAGCCGGCCACGTAGTCCCCGAAGGCGGTCCCGGACTCCTCGCCGATGAAAACGCAGCCCGCGGTCCGGACTTCACCCGCCAGCGCCGCGGAGTCGATGCCCATCAGTTCCAGATGCTCAGGGGCAATCAGATTGACCAGTGAAATGGCCTCGGTCGCCGAGGGTGCCTCGACCAGTGCCAGCCGGCATTCGTTCACGCTCGGGTTCTCGGCTGCGACGGCCTCGACCTCGGCTTCCAGTTGCTCGAGGAGACCCGGGGCCGTGGCGATCGCGACCAGGGGGCTCTCCTCCCCATGCTCTGCCTGGGCACAGAGATCGAGCGCTGCCCAACGCAGGTTGGTCTTCGAGTCAAGAACGACGGTCAGGTCGGACGGGCCGGCGAGCGAGTCGATCGCAACCTCCCCGAAGACCTCGCGCTTGGCGGCCTGGACCCAGGCGTTCCCCGGCCCGGCGATCACGTCGACCGGGCGGATCGTTTCCGTCCCGCGGGCCAGGGCGAAGATGGACTGGGCACCGCCCACCGCGTAGATCTCGTCGACTTCGCAGAGAGCCGCGGCTGCAAGGGTGGTGGGATCGATCCTGCCGTCAGGTCCCGGTGGCGAGACGAGCACGACCCGTCCGACCCCGGCGACGCGGGCGGTGACGCAACCCATGACCACGGTCGAGGGATACGAGGCGCGACCGCCCGGGGCGTAAACGGCGGCGGCTCCGACCGGCACCTCGCCGACCGTGACCAGGTGGCCTTCGGGAAGCTGGACGGTCTTCTCGTCCTGGCCCAGCTGGGCTTCGGCCACCGTTCGCACGTTTCGGATCGCGGTTTCGAGGGCCGACCGAACCGTGGAATCGAGTTCTTCGAGGGCCTCAAGTGCCTGGTCCTGGCCGGCTCGCAGACTGAGTGTCTCCGCTTCCGGGGCATCGAACCTCGCGGTCAGCTCGAGCAGCGCGGCGTCGCCGCGCTCGCGGACTTCGGCGGCGATCCCACTGACGTCGACCGTTCGTGCTTCGTGACTCAGGAAGTCGCGGATCCGGCCGGCCAGTCGATCCGGGGCCGCCCACTCGAAGCGGCGGCTGATCATGACTGCTCCCGGCTCTTTCCCACCACGGCCCGAAGCCGGTCCGCCAGGCCGTCAACTTCCTTGCGGCGAATCCGGTAGGAGACGCGATTCGCAACCAGCCGGCCGGAACTGGTGAGTATCTCTTCCCGCACTTCGAGGTTGTTCTCGGCCAGGGTCCGACCCGTGGCGACCAGGTCGACGATGCCATCGGCGAGGCCGACCAGCGGCGCAAGTTCGATCGATCCCTTGACCTCGACCAGTTCGACCTGGCGACCCTGTTCGGCAAAGTACTGCTCGGCGATCCGCTTGTACTTGGTCGCAATCTTCATCATGCCGAGCCGGCGCTGGTGCTCGGTCGGGGCGACATCACCCTTCTGGGTTGCCAGAACCATCCGGCATGACCCGATCCCGAGGTCGACGAGCTCGTAGACGGGGCGGTCACTCTGCTCGAGCAAAACGTCCTTCCCGGTGATTCCCACGTCCGCGGCTCCGGCGGATACATAGGTCGGCACGTCGGACGGCCGCATCGTGATCAGGGTGACTTCGCCACCATCGAAGACCAGTGAGCGTGAATCACTCCGGGCACCGGAGGTATCGATGCCGATCCTGTCAACCAGGTCAAGTACCTCGCCCAGCAGGGCGCCTCGCGGAATCGCAATCTTCAGTTTCCCGTCGGGACCGCTCAGCTGATCAAACACCGGTGACTCCCCTTTCCAGCTGGGCCTTGTGGATCCGCTCTATGTAAAGGGTGAATCCGGCCGCAGGAAGGTCGAGTCCGAACTTGCTCATCAACCCGTCGTATCGGCCACCGCCGCCGATGATCTCGCCGACCGCGCCGTCGTAGACTTCGATCGTCGAACCGGTGTAATAGCCGACGTCGCGGAGCATGCCGAGATCGAGCAGTACCTGGCGGCTTATCGACCGGGTAGATATCTCCTCGAAAGTGCCGGTGAGGCGCTCGAGAGCAGCAGCGAACTGCTGCCCACCGAAGGTCCTCGCTTCTTCGAGGACCTCGGCCCCGCCGCGGAGCTGACTGAGCTTCACCGCCTGGACAATCGCTTCCCCATCGAGCTCGCCGGAGCCTCCGAGCGCCACTTCGACCCCGACCAGGTCGTGGTCAGCCAGCAGTCCGGAGACCCGGGCCGTCAGTTCGGGACTGGCACCGATGTCTTCGAGCAGCGAGGTCCAGAGCCGCGAGTGACCGAGACCGATAACCGCCTCGTCGAGGCCGACCGCGGAAAGCGAGCGGTCCAGCAGCTCCACGACCTCGGCGGTGCCACCGTGGCCGGGTACCCCGATCAGCTCCACCCCGGCCTGGCCGAACTCGCGCAACTCGCCCCGCTGCGGGGTCACTGCCCGGTAGGCGTTGGCGAAGTAGCTGAGCCGGTGCGGCGGCTCGAGATCCCGGAAGCGGTCGGCTACCAGCCGGGCGATCGGGATCGTCATGTCGGTGCGGAGCGCGAGCAGCTCACCCCGCTCGTCGAAGAAGCGGTAGGCGGCCCCGGCCGAATCGCCGTCGCCGAGCTCGAGCGCGTCGGCGTACTCCAGGGTCGGGGTCCGGACCTCGCGAAAGCCGGCCTGCCCGAAGGTTCCGAGCAGGGCCGACTGGATGGCGCGGAGTTCGCTCATCTCGTCCGGGAGGACGTCCCGGGTTCCTGGCGGGATCGGACGGATCATCGGCATCCGGCCCTACTCGTCTACACGCTCGATATGCGCGCCGAGCGACCGCAGCCGGTCGTCGATGTTCTCGTAGCCGCGATCGATCTGGCGGATGTTCCCGATCTCCGAGGTGCCCTCGGCGGCCAAGGCGGCGATCAGCATCGCCATGCCGGCCCGGATGTCGGGGCTGTCGACCCGCTCGCCGTGCAGCCGGGTCGGGCCGCTGATGATCGCCCGGTGCGGGTCGCAAAGGGTGATCCTCGCCCCCATCGCGACCAGCTTGTCGACGAAGAAGAGGCGGTTCTCGAACATCTTCTCGAAGATCAGGATCTCGCCCTCGGCCTGGGTCGCGAGGGCCAGGGCGATCGAGGTCAGGTCGGCCGGGAAGGCTGGCCAGGGGCCGTCTTCGATCTTCGGGATGGCTCCGCCAGCGTCGGGCTGGACCCGCAGGTTCTGTGAGGGCGGGACGATCACGTCGGTCCCTTCGACCACCGACTGGAAGCCGAGCCGGCGGAACTGGCGGCGGATCATGACCAGATCGAAAGGTTCGATCTCGCGGATCCGGAGTTCGCCGCCGGTGGCCGCGGCCAGGGCCATGAAACTGGCGATCTCGATGTGATCTGGAGTGACCTTGTGATCGGCTCCGCCGAGCTCTTCCTGCCCGTGGACGATCATCACGTTTGAGCCGATCCCGTCGATCGGCGCACCCATCTTGACTAGCAGCCGGGCCAGGTCCTGGACATGCGGTTCGGAAGCAGCATTGAGGATCGTGGTCTCGCCAGGGGTGAGAGCGGCCGCCATCAGGGCGTTTTCGGTGCCCATGACCGACGGCTCGTCCATGAAGATCTCCGCCGCGCGCAACCCGCCGGGCGGAGCGTTCAGCTCGATCCAGCGATCTCCGCCGACCCGGGCCCCGAGCTCGCGAAAGGCGTCCAGGTGGGCATCGAGTCGCCGCCGGCCGATGAAGTCGCCACCAGGCGGAGGCATGTTGACGCTGCCGAAGCGGGCCAGTAGCGGCCCGGCCAGGAGGAACGAAGCCCGGATCGCCGCGGAGAGACTCTCGTCGAGCGAGGTCCCGTCGACGTCCCTGGCGCAAAGCCGGACCGTGTTGTCCTCCACCCACTCCACCGTCACGCCCAACGCAGCGAGAAGTTCGATCTGCGCTTCCGTGTCGCGGATCCGCGGCACGTTCGCAATCGTCACAACCTCCTCGGTAAGAAGGCAGGCGGCGAGGATCGGCAGCGCAGCATTCTTGTTGCCTGCGGCCGTTATCTCACCGGAGAGCGGAACCCCGCCCTGAATTACGAACTTCTGCATCTGTGTGCGTACCCCGCGGTTGACGGTTTTCGTGGACTGGACGGGGACCTTGCAGCCCGACCGAAAGCCGCTCTAGGGTAACAGCGGACATGGCACGAGCTTCCACTGGCAAAAGGCGGGGCGTCGGCTCCCGGATCGGCTGGCCCCTCAAGATCTTCGTGGGTGCCCTGCTGATCCTGCTCGTGCTGATCATCCTCAACGCCTTCGCGCTCAACAACGAGACGAAATCCGCCCACTTGAACGTCCCCGACGCGCAACTGGTCGAGACCACGAGCGGCCAGATCCAGGTGCTGGATACCGGCCTGCCGCCGAACGAACGACCGGCCGCCGACGGTTCGGTGATCAGCCTCCTCGAACCGGCCTCGCTTCCGATCGTCCTGATCCACGGCTCGGCCGGGGCGATCAATTGGTGGGATGACCTGATCCCGCTCCTCGAGGAGGACCATCGGGTGATCGCGGTCGACATGCTCGGCTATGGCGGCTCCGACAAGCCCGATTCCGACTACTCGATCGAAACCCAGGCCAACCTGATCGCCCAGGTCCTGGGCAAGCGCGACGTTCCCGAAGCGATACTGGTCGGACACTCGCTCGGGGGCAAGGTGGTGACCTCGGTCGCCGAGCAGTCGCCCGACCTGGTCGCCGGTGTGGTCATCATCGACACGGCGCCCGACAACTCTTTCGGTGGCCTTTCGGGCGGTGCCCGGGCAACCCGCACCCCGCTGCTCGGCCAGGCCCTTTGGCGGATCGCTCCCGATTCGATGATCAGGAAGAACGTCGAGCAGGGCTTCGCGCCGGGTTACGAAGTGCCGGACAAGTACGTCGAGGACGTCCGCGAAATGACCTATCCCGCCTACAAGGATTCCGCCGTCCGTAGCGAGGAGTACACCGAGACCGGGTCGCTGCCGGACCGCCTGAGCGGGACCGGCAAGCCGCTTCTGGTCATCTTCGGCGAGCAGGACCAGATCTACGACGCCCGCGAGGCCCTCAGCGCCTACGCCGCGATCCCCGGCTCCGACACACTGTTGATCCCAGATTCCGGCCATTCACCCCAGATCGAGACTCCGGAGAAGACCGCCGGGGCCATCAATGCGTTCGCCGACGGAATCTCCGTGCGGGCAGACCGGAAAGCCGCCCTGAAGCAAAAGGCCGAACGGGCCCGGAACCAGGCCAGACAAAAATCCCGCAAGGCCGCCAGGCGGAAATCCGCCAGCGTCGCCAGACAAAAATCCCGCAAGGCCGCCAGACGGAAGGCGAACCGGGCGAAGCAGGTTGCAAATTCCAAGGTCGAACCGGCAAATTAGCCGGGTAAGCAGATAACCCAGCTAAGGCAAGACCAGGTGCGCGGACTTTGCCTGGTCAGGGGGCGAAGTGGCCGCCGGCCTTGGCCCAGTCGAGCAGGGCTTCCTTGTCTTCGAAGCTGTCGGGGATGCGGTGCTCGCCGCGGTGGTGGACGAGGTAGAGGGCGTTCTCGCCCAGATCTTCCCCGGTAGCGCTGCTCACGGTCGGCGCATCGGACGGAACCTCGACGCCCTTCCAGATGTGCCACTGGTCCTTCTCCATCAGGAAGGGAACTATGTGCTCGAGCCGGCAGAAGGCAGTGCCCAGCGACTTGTCCGGCCAGAGCAGCCGGTAACCCTGGTCCTCCTCGAGTTCCACTCCGCACCAGTCACACTGTCCGCCCTGTTTTGCCATCGTCGCCTTTCCGGTTTTCGGACAAGCCTACGCCCTCGACCTCTTGACCCGGCCGGCCCGGATATGCGAACATATGTTCGTACATGATCGTTTGCGTCCTGCTTCCCCTTCTGGCCCTCCGAGCATCCCTTGAACAGGCACAAAACCGCTTGTTGGAGCCGATTGCGCTAGCTCCGCAGCATGACGGCCCGCAACTGACCGGGGAAGTCTCCCCGGCCGCCTACCGGCTCGGCGTGCGAGCCGGTATGGGAGTCGGCGAGGCGATCGACATCTGTCCCGAGCTGGTTCTGATCACTCCGGACCCGACCCGGGCCGGCCAGATCTGGGAGGCAGTCCTGACCCGGATCGAGTCCACCGGTGCCGCGGTTGAATCGGAGCGTGACGGCGAAGCATTCTTCGATGCGACGGGAATCGAGCGGCTCCACGGCGGACTCGAAGGAGTGATCGAAGCGGTCGAAGCAAAACTGGGCCCAAACTTCCTTCTCGCCGCTGCCCCGACCCGACTCGCCGCTCTCGCCCTGGCTGGCGATCAGCCGGTTGACCGGTTGCCCGAAAAACAGCGGATCCTCCCGCCGGAAGACGTGACCTCCTTTCTCTCCCGGATGCCGGTGGCAATCCTGCTGGACCGGCTGCCCGCTCCGGCGACGGAGGTTCGCCGGATGCTGGAGGCGATGCGACGGCTCGGTCTCAGGACCCTGGGTGACCTCGCCGCCCTGCCGGTCGATGCGCTCGCCGACCGGTTCGGCCCGACCGGCCTGGCCGCTCGTGATCTCGCCCTGGGAATCGAAGGCCCGATCCGGCCCCGGGTTCCCTTCGAGCAGATCACCGAGTGGCTGGACCTGCCCGACGCGGCCTCCGGGACCCACCTCGAAGGGGGCCTGACAATCCTTTGCGACCGGCTCGCCGCACGACTCCGGGCGACCGGCACGAGCGCCCGGATCCTCGCCGTCGAGGCCCGGCTCATGGGCGGAGGGAGCTGGTCACACCAGGCGTCCCCGAGGCAGCCCATGGCCTCGTCTCCCCTGCTCCGTCTGCTGCTTTTTCCCGCCCTCGAGCAGCTTCCTCGGCCGGCCGACCGGCTCGGACTGCGGGTACTGGAGACGGCCCCCCAGGCCGCCGATCAGCTGGAGGTGATTCATCGCCCCGGCGAAACCCGTCGGCGGCGACTGGGCGAGGCGGCCCGCCAGGTCCGGGCCGCAGTCGGCGAGAGCGCCCTGATGCGGATCCTTGAAACCGAGCCCGAGTCCCGCCTGCCCGAAAGGCGAATGCTCCTGACCCCGTACTCGACCGAATGAGACGGGCGATGATGGCCACCTCAGGAACCCGGGCGACCCGGCTGTATGAGCCGCGGCCGGTCGATGTCGCCAGCGATACCGGCAACTCCCCGATCCAGGTCAACGACATCGACGTGGTCCAGATCCGGGAGGAGTGGATCGTCGAGGACGGCTGGTGGTCCGCCGCTCCGATCAGCCGCTGGTACTTCGAGGTGGTGCTGATCGATGGCCGTGACCTGACCGTCTTCCGTGCCTTCCCTTCCGGCCAGTGGTTCGCCCAGCGGGCCTGATGATTTTGTGGAAGACCGAAAAGGCAAAAGAGGGTCATAATCGCCCACTTCTGCCTTCTCGTTTCCCCGGAACCCTGAGTCGGCCTCGGGGATGAGATGGCGTACGTCGAACTTCACTGCCACTCGTCCTTCTCTTTCCTGGACGGGGCCTCCTCTCCTCTGGAGCTGGCCCAGCAGGCCGCCGAGCTGGGGTACCCGGCACTGGCCCTGACCGACCACGACGGGATCTGGGGGTCGATGGAGTTCGCGGTCGCCTGCAAAGGGGCCGGGATCCGGGCGATCACCGGCACCGAGCTGACCGTCGAGCACGAAGGCCGGCTCTTCCATCTCACCCTGCTGGTCGAAAGCCAGGCCGGGTACCACAATCTCTGCCGGCTTCTGACCAAGGCCCACGCTCCGACCCGGGACGGCCGCGACCGGCGGGCAACCCAGCCCCGGGTGCCGCTGGAAGAGTTGGCTGAACGGGCCGAAGGGCTGATCTGCCTGACCGGCTGTGCCAGGCAAGGGCTGATCCCGGCGACCTGGGCCGACGGCGATCTCGGTCGCGGTGAAACCCTGGCCCGGAAGCTACGGCGCTGGTTCACGCCGGCCAACCTGCGAATCGAGATCCAGCGGCCCTACTGGCGCCACGACCATGCCCGTAACCGCTGGCTGGCCGACCTTGCCCGGCGTCTCGAGCTGCGACTCGTCGCGACCGGCAACGTCCACAGCCATCGACCGGACCGGGCCCGCCTGCAGGATGCCCTGGTCGCGGTCCGGCTGGGCTCGACCCTGGTCGACTCCGAACCCCACCGACGGGGCAACACGACCTCCAGCATGGCTTCACCTAGCCAGATGGCCGCCCGCTTTCCGGATCATCCTGAAGCTGTGGCCGAGACCGTCCGGGTGGCCGAACGCCTGACCTTCGACCTCGAGCGGGGGCTTGGCTATCGCTATCCGCAGCAGGGGGATCCGGCCACCGACCGGGAACTGGCCGGACTCTGCTGGTCACGGATCGACGAGCGCTACCGCGACAACCCCCGGGAACCCGAGGCCAGGACCCGACTGGAGAACGAGCTGAAGATCATCCGCGGACTCGGCCTCTCCGGGTTTTTCCTGCTTCACCACGACCTGTTGGAGCTGGCCCGCGAGGTGGCGACCGAGGTGCGAGGCACCTCCTCGGCCCGGGGCGTGCTGCCACCGGGCCGCGGCCGGGGCTCGTCGGTCAGCTCGATCGTCTGTTACCTGACCGGTCTTTCGCATATCGACCCGGTCAAGGCCGAGCTCTTCACCGGCCGCTTCCTCAACGAGGAGGTCAGCACGATCCCCGACATTGACCTTGACTTCCCCCGGGACATCCGCGAACGCCTGATCCCCCGCATCCATCAGCGTTACGGCCGTGACCGCTCGGCCCTGGTCGCCGCCTTCCCCACCTATCGCTCCCGGGGCGCGATCCGGGACTTCGGCAAGGTTCTGGGGATCCCGGAAACAGAAATCGAGCGCGCCGCCCGGGCGGTCGATTTCCACAGTGGTTCCGATGATTTCGAGCGTGACCTGACCCAGGCGATCGGACGCGAACGCGCCCATTCCGCCGCCTGGAAGCACCTCGCCTGGCTCTCCCGCGAGGCCCGCACCCTGCCTCGTCACGCTTCCCAGCACTCGGGAGGCATGGTGATCGCGACCCGGCCGCTGATCGAGATCTGCCCGGTCGTGCCGGCGGCGATGGAGGAGCGCCAGATCGTCCAATGGGACAAGGACTCATGTCAGGATGCGGGCTTCCTCAAGATCGACCTGCTCGGGTTGGGCATGCTCTCGGCGGTCGAGCGGTCGATCGACGAGATTCACCGGATCCGCGGCGAGACGGTTGACCTGAGCCGGATCGACCTCGACGACCGGGAGGTCTTCGGGATGATCAAGCGAGCCGAGACAACCGGCGTCTTCCAGATCGAGAGCCGGGCCCAGATGCAGATGCTGCCCCGCATGCTGCCGGACAACATCGATGATCTGACGATCCAGGTCGCGCTGATCAGGCCCGGTCCAATCCAGGGCGGTGCCGTCCACCCCTATGTGGAACGGCGACGGAAGCTGCGGGAGGATCCCGATTACGAGATCCCCTTCGCCCACGACCTGCTGCGACCGGTCCTCGGGGAGACCCACGGCGTGATCATCTTCCAGGAGCAGGTGATCGAGGTGGCGATGCATATCGCCGGTTTCAGCTCTTCCGAAGCCGAATCACTCAGGAGGGCGATGAGCCGCAAGCGCTCCCGGCGCTCTCTAGAAGCTCATCACCAGCGCTTCGTCGAGGGAGCGACGGCCAACGGGGTGCCGGCTGAGATCGCCGATGGCATTTTCGACCAGATCATCGGCTTCTCGGGATTTGGCTTTCCCAAG
Source organism: Actinomycetes bacterium (assembly GCA_023434465.1). Classification (GTDB taxonomy): domain Bacteria; phylum Actinomycetota; class Thermoleophilia; order Solirubrobacterales; family 70-9; genus 67-14. The sequence goes on from JAEYSQ010000008.1 coordinate 20,130, forward strand.
GCGCATTCTGCGGCCTTTGGCCTGCTCGCCTACCAGTCGGCCTGGCTCAAGCATCACTACGCACCCGAGTATCTGGCTTCGCTTCTGAACGAGCAGCCGATGGGTTTCTATCCGCCCGATTCCCTGGTCCAGGAAGCGAAACGGACCGGAGTCGAGGTGCTGCCCCCGGATGTGAACCGCAGCCGGGTCGAATGTGTCACCGAGTGGCCGGAAACGACGGGCTCCGGGACGGTGGAGCAGCCGGCGGTACGAATCGGGCTCGGTTACATCAAGGGCGTCAAAGAGGAGGAGATGGAAAGGCTGGTGACCGAGCGGGATCGCGGTGGTGTTTTCGGCGATCTGGGTGATCTCGCCTCCCGCCAGCCGCTGCCCCGCCGTGACCTCGAGCAGCTCGCCTGGGCCGGTGCCCTGCGGTCACTGCCGCGGGGTGAGCGGGTAGCCGGACTCTGGGGGGTCGGTCTTTCGGCCGCCCGACGCCCGGTCACCGGCGGCAGGCAGCTCGCCCTGCCGATCGACTCCGGGGAAGCCCCCGAACTGGCCGAACCGCAGGACTGGGCCCGGGTGCAGGCCGAGTACAGCTCGATCGGCATGACCCTGGAGGGCCACCCGATGGAACTTGCCCGCCGTCAGATCCCTGAGACTGTCCTGCCGACAACCGAAGCAGCGGCTCTGTCCGACCGGAGCTGGGCCGAGGTGGCCGGCCTGCAGGTAGCCCGCCAGCGCCCCGAAACCGCCCACGGGGTGATCTTCATCCTGATCGAAGACGAACACGGAACGCTCAACCTGATCCTGCCACCGAGGGTCGCCCGCCGCCACCGGCATGTGATCCGGACCGCGACCCTGATCAAAGCCAACGGACGCATCGAAACCAGCCAGGGCGTGGTCAATCTGCTGGTTCGTGGACTGACCGAGATCCATCCCCCGGATCCCCGTATCAAAGCCCTGGCACCGGTTGGGTTCAACTTCGGAAGGCGCGGACGATGACCCCGCAAAATGCGAACAAAGAGCAAACGCGTGTTCGTATCTGCAACCCGGGCGGGAGAGCTTCGCGAATCCCAGTTTGGCTCTACAGCAGGTTTTCCTGTTCATTTTGCACGACATCTTGCAAACATGTGTTCGTGTCCGACCGGGGGCCTAAATTACGAACCTATGTTCGTGCAGAAAGAAAGTAAAAGCAGCCGGGTAGCAGCCCGGGCGGCAGATGCCCTCGACCTGATGATCGAGTTCGCCACTCTCGGCGAGTACGGTCTCGAGTACCCCGAACCGGTCCGCGAGAGCAGCCGCAGGAACACCACTCCCGACCTCCCTTCGGATCGACCTGTGACCGCCCGGACGGCGTCCGCAGCCGGACACCGCCACGGTACCGGCACCCAGAAGCATCGTCAGGGTCGTCGTCCCTGTCAACCAGGTCGCACCCGGGTCGACCTGCCCGGCTGGGGCGAGCGTCCCGGTCGCGAGGTGCCTGGCGTCCAGCCGGGACGCCGCCACAAGGCCGAAGCTGGCGAGCATCGCCGGAGCAAGCCGCGCAATCGCCCGTCTTCCGCGCTGCCCGCCGTCCTCAGGCCGCCTCGCATCAGGCTTGAGGCCGCCTGAGGACCGGTGTCAACCTGCCTCGGCGGCAATCAAGCCGACGCCCCGTCCCCGGGACGCTCAAGCCTTTTCGTCGAGATTCAGGACCAGGGCCGCCCCGAATCGGACCGCTCTGGAAAACGCTTCTTCAGAAACCCGGTCCGCCGTATCGGTCGGCCAGTGGTAGTCGGGAATCGCACCTTCCTGGTTGACCACCGTGATCGCCCGCCCTCCGCGCGTCATCACCGCGGTGGCATCGTAGGGCAGACCGGATCCATCGGTAAGAGGCTCCGCTTTCAGTTCCGGCGCCGCCCTCCCCACCTCGGCCGCGGCCCCCAGAAGCTCTCGATCGGCCTTCTTCCCAAGCGGGCCGTTCTCCCGCGACAGAACCCGGAGCGGCGCATCGGCACTAACCCCGTCGAAGTTGACAAAAAGCCAGTCCGAAGTGTCGTGGCTCGCCAGGAAGTTCCTCATTCCGATCACCCCGGACTCTTCGCTGCCGGTCACGAGTACGACAAGCCGGGAGTTTTTGAGTGGTTGCTCGCTGAAATGGGCAGCCAGATGGAGACAGGCCGCCACTCCCGATGCATTGTCGTTGGCCCCGGGTACGTCAACTCCGCGAACTTCCCTCTCAACGATCATCGCGGCGGAGCAGGCAATCAAGAACCGCGCAAGCCCGACCAGGCCCCGTCCGGGCTTCGACCTCGAAAGGAGTGGAGCGAGCGAGTTCACCAGCACGGCGAGTCCTGAAGTACCGACCAGCTTGCCGAGGTGCGGTGTCACGGCCGGATGAAACATCAACCCGGACCGTGACGAATCCATATGTGAAACGAGGCAGATGGTCTGGGTCGCCGGGGCCTGATCGCCAGCCGGATCTCGCTCCGGCTCAACCGCAGCCCACACGTTCTGGCTACTGACGGAACGAAGCAGGTTCAGCGGGCTCCGGAGTGCGAAGTTCGACTCGGAGCCGCCCAGCGCAGCGGCCAGCAGACCGGTCATCGCCCCCGCAATCCGCCTCACCTTGTCCAAGCGCCGTTTGTCAGTGCCGGACCGCGGACTGCTCGACCAGGTGCTGCGGCTCAGAAGCCACGAC
>JAEYSQ010000109.1 GCA_023434465.1 Actinomycetes bacterium
TGAACGAATCGAGGTTCGGACCGGGATGCGTGCTCGATCTCGGCTGCGGCGTCGGTCACAGCTTTCACCTCCTCTCCCCGCGGGAGCCGATCGGCGTCGACATCGATCCCGATGCCCTCGAAGGCCAGGACCGGGAGACCGTGGTCGCCGACATGCGTGACCTTCCTTTCGAATCCGGGCGCTTCGCTTCCGTGCTTTCAGTTCATTCGCTCGAGCACGTGCCGGACCCCGAAAGAGTCGTGAGCGAAGTCGCCCGGGTACTCGAGCCTTCCGGCCTCGCCGTCTTCGTCACCCCGAACCGCCTCACCTTCGGCCGCCCCGACGAGATCATCGATCCGTTCCACTTCATCGAGTTCAGCGCCGATCAGCTCGAGTCGCTCTGCCTCGAGGCGTTTTCTGAAGTCAGCCTCGAAGGCATCTTCGGATCCGATCGGTACATGGAGATCCACGATGAGGAACGGGCAACCCTTGACCGGCTGCTCGGCTTCGATCCGCTGAAACTCCGGCGGGTGGTCCCGTTGCGGACCAAACAATGGCTCTACGACAGGATGCTCAACCGGTTCCGGGCGGAGGTCGATCCGCGGGCCCAGACGATCGAGTCGGGGGACTTCAGGCTCGGGCGCAGCGACCTCGATCGCTCACTCGACCTCGTCGCGGTATGCCGAGGTCCTCGTTGAAGGTCGACTGGACCGGCCTTCGGGCGACCCGATGCGCCTGGTGCGGGACTGAACTCGATGACCGGGCCCGGCGAAACGGCCGGGCCGATTGCGGAGCCTGCGGATCGGCCACCACCGACCCCGTGCCGGACGAGCAATCTCTGAACGCCGCCTACGGAGCCTGGTACTGGCCGGCTTCCGGAACCCGCTTCGGCCGGATCGGAGACGCCATGCTGCGGCGCTCGCGGGCTTCAGTGGCCGGACGCATCGACGAGGTGGCTCCGCCCGGGCCCGTGCTCGACATCGGTGCGGGGGAGGGATACCTGGTCGACGCGCTGGCCGGACTGGGCCGTGATGCGAGCGGGATCGACCGCGACTCCGCCCACCCCAGGGTCAGCGAAAGGGAACTCGGGACGGTCGAAGGAGAGTTCGCCGCAATCGTGCTCTGGCACGCGCTCGAGCATCTTCCCGACCCGAAAGAAACGGTCGAGCTGGCCGCCGGGAAACTCCTGCCGGGCGGAGTGATCGTGATCGCGGTGCCCAACTACGACAGCCTGCAGTCGCGCGTCTTCGGCGACGCCTGGCTTCACCTCGACCTGCCCCGGCACCTGACCCACCTGGCAAAGGATGGCCTGGAATCCGGTCTGAAAAGGACCGGTCTCGAGCCGACGGCCGATTCGGGTCTCAAGGAAGGACAGTTGGTAATCGGTTGGCTTCAGGGACTTGTCGGGTTGCTGCCAGGCCACCCCGACCTGTACCAGTCGCTGCGCCGCAAATCGGCCCGGAGGATCGAAGTCGGTCCCGGCAAGAGGGCCTACGCGATCGGCGCCGGAGTCCTCGCCTTCCCGCTCGCTGTAGCCTGCGCGCTTGTTGAGCAGATCATCGGCAGACCGGGAACGATCTACATCGAAGCCACAAATGAGTGAGACCGCAGACAAGAAGGTGATCGTCGTGATGCCGGCCCGCCAGGCCGCACAGACCCTCGAGGAGACCTTCCGCGAGATTCCGAGCGACGGAGTCGACGAGGTACTGCTGGTCGACGACTCCTCGACCGATGCAACCGTTGAGTTGGCCCGCGAACTCGACCTCAACGTGGTCTGGCACCCCCATCAGGTCGGCTATGGCGGAAACCAGAAGACCTGTTACCTCCAGGCCCTGCAGAGCGGGGCCGACGTGGTGGTGATGCTTCACCCGGACGGCCAGTACGAACCCGGACTGATCCCCTCGATGATTCAGCCGATCGTCGAGGGCAAGGCGGACCTGGTCATGGGTTCCCGCCTGCTGGTGCCCGGTTGGGCGATCCAGGCCGGCATGCCCCGCTGGAAGTTCGTCGCCAACCGTTTCCTGACCACGATCCAGAACCGGATCATGGGCACCAACCTTTCGGAGGCCCACACGGGCTACCGCGCGTACTCGCGAGAGCTGCTCCTGACGGTCCCGTTTCTGCGTAACTCCCTTGATTTCGTGTTCGACGCGGAACTGCTCTACCAGGCTTCACACCTCGGTTTTCGGATCGAGGAAGTCCCGGCGCGGTGCCGCTATTTCGACGACATGTCGTCGGTCGGTTTCAAGACCGGTGTCGTCTACGGACTGAAGACGCTCTGGGCCGGATTCCGGCTGGTTCTGCATCGCAACCGGATCCTGCCCTCCCGCAAGTACATGCCCTGAGTCCTACTTCGCCGGTTGCCGCCGCGGGACCAGCTCAACCACAGAAAGCGGACCCTCACCGGCGACCGGCTTCAAGCGGAAGCGACTGGCGATCTCGGCCAGGATGACCAGCTGGATGTCGGCGATCGAAGTCTCCGCCGTGATCGAGCCGCGATCGGCCCCGGGGTCGCGAACCAGGGTCCGGAATGCCTCGAGTGCCTTCTCGTCGACCAGGATCCGGTCACCGGCCCGTAGTCCGGCGGCCGCTTCCTGGACCGGCTCGAGGTGGGGGCCTTCGACCCAGCTCTGTTCCTTCGCGTCGGTGATTCGAAGTGAGTTGGCACGGCCGGCGAGCGTGAGAATGTTGTTGTCGAGGTCTGGTTCGGTGAGGACCGGTGACGCATCCTGGCCCGGCAGGTGCCGCTCAAGCAGCGTCGCACCATCGCTTGCGCCCCGCTTCAGTTCGGGAGGATGCCAGAGTCGGTCGAATCCGTCGGTCAGAGATTTGCCGCCCGGCAGCGCGTAGGCGAGAAGCGAGGTCCGGCCCCGGTCCCCGGCGTCGGGCATCGCCGTCGCGACCGCGAGAGCCGCCACCGCGAGTACCGACCCGAGCGTGGCCATCGCCGCGCGACGCGGGACGGTCGGGTTGCTGATCACCT
>JAEYSQ010000160.1 GCA_023434465.1 Actinomycetes bacterium
CCGCTGACCCAGCCGGATGACATCGAGGCGTACACCCGCGCCTGGCAGGAAGTGCGCACCGGCTGATCGAACATGCCGCTCTCCCGTCGCATACAGCGGGCGCTCCCGAACGCCCTCAGCATCGGCCTCACCGGTCTGGTGATGGTCGTGCTGTTCGGGCCCGTCCTGCTGTTGGCGCTGTTCTCGTTCAACGACTCCACGGTGATCTCCCTCCCCTGGGAGGGCTTCACCACCCGTTGGTACACGGAGGCCCTGAACGACAACGGCGCGACGACGGCGATCGGCAACTCGGTGATGGTCGCCTCGATCGTCACCGTCGCGTCTCTCATACTGGGGACCCTTGCCTCCTGGGGCCTGACCCGGATTCCATTCCGGGGCAGGCCCCTCGTGGCCGGGGTTCACGGAGCGGTGCTGGTGGTTCCCTGGCTGATCATCGGCGTCGCCGGCCTGATCTTCTTCAGCCAGATCGAGATGATGCTGTCGCTCCAGACGATCATCCTGATGCACATCGTCGTCACCTTCCCGCTGGTCGTCGCGGTGGTCTCGGCCGGCCTGATCCGCTTCGATCCGTCACTCGAGGAAGCTGCGATCGACATGGGCGCGAGCCAGTTCCAGATGATGCGGTACGTCGTGTTGCCCCAGATCGCTCCCTCCCTGGCTGCCGCCGCGATCTTCGCCTTCGCCTGGTCCTTCAACAACTTCGAGATCAGCTTCTTCACCGGCGGCTTCGAACAGACCTTCCCGGTCTGGGTCTACGGTGTGCTGCGGCACTCTTCGAATCTGCCGGTGGTCAACGCGGCCTCGACCGTGATCGCGCTCGGCCAGGTGATGCTGGTCTTCGGCCTCTGGTACGGGATGAAGCTGATGACCCGCCGCCGCGGCGGAACCGACCATGATGCGGCCGAAATGATCACCGGAGCGGTGCGCTGATGGGCGTGCCGATGGCCGAGATCCCGACCGTAGCCGGTGAGCGCCCCGGCCGCCTGACCAAGCTGATGCGGCCCCTCGCGTTCATGAGCCTGCCGACCGGGGTGCTGGTCCTGCTTTTCCTGGTCCCGATGGGGATCCTCGTCTACTTCAGCTTCCAGTACGGCGACCTGACCGGCGACACCGGTTTCACCCTGACCAACTTCAGCGACATCATCTCGGACCCGCTCTACCGGGAGATCGCCCTGACCACCTTCCAGATCGCGACCATCGCGATGGTCAGCCAGCTGATCGTCGGCATCCCGCTCGCCTACGTGCTCGCCTACAAAGCTGGCCGCTTCGAACTGCCGCTGCTGCTCGCCCTTGTCCTCGCCGACGAGCTCAATCCGATGGTCCGGATCTACGCCTGGCGGATGCTGCTCGGCCGGGAGGGCCTGATCAACGAGGCCCTGATGTCGATCGGCCTGATCGACGTGCCGATCGACGCCCTGCTCTTCAACAAGTTTTCGGTCATCGTCGTGCTATCGACCAGCTACCTGACCTACACGGTGATCCCGATCTACGCCTCGATGAAGGCGGTCGATTCGGGCCTCTTCGAGGCGGCCCGCGACATGGGGGCCGGCTGGTTCACGACCTTCCGGCGAGTCCTCCTTCCGCTGATCGCCCCGGGCATCTTCATCGCCCTGCTGCTCGTTTACGTGCCCCTGTTCACCGACTTCGCCGCTCCGACCCTGGTCGGCGGCACCACCGGCTACATGCTCGGCAACGTGGTCAGTGACATGGTGCTCGAGAACGGCAACCTCAACGCCGGGGCCGCGATGAGCTTCCTGATGCTGCTCGCCGCCGGGCTGTTCTCCCTGATCGCCTATCAACTTTCAAGAGTGAAACAGGGAGCGAAGTGAACTACGACGTGGCGATCATCGGCGGCGGCCACAACGGGCTCGTCGCCGCCTACTACCTAGCCCGCGAGGGCCTTTCCACCCTGGTCCTCGAACGCCGCGAGATCGTCGGCGGCTGCTGCGTGACCGAAGAGTTTGCCCCCGGTTACCGGGCCTCGACCGGTGCCTACGTGCTGAGCATGTTGCGCGAAGAGATCTGGTCGGACATGAGACTGGTCGAGCGGGGAATCGTGGTCGACCCCGCCGGCCCCTCGCTTCACCTCTTTGCCGACGGCACCCGGCTTCAGCTCTCCGACGACACTGACGAAGCGGTCGCTGCGATCCGCCAGTTCTCCGAGCACGACGCCGACGCGTATCCCGCCTTTGAGGAACATCTGGCAGAGCTCGCCGGATTGGTCACCCCGTTGATCGACACCACCCCGCCCTCGCCCCGGCCCTCCAGCGCCGCCGATCTAGCCTCACTGCTCAAGGTCGGCAGGCTCGCGGCAGGCAAGCGGGACCTGATCAACGACGCGCTTTTCCTCTTCACGACCTCGGTCACCCAGTTCCTCAACGAGCGCTTCGAGAACGAGTATGTGAAGGCAGCGATCGGCTGGCACGCGATCAACGACTCGATCGCCGGTCCCTCCAGTCCCGGTTCGGCCTACATCCTGCTGCACGACCATGCCGGCGAGGACACCGAAGCCGGGGCCCGCTCCTGGGGCTTCGTCCAAGGGGGAATTGGCCGGGTAACCGAGGCGATGGCCGATGCCGCCCGGGAAGCGGGGGCCGAGATCAGGACGAACGCGGAGGTCGAAGAGATCGTGGTCACCGGCGGTCGGGCCACCGGGGTCCGACTGACCGGAGGCGAGCTCGTCAGCGCCGGCCGGATCCTCTCGAACGCCGACCCGAAGACGACTTTCCTCGGCCTCGCCCCGGAAGGTTCCCTGCCTGAATCCTTCACCGCCTCGGTCCGCGCCTATCGCTGCCAGGGCACGAGTATGAAGATCAACCTGGCCGTGGACCGGCTCCCGCTCGCGTCGAACATGCCGGGCGAGGGAGTCCAGGACTACCACCGGGGCATCATGGAAGTCAACCAGCCGCTGGCCGACATGGACCGGGCCCAGGCCGAAGCCAGGGCGGGCCGGCCGGCCGACGATCCGCACGTCGAAATGTGCGTTCCCACGGTCCATGATCCGTCCCTGGCGCCGGCAGGCCACCACGTCCTCACCATCGACGTCAACTCGCAGCCCTACGAACTGGCCGAAGGTTCCTGGGAGGAGATCGCCGACGAGGTCGCCGACCGGGCGATCGCCAAGCTCGAGACCTACTTCCCGGGACTGACCGAATCGATCCTGCACCGCCAGGTTCTGAGCCCGCTCGGCCTCGAGCGACTGCTCGGCATTCATGGCGGCCACGCGCTTCACGGCGACATGGCCTTCGACCAGCTCTTCACGCTCCGTCCGGTGCGCGGCTGGTCCGAATACCGGACCCCGGTCGAAGGGCTCTGGCTCTGCGGCGCCGGTACCCACCCCGGCGGCGGCGTGACCGGAGCCAACGGCCGCAACTGCGCCCGGGAGGTCCTGAGGGAACACAAGGGCAGCCCGGTCAAGCGCCTCTTCTCCCGTGGCAACTGAGCTGGAAGAAGCCACCAGCCTCCTTTCGGAACTGGTTTCGATCTACTCGCCTTCGGGTGGCGAGGGTCGCATCGTCGACCACATCGAGAGGTTTTGCCGCTCCGAGGGACTCAGCGTACGCCGGGTCCCGGCCGAAATCGGCCGGGACAGCCTCGTGGTCGGGGCCAGCCGGGAACCGGTCCTGGCGATCGCTGCCCATCTCGACACCGTTACCCCTACCTGGCCCGACGCGACCGTGCCGAGGGTCGAGGACGGGATCCTCCACGGACTCGGCTCGGTCGATGACAAGGGCGGTGTCGCGGCCTGCCTGCTCGCCGTCCGGTGGCTGGGGCGAAGCGGAGTCGACCTTGACTCGCTCCCGGCAGTCTTCGCCTTCCCGGTCGATGAAGAGTCCGGCGGCAGCGGGTCCCGATCACTGGCGATCGACCTGGCTCCCCGTTTCGCGATCGCGCTCGAGGGCTCTGGACTGAACGCGGGCACCGTCGAATGCGGTGATCTCGAGGCGCTCGTTCACGTGCGGGGTGTCAGCGCCCACGGTTCGCTGACCGAGTTGGGTCAGAACGCCGCTCATTCGGCGGCCGAACTGATCTCTTCGCTCGCTGATCTCGGTCTTGATTCGCATGTCCACCCGATTCTGGGTCCCTCCGTCGCCAGCGTGACCGAGATCGAGACCGGCGACGGCATGAACGTGGTTCCCGATACCTGCACCCTGCGCCTGAGAATCCGCGTGGTCCCAGGTCAGGACCTGCCGCAGCTGATTTCCGAAGTCGAAGAGTTCGCCGCCCGTTTCGGTGGCGACGTCCAGATGGTCGAGGGCACCGTTCCAATGGAACTGCCGGAGGACTCTCCGCTCCGGCTGGCGGTCGACGCGGCAACGGAGGCCGTGGTCGGCCGCCGGCCCGAGACCATCGGGGTCCCGGCCTGGACCGACGCCCACAACTTCGTCGACTTCGGCGGCTCGGAGGCGATGGTCTTCGGTCCCGGCTCGATCGAGTACGCCCACACCCCGGCCGAACGGATCGAACTCGCCGAGGTGGTCCAGTGCGCGAGGATCTTTATGAACCTGCTGGGCCCCGAGTGCCTTGACTTGATGGTCGCGGCCCCTCCCCGACCCGACTCACCCCGCTACCGAAAGCAAAAGAAATGACCAGACACCCGCTACTCGACCAGCTCGAACCCGATCCGCTCGATCCCGCACAGATAATTCTAGGTAGCCCCGAGGTCCACAGCCTGACCCTCTACGAGAAGGACGGAGTCGAGGCCGGTCTCTGGCAGATCACCCCGGGCGAGGTCACGGATGTTGAGGCAACCGAGTCCTTCATGGTGATCGAAGGACGCGCGATCATCGAGTACTCGGACGGCCGTGCCTTCACGGTCGGGCCGGGAGACACCCATCATTTCCAGGGCGGCGAGGAAACCGTCTGGAAGGTCGAAGAAACCCTGCTCAAGACTTACTGGATCAAGGACTGACGACGGCGTCGCTCAGGCCGGGATCGCCTCAGCGGCGCGAGTCATCGCGGCGACTGCCTTTTCAAGCTGCCATGGCTCCATCGCTGCCGAGATCTGGGAGCGGATGCGAGCGGTTCCCTCCGGTACCACCGGGTAGCCGAAGCCGGTAACGAACACCCCCTCGTCCAGCATCGCCCGGGAAATCTCGATCGCGCGGGATGTCTCTCCGACCAGGACCGGCACGATCGCGCTCTCACCCGGGATCGGATCGAAGCCGGCCTCCAGCAGCAGACGCCGGTACTCCGCCGTATTCGCTCGGAGCCGCCCGACCAGTTCAGGGTTCTCCCGAAGTTCGATCAGGGCCTGGCGGGCGCTGGCCGCAACGGTCGGGGGCAGGCCGTTAGAGAAGAGCTGCGGCCGTGAGCGCTGTTCCAGCACCTCGCAGAGTTCCTGCGAGCCGGCCACAAAGCCGCCGGCCGCCCCACCAAGGGCCTTGCCGAGGGTGCCAGTGATGATGTCGGCCTTGCCGTGAAGTCCGAAATACTCGGCCGTGCCGCGCCCGGTTTCGCCCATCACGCCGAGCCCATGCGAGTCGTCGACGATCAGTATCGCCCCGTGCTTTTCGCAGAGCTCGACCAGTTGCGGAAGCGGGGCGAGGTCACCTTCCATGCTGAAGACACCGTCGGTCACCACCAGCTTGCGGGACGCATCGGCGTGCTCGATCAGCGCCGCCTCCAGCGCCTCAGTGTCGGCGTGGGGATAGATCGACTTGCCGCCCGGCCGGGCCAGCTTCATCGCGTCGATGATCGAGGCGTGGTTGAGCTCGTCGGAGAAGATGTGGGTTTCTTTGTCGCTGAGCGCGTCGAGGACCGCATGGTTGGCCGTCCAGCAGGAGACATAGGTCAACGAGGACCCGGTGCCGAGGAACTCGGCCAGGTCCCGCTCCAGTTCGAGGTGAGGTTCGAAGAGACCGCATATGAAGCGCACCGAGGCAGTTCCGGCGCCATACTTGCGCAGGGCCTCTACTCCGGCTTCAATCACCGCCGGATTGGCGGCCATCCCGAGGTAATCGTTGGAGGAGAGCACGAGGACATCCCCCAAACCCTTGAGCTTTACCTCCGGACCCTGGGGTGACTCGTACACCCGCAGATCCTTGAGGGTTCCCTTCGCAGCCATCTCGTCGAGCTCGGCCCCGAGCTCGCCCGTCAGCCGCGCCGCAGCGCTCACCTGCCGAGCTCCTCGACGGCCATCCCTACCGCATTTCCAACCCGGTCGAGGGCTGCCGAAAAGGCGCCGGGCTGCATGTCGAGCGAAGGCTGGATGTTCAGCGAGGTCGAACTGGAGTCCATCAGGATTCCCAGTTCCACGGCCCGCTGCTGCACGAGGCGCTGAAGCTCAGGGTCGCGCTCCCGGCTGTCCCGGTCACGAACGAACTCGAGTGCCTGGAACCCACCGAAGGCGCGGGCCTCCCCGACCTGCGGGTACCGGTCGCGGATCGCTCCCAGCTTCTCCCGCCCCACGGCTTCGAGGTCACGGACGTTCTGGAGGATCGGCTCCCGCTCGAAGACCTCGATCGTGGCGAGGGCAGCGGCGCAGGCCCATGGCAGCCAGGACCAGGTGGACCCGGTCGGCATGTCGTCATATCCGCCCATTGCCCGTTCCGAACCGAGCACGGCGGCGATCGGAGCGACGCCGCCACCCATCGCTTTGCCCAGGCACATCAGGTCAGGCTCGAGGCCCCACTTCTCGACCGCGAACATTTCACCGGAGCGGCCGAACCCGGTCTTGACCTCGTCGACCGCGAGCAGCCAGCCGTACTCGTCGCAGAGCGCGACCAACGCATCCCAGAACGCCTGGGAAGGAGCAACGCAGCCGCCAGAGCCGAGGATCGGCTCGATCAGGACGCCGGCGACTTCGGAGGGGTCGACCGCGTGAAAAAGCAGGTGATCCCGGATGAAGTCGATCGTCGAGTCACCGCTGCCGCCCGGGCGTGGCGGGCCGAACGGGCTGCGGTACGGGTTGGGGTACGGAGCGTGGAAGAATCCCGAAGCGAGCGGACGTATCCCCTTGCTGATCTCCGTTTCTTCCGCGCCGAGGACCGACGTCATCGAAGTTTCTCCGTGGTAGCCCCCGAGGAAACCGAGCACCATCGGCCGACCGGTCGCCCTGCGCATCATCTTGACCGCGGTCTCGACCACCTCGGTGCCGTTGAGACCGAGATCGACCCTGGTCAGTGAATCCGGGGTGATCGAGATCAGCTTCTCGGCAAGTGGCAGCATCAGGTCGGAGGCGACCCCGTGGCTGTCCTCGTTGCCGATCCTCCTCATCGCTTCGACCAGCGGCTCGATTAGTTCCTCGCGGGCGGCGCCGAGCGGAACCGAGGCCGACGAGGAAACCAGATCGACGAAGGTGTTGCCATCAAGGTCGTTGACCAGGTACCTGGACTTGGATTCGATAACCAGCGGGTCGAGATGATCCGCGGTGCCCGGGTAGACGATCTCCCTGATTCGCTTTAGCTGCGCTGCGCTGCGCGGGCCGGGCACGGGGCCCGGCACCGGCGGCAGGCTGCCGATGTCTGAAGGGTCCAACGGCAAGGTCAACGGTCCTTTCTCATTCATCGAGTCTAGGTGCCCTTTGGCGGTGACAGCGAAAACGAAGGGCCCGGGCAAGCCCGGGCCCTTCACATCGCTCGTGCTTACCGGCTACTCCTGACCAAGGAGCGCACGCTTTGCGACATCAAACACCCACGTGTTGTGGTGGACGCCGACCAGCTCTTCGGCATTCGGGCCGACGGCCGTGACCGGAACCATGCCGCCGGTGTGCTCACCGGTGGTCCAGTCAACCTTGAACTTCCGCTTGGTGCCCTTGATCTTCACGGGACCGCTGCGGGTCGGAACCTCACCGTTCGGGCCGGCGTTGTTGATCGCCTTCTTGCCCCAGTACGGGATCGGGTCGTCGCCGTCAGCGTTCGTGTTCGGCTCCTCGATGTTCTCGATCGTCATGCCGCCAGTCTCGTGATCGGCAGTGACGATCAGCAGCACGTTCGGGTTGGTTTCCCGATACTCCTGGATCGCCTTGACGACCTGGTTCATGGTGTGACCGGACTGGATGATGTTGCGGACGTCATGCTCGTGTCCGGCCGAGTCGAGGTCGTCGCTTTCCATCGCGAAGAAGAACCCGTTCGGGTTGTCGTCGGCAATGTCGAGCGCCTTCTTGACCATGTCGACCACCGGTACGTAGTGCGGATCCTTCTTGAATTTGTAGCCCTTGTTCTCGATCCAGCGCCGCTTCGCGCTGTCCTGAACGAGTGCCAGCACCTGCGGACCGGTCAGCTCGGCAAATGTCTTTTTGTCCCAGGCGTACTGGTAGCCCTGGCTGATCGCCTTCTCGACGAGGTTGCCCTTGGTGCCTTCGGAATCGTCCTCGCCTTCCTTGTTGGTGTTCGGGATCTTGCCGTCGTTGCCCGGCGGGTACCAGTAGGCCTCGTTGCCGCCCATCAGGATGTCTACTTTGTTGTTGTAGATCTCCTTGTCGGCGATCACGGACTTCCAGTCGCGGTTGACGACCGGACCACCGAAGGCAGCGAGGGTTGCGTTGGTGACGTCGTGATCGTTGATCAGGGCCGTCGTCTTGCCTTGCTCCTTGGCGATGTCGAGCAGGGTCGGGACGCGCTTCTTGTCCTTGCCCAGTCCCGTGTAGCCGTTGATCGTCTTCTTGCCGATCGCCCAGGCGGTGGCCCCGGCGGCGGAGTCGGTTACGGCTTCGGCACGCGGACCGGCGGAGATCGTGTCGAGAAAGCCGGTGTAGGGAAGGGCATCCATCGGCTGGCGTTCGTTGAGTCCGTACAACGCGTACTGAATGGCTGTCCGCTGCTGGATCCCCATACCGTCACCACTGAGGATGATCACGCTCGTGGCCGGCGTCGGAGCCTCGGCCTTGGACGAGTCACCCCTGGCGATCAGCATGACCAGCGCGAGCATCAGGGCCGCCGCGGCGATCACCACCACGGACTTCCTGGCTGAAATTCGCTGAATCACTGACATCACGTACCTGCTCCCATCTGAAGGAATTGTTGAACAATTCGTTCATCCTACAGAGCGGGCACGTCATGTCAAGCCAAAATGGCATCGAGATCCGACTTTTCGGACAAATAAGCCGAAAACTCGGATCTCACCGTCTCGGCAGACCAATCCGAAGCGAACCTCTGCCGAAGAACTTGAGGCGAAACCGGCCGCCGAGCGGCTATTCGTCGTCTTCGGGGCTGCCAAGCTGATGCTTGAGGCCCCGGAAGATCGGCACGCTGACGATCGCGAGCAGAACCAGGATCCAGATCACCGCCGCCAGGGGCGAGATCAGCTTCGCCACCGCCCCAACCGAGATACCGGCGAGAATCACCATCACCAACCAGCTGAAGGCGGCACCCTCGGACTCGACAGGATTACCCAGGTTCAGGCCGAACTTCTCTCCCCGGGCGGGAACGGGAGCCTTCTCCACCTCGGTGGGATCGTCTTCCTCCCGCACCTCGGGGTCACCCATGCCGAGGTCAGATGACGTAGACGGCGAGGAACACGATGATCCACATGATGTCGACGAAGTGCCAGTAGATCCCTGGTACCTCGACACCGAGGTGGTCCTTCTGTGCCGGGCCGAAATGTCCGCGATAGGCGCGGATGTTGGCGAAGGTCAGCAGGAGCATGCCGACGAATACGTGGGCTCCGTGAAGACCGGTGAGGCTGAAGAAGATCGAGCCGAAGGCGCCGTCACGGGGTGTGAATCCGATGTGGGCGTACTCGTTGATCTGGATGAAGAGGAAGGTCGCACCGAGCAGCCAGGTGGCGGTCAGACCGAGCTTGAGGCCACGGTGGTTGCCGTGCTTGATCGCTTCGAGCGCGTAATGGATCGTGAACGAGGAGGAGATCAGGACCGCGGTATTGATGCCGGCGATCAGGACCGGCAGTTCGATGCCCGGCGGCGGCCAGGAGGCCGGATCGGCGACCACACGTAGGAAGAAGTACGCGGCGAAGAAGGCGCCGAACAGCATGATCTCCGAGAGGATGAAAAGAAGGATGCCAAGGACGGTACGGTCGATCCGCGCGCTCTGGTGCGCCTCGGGCGGACCGTGGTGATCGTGGTCTTCAGCGTGGCCGTGAGCGGCGATACTCGCGCTTTCCATCTCTATGCCTCGCTCTCTTCGGCGATTGAATCTTCAGTGGAACCGGGGGTCTCGCCCTCGGCGACGACCGCGGCGACCGCTTCCGGCGGACGGCCGGCTTCCTGGTGCGCGACCGGCTTGTCGGTGATCTCGCGGACCCTGCCGACCAGATCTTCCTTGAGCCAGTGCGACTCCTCCCCGCTCAGGGTCGAGATCAGGATCTCGTCCACCCGGTAATGCTCGATCGCAGTCTTGACGGCATCGAACGGATCGGGGCTCATCGGCTGGCCGGTCGCGTCGATGTCGGCGTGGTAGAGCCGGGCCAGGAGCGCGGCAAGATTCCGGGCGACGGTCGCCTCCGACACATCGTCGGCGGCCGGGGCGATGATCGTGTACCGGTGCGGACGGGCGTCGGAGCGGTCGAGCAGCCGTGCCTGGAGATCCTCGCTGGCGAGGGTCCGGTTCGCGACCACCAGGGTGTGGGTGACGTTCAGGCTGATCGAGTCGTCCTCGATGCGCACCGGGATGTGGGTGATCTTCGTAAGGTCGCCGAACGTGATTTCCGCCCAGGAGAGGAGATCCCGCCTGGTCAGGCCAAACCGGAAGTCGTATGTGCAGGAGAGCAGTACTTCGGACGGCCGGTGGCTGCGGATCGCATCACCGAGCGCGAGGTCGTAATCGGGGTCGAGCACTTCGCCGACCGCGTCGATGCCGAACTCGTCCAGCACCGCGAGGGTGACGTCGACCCGGGCCCGGGCGGCTTCCTCGCGCTCTTCGGGATCGAAGAGCTGCCCGACCGACGGCTGGTTCTGCGGGGCGACCACGACCACGTAGGAGGCATCAGCGGCCTTCTCGAGCACGGCCTCGACCAGCTTGCGACCGCCCGCGACTTCGTTCAGGAAAATGAGAAGCGGCTGGCTCATGAAGGCGCGGACACCGTGCTCGGCTTGGTCTCGGGAACCTCGGCCCCTTCGTCTTCGGGACCCATGATCGCGTGACGGGCTCCCGGGGTCCCGAACTCGTAGGGACCACCGACGACCCGCGGGATCTCGTCGAAGTTGAAGACGGGCGGCGGTGAGCTGACCTGCCACTCGATCGAGTTGGCCCGCCAGGGATTGTTTCCGGCCTTCGGGCCGAACCGCCAACTGACGATCATGTTGTAGAGGAAGATCAGCTGGGCCGCGCCAAGCACGAAGGCGGAGACGGAGATCAGGAGGTTCCAGTCCCCGTACTGGCTGGCGTAGTCGGCGACCCGTCGTGGCATGCCGTCCATGCCGACCCAATGCATCGGGACGAAGGTGAACCAGGTGCCGACGACGGTTCCCCAGAAGTGAATGCGACCGAGGCGCTCGTCATACATGCGCCCGGTCATCTTCGGGAACCAGTGATACACGCCCGCGAAGATGGTGAATACCGAGCCGCCGAAGAGCACGAAGTGGATGTGCGCGACCACGAAGTAGGTGTCCGACACGTGGATGTCGATCGGGATCATGCCCAGCATGACGCCCGAGATCCCGCCCACCGTGAAGGTGATGATGAAGGCGAGCGAGAACAGCATCGCGGTCGAATAGGTGTGGATTTTGCCGTAGAACAGGGTCCCCAGCCAGGAGAAGACCTTGATGCCGGTCGGCACCGCGATCAACATGGTGGTGATCATGATCGGCACCCGTAGCCAGCTGAACATGCCGGCGACGAACATGTGGTGGGCCCATACCGAGTAGGAAAGAACCACGATTCCGATCAGCGCCAGGGCCATGAGCCGGTAACCGAATACCGGTTTTCGGGCGTGGGTGGAAATAATCTCGGAAATGATCCCGAAGCCGGGCAACATCATGATGTAGACGGCTGGGTGCGAATAGAACCAGAAGATGTGCTGGTAGGAGATGACATCGCCGCCCTCGAGGAAGTTGAAGAAGTTCATCCCGAGGATGCGGTCGAAGAAGACCATGAACTGGGCGCCCGCGATGAACGGGGTGGCGCCGACGACCAGAAGCGAGGTCGAAAGGTTGGCCCAGACCAGCAGCGGCATCCGCCACAGGTTCATTCCTGGCGCACGCATGGTGATGATCGTGACCAGGAAGTTGAGTGCCGTTGCAATCGACGAGGCACCGGCGAACTGCACGCCTATGTTGAAGAAGGATTGGCCTAATGGCGCACCGGTGGATAACGGCGCATACCCGGTCCAGCCGGCATCGAAGGAGCCGCCCGGGGCGAGGAAGCTGGCCATGAAGATGATGCCGGCGATCGGCAGCAGCCAGAAGGAGAGCGCGTTGAGGCGCGGGAATGCCATGTCCGGCGCGCCGATCATCAGGGGCAGAACGTAGTTGGCGAGGCCGGCGAAGATCGGGATGATGAAGAGGAAGATCATCACGACCGCGTGGGTCGAGAAGAGGCCGTTGAAGGTGTTCGCGGCGACGATCTGGGCGCCGGGCTGGGCCAGTTCTGCCCGCATCAGGAGGGCGAGCAGGCCACCGATCAGGAAGAAGATGAGAGTGGTGACTACGTACTGGGTTCCGATCACCTTGTGGTCGGTGTTGAACTTGAAGTAGTCCTTCCAGCTGAAGGCACCGTGGCCGGAGTGGTCTTCCGGGATGGTCGGCTTGCCGGCCGCCCAGCGGAACCAGTAGTCAAAGGCACCAAAGCCGAAAAGGAAGCCGAACGGCGCGGTGATCAGCGGCACGACGATATGGGGATAACCGGTCTGTTCGGTCTGGAAGAGGTCGAGGCCGGAAATCGCCCGCAGGGCGATCACGAGGCCGAAGCCGAACGCGGCGCCAAGCAGCAAACCGATCGCACCTCGATACCACCCGGGTTGCCTGATTGCCGCTGCCATTACATTTCCTCCATCATCGGGTTACGCAGCGCGGTCACTGTTCTTCGACCCCGCTTCCTTCAATGCCCCCGGACTGTTCCTGCGCTTTCTTTTCCGACTCAAGGTACTCGTCCTTGGTCTTCAGCAGGCTCGTCGGTACTTCCGTGGTCTGCTCCTCGAGCCAGGCTTCGTACTTCTCTTCGGATTCGACGACCACTTTGGCCCACATCGTGGTGTGGCCGATGCCGCAGAGTTCGGCGCAGATCAGGTTGTAGGTGCCCTCCTTGTCAGGAGTGACGACGGCGTCGGTCGCAAGACCCGGCACCGCGTCCTTCTTGATCCGCCATTCCGGCACCCAGAAGGAGTGGATCACGTCCTGGGCCTGCAGATCGAAGATGATCTGGCGGTTCACCGGCACGTGAAGCTCGCCTTCTGACCACTTGTTGCCGTCCTCCGGATAGCCGAAGGTCCAGGCGAACTGCTGGGCGTATGCGTTGACGTGAATCGCGTCGGCCTCGGTCTTCTCGATGTCATCGAGTACCGCCCACGAGTAACCGGCCAGGGCGAGCACCATGATCACGGGAATGATCGTCCAGATGATCTCGAGCCTTGTGTTGCCGTGGATCGGCAGTCCGTCGCTCTCGTCGCCCGGCTTGGCCCGCCACTTGATCAGTGCGTAACCGAGCGCGACGCAGACGATCGCGAAGACGAAAGACGAAAGAACGATCGTGACGTCCATCAGCGTGTCGATCGGGCCGGCTGCGGTCGAAGCGTCATCACCGAACCAGTTGAACTGGAGCAGGATCACCGACTGAAGCGCCGTGAGCGCGATTACCGCGAGCACCATTTTGAAAATCGGAAGACGAGTCATGAGGCGACCGCCATTCTATTGAAGCCGCACACGAAAGCTTTCTGACCCCGGGTCATGTTTCCGAGACCTTGCGAACTTGGCCTGCTGATGCGGAAATTACGTCCCTCGCGACCCCCTGCCAACTCCAATTCCTATCTGCCGACTCGGCAATGTTTTCGCCGATCTCGATGCGTTCTTCCCGGTCGAGCGCAAGCCAGCGGTTCACCTTGTCGCCTAGCTCGGCCACCGCACCGGGCCCGAGCGGCAGCCCGATCATCGATTTGACCTCCGGAACCTCCTCGGCCAGGGTCGCTGTCACCTCGGCCAGGCCGGAGTGCTCGGCACAGACGGGCAACACCCCGGAAGCCGCTGCTTCAGCAGCGACCATGCCAAATGCTTCGGGGAAAGTCGACGGCACGATCATTGAATCGGCAGCCGGTACCACCCTTGCCACCTCGTCGTGTTCCAGGCGTCCGGCGAAAGAGATCGAACCGGAGGAATCCTTGCCGGCCTCCTCGTATCCCGGAGGTGGCTGCTCGAAAAAGGAAGAAAGGTAGCTGAGGCGCTCCTCCTCCCCGCCCTCGAGCGCCCGGCCAACCGCGGCGATCTCCCGGGCTGATGCCATATCACCGTCACCGACCGCCGTGGCCAGCGCCCGCAGGCCCATCTCGTAGGCCCCGAAACCGACCAGCAGCAGCCTGGCGCCCGGGTTCTGCCTGTGGATCAGCGGCCAGGCGGCGATGATCAAGTCGACGCCCTTGGAAACGATCAGCTTGCCGACGAAGATCACCCTCGGGCCCTCTGCCGCCTTGAAATCGTCGAGCGCGGCGACGGCCTCCCCGGCGTCACGACCGAAGGTGGTCGTCGGCGGCTCGTTTTCGATCTCTTCGCGCAATTCCTGGATACGGGCCTCGTGTTCTCCCGGAGCCAACGGCGCGAACGCTTCCGTGTCGACCCCGGGCGGTCCGTACCCGGTCTTCGCTTCGAGACCGAGCCCGGGCAGCGCCTCCCACATCGAGGCGGCCGTGTGATGGGAACCGACCAGGACGGCAGCGGCCGGTTCGAGCCCCTCCGCGGCCCAGGGAATGAACTGCGGGTTCGGTTTGACCGTGTACTCGAGATCCGAGCCGTGGTTCTTGACCGCATACGGGCGCACCCCCGCCCGGGCTAGGACCACCGGACCCATGATCAGATGGTTGGCGAGCGCGGCATCAGCGCCACCGATCTCCTTCTCGACCGCCTGGACCGCCGCCACGTTGGTGCCGACGTAATAGTCAAGCTCCTCCTCGCTCAGTCGTGGAAAGGCCTTCGCCTCGAAACCCTCGTAGGGGTCTTCGACGTAGACCGGCAGCAGGTTGCCGATCGGAGGCCGGTAGACGGTCACCGATCCCCCACCCCGGGGAGGCCGCACCGTATCCAGGGTAAGCTCGCCGATCGCCTCGGGTCCCGTGGCGTCGGGCCAGGTCCCGACCGCGTTTACCCAGTCGAGCGTTTCCGCTTCCCGGTCCTGGCAGAGCAGGTGGACATCATGTCCGAGGCCGGCCAGGGCGCTGGCGAGATTTGCGTTGTAGATATTGCTTCCGGTCCCGCGCAGCAGGTAGCCGTGAAAGATGAGGATCTTCATTGCCGGTTATTCTCCCGGTTGATGACGACTGAAAACTCAACCACCGATCCGATCTACCGTCTTCGTGCCGCCGCATCCGGCCGTGAAGCCATCGCTCCCGTCCGTGACGGCGTCGTCTACAGGGACGCCGAAACGGGTGAGGAACTCGAACCGGTCGCCGCGGTTCTGCCGCTTGCCGGCGAAGGTTCGAGCCTGCCGCGCACTCCGGTCAACCTCCGAATCTGCCGCCGCTGCGAACAGCTCACCCCGCGCGATCTCTCCACCTGCGAGTTCTGCGGCCTGCCCGCATAGAAGTCACGCCGCGGCACCCTTCCCGGTCCCGGATCGAGGGGTCCGGGTTCCGCTCGACGGCCAACCCGACCCGAACCCTGCGGGACCCGATCGAGGGGTCCGGGACGGTGGTATCCCCCAAAAATCCCATCTGCAGTCGGCGAGCTTCGCCCCGCCTCCCAGGTTGAACCCACCGACCCACAGCGGAAATCAATGGATGGGTCGGTTCCACTCGACGGTCAACGCGTCGGAACCCTGCTGGACGTGATCGAGGGGTTCGGCTTCGGTGGTATTCCCCAAAAACCGTCGCTTCGCTCCTCATTCCAGAGGTTTTTGGGGAACACCCCCGACCCGAACCCTGCAGGACCAGAAGTTTCACGGTGCGGGACGACGAGGTTCTGGCTGCACTTAGGTAGCTATACGCCACGAGACTTCCGCCAGCGTCTCCGGCGGTCATGAAACGGGGCGGCTGGGGTAGCCGTGGGGTCGGGTAGGCG
>JAEYSQ010000164.1 GCA_023434465.1 Actinomycetes bacterium
TCCCGGACCTGCTTTCCCCTGACGGAATTCGGCCGCAGGTCGGCGCCGGGGATCGACTTGCCTTTGATCTGCTTGCCGGTGATCGAACCCCGCTTGATCTTCTTGCCGTCGATTAGCCCCGCCGCGAACGCGGTCCCGCCCAGCGCAACGAACAGCGCCAGGGTGGAAATCACGTTTGCGTAACTGAACCCGAATCGTCCTTTTCCCACTTCAACCTCCCGGTTTCGACGTTGAGGGAACGCTACCTGTCCCTACGGCGATTCCCCGCGAGTCGATCCGGGTAACTTGTGGTTGTGGCGATTGGCAGGCAGCGGGGCGCCCGTGCGGTACTGATACTGATGGCCGGACTACTGGTCGGGGCGATGATCGCTGGCAGCACGGGGGCGAGGGCCGAGAACCCGGTCGTGGCCCGTAGCGCCGAACTGACGTCCCGGGTCGTTGACTCCGGAACGGGTGCGCTCAGGATCGCGAAGGCCAGCGTGCGCCAGGACCGGCTGCGGGACCGGGTCCATGCGACCGTGGTTCTCGACGGCGTTCCGGATGCCGCGACGGCAGCGACCCTCGTGGTCGCCTTCGGCCCGATCGAGGAAGGTCAATGCCAACTCAACGATTTCAGTGACGCCAACCAGTACGCGAGCCCGACCTTCGGCAGCCCGGCTGAAGGCTGGAGCCGGAACGGGCGAACCTTCCGCCTCGACCTGAGTGACGAAGCGGCCGGCTTCCAGCCCTGGGAATGCGCCGGAGCGATCCTCGTGGTCGGGGGCGAGAACCTCTCCTTTCTCGGCGGCAACCTCAAGGATCACTACATGAAGCCGAAGCTGAGGATCGGCAAACCGAAGATCCTCGAGCGCACGGTCAAAGGAAAGCTGAGGCTGGTCCGCGGGACGGCCCACACGATCCGGGTTCAGGTGAACAGCCGCAACCAGGCTGATGCTTACCGCACCGTGATCACCGGCCGGGGCCGGGGCCTAAAGGTCGGCCGGGTCCGCGAAGGACTCTTCTACGGTGAATCGGAGCGGAGCATCCGCCTGGTGGTCCGTCCGGTCGCTCGCCGGGTCGGGCCGCTCGTTCTCCGGGTGAGCAGTCGCAACGGGGGCACCGTCAGGCGCAAAGTGCCGGTGCGGCTGGTTCGGCCGCCGGCCCGGCCGAGGCCGGGCGCCTACCGGTCGGCTGACGGTGACATCACCTTCCGGATCACTGCCGGCAAACGTGCCCGGGTCAAGGGGTTCCGGATCCACACCCGGACCAGGTGCGGCGGATACGGCGAATTCCCGACATACACGTGGAACTACTACAACTTTCCCGGCCGGGCTATCGGTGGCGGGGGTGTGCTCGACGGGAACCAGCGGACCAGGCTCTACTCGGTGTCACTCGGCCTTAAAGCGATCGGCCGCCGGGTGACCGAGGGACGCTTCTCCTACGGCGTTTTTGCCGCGCCCTGCTCGGCCTTTGAGTCATTCTCGGCCCGCCGGGTCGGCCGCTGAGTCAGGATCGCCCGCCCTTGGCCCGAGTTGCCTTTAGTGCGACCGACCTGAGCATGCGCCCGGTAATCCGGGCGTGGGCGCCAGAGTCGATCACGACCACCTTGTAGGCCCGGCCATGGATGCCGGGAAACCTGGCGTGGGTTGTGGCCGAGAGCTTCGATCGCCCCGCGCGACCATCAGTGAGCTCCCAGGCGAGCGAGTAGGTGGAGAAGCGATGGCGGCCGGTGAGCACGAGCCGGCGGGGAGGAGCTGCTTCGGAAACCAGGAATCCGATCCGCGTCGAGCCGGCGAGAGCGAGATCGCCTTTGTTTGCGTCGGGTTCCACTCCGATTACCCGGCCGTAAATCTCGAAGAGCCTTCCGCCGGACTCACCGAAGGTTTCAGTCAGCGCCCGCCACACGGTTTCGCGGTCGGCGTCGACCTCGATGTGGTGCTCGTCGATGAACGGAAGTCCGGCAGACATCTCTTCGAGCCTATCCCCGGAATCGCCCGGTTCTGTGCGCTTCGCACTCTTCTCAGAGGGTGGTGCCGGCTTCTTCGGCGAGCTCGTCGGTAGCGAGGCTGCCGGGTTCCTCTCCACCCTCCGGCTCCCGGGCCGGTTCGAGCACGATCACGGCGACGATGAGCGCGGCCACGACCAGACCGGCTCCGACCCAGAAAGCTACCTCGTACCCTCCGACCAGGGCCTCCGGCCGGGAGTGGCCGGCGGTCAGCAGGTCGTCGGTCTTGGTGGCAGCGAGCGTGGCCAGCACGGCCAGCCCGATCGCCGCACCGACCTGTGCGGTCGTGTTGACCAGACCGGAAGCGAGGCCGGCGTCGGCCTTGGTCGCACCGGACATCGCCAGGGTCATCAGCGACGGGAAGGAGATACCGACCCCGGAACCGATCAGGAGGGTCGAGGGCAGTACGTCCACGAAGTAGCTGCCCTCGACCGGCACCCGGGCAAAGAGGGCGAGGCCGACCGCGATCAGGACCAGCCCCACGATCAGGCAGCTGCGGGCGCCGAAGCGCATGATCAACGGCTCCGAGAACTTGACCGAGAGGGTGCCCATGACGAGGGTGGTTGGGAGGAAGGCGAAACCGGTCTC
>JAEYSQ010000165.1 GCA_023434465.1 Actinomycetes bacterium
GAGACCGGTTTCGCCTTCCTCCCAACCACCCTCGTCATGGGCACCCTCTCGGTCAAGTTCTCGGAGCCGTTGATCATGCGCTTCGGCGCCCGCAGCTGCCTGATCGTGGGGCTGGTCCTGATCGCGGCCGGCCTCGCCCTCTTTGCCCGGGTTCCGGTCGAAGGCAACTACTTCGTTGACGTTCTGCCCTCCACCCTCCTGCTCGGTTCCGGGGTCGGAGTCAGCTTCCCCTCGCTGATGACCCTGGCGATGTCCGGTGCGACCAGGGCCGATGCCGGCCTCGCCTCCGGCCTGGTCAACACCACCGCCCAGGTCGGCGCCGCGATCGGACTGGCCGTGCTGGCGACGATCGCCGCTTCCCGGACCGATGACCTTCTGGCCACCGGTCAGACCCGTCCCGAAGCACTGACCGGTGGGTACGAGATCGCCTTCTGGGTCGCCGCCGGACTGGTCGTCCTCGCCCTGGTGGTCGCCGTGATCGTGCTCAAACCGGCCAAACAGCCAGATGCCGAAGATGGCCCCGAACGCCTGGCCGCTGAAGAGGGCCCGGATGGCCTGACCGGCGAAGAGGTCGCGGCCGAGGCCGGCACCACCCTCTGAGGGTGCGAAGGTCACATAGCGCGAGGGGTCCGCGGATAGGCTCGAACCGATGGCCGAAGAGCTGCCTTTCATCGACCAGCACGCGATCGAGGTTGACGCCGACCGCGAAACCGTGTGGAGGGCCCTTACCAAGACCTTCGGGGAGTCGGGCGGTCGGCTGTTTGCCGCCTATGGCCGGTTGATCGGCGTCAATCACCTCTCGAACGAAGGCGACCTCAGCCAGGTCGGCTCGACCCGGACCGGGTTCCTGGTCTCCGGTTCAGTTCCACCGCAGCTCCTCGAACTCACCGGAGCGCATCGTTTCTCCTGCTACGCCCTCACCTGGGAGATCTCGAAACAACCTTCAGGGAGCTCGACGCTTTCGGCAACAACCCACGCGAGATTCCCCGGGATCCACGGGCGCGCCTACAAGGCAGTCGTGATCGATTCCGGCGCCCACGCGCGGATCACCCGGCGCATGCTGGCCGCGGTCGCCCGTCAAGCGACCCGTTGAACAATCGCCGCATCGGGAGATACCGTGTGCGGTGAAATCGAGCGGGAGGGTCGAATTGAAAGAGCAGCGGTTCAGACTGAGCTATGCAAATGTTGTTTCCTCCCTGGCGCTGTTCGTGGCGCTGGGCGGGACCGCGTTCGCGGCGGGGCTAATCGACGGCAAGAAGATCAAGCGGGGTTCGATCACCGGCAAGCAGATCAAAGCCAAGTCGATCCCGGGCGCCGACCTGCGGCCGAATTCCGTCAGGGGAAAGCAGGTCCGGGAAGCGACTCTGGGCCGCGTACCGCGGGCCGCGAGGGCGGATGCCGCGACTCACGCCGATCAAGCCGCACTTGCCGAACAGTCGACCACCGCCGGTCTCGCCGCTGTTGCCAGCCAGCTGACCCCGGCCGCAACCAACGCGCTGACGGACTCCTGTCCCCCCGGCACGACTCCCTATGCCGGGGCCTGCATCGAGACCGAGGCCCGGACCACTACCACTTGGCCGGCCGCCGCGAAGATCTGTGGTGACGCCGGCGGCCGGCTGCCGGCCCTGGCCGAGATCGAGGGTTTTCGCCAGCAGCCCGGAGTCACGCTGATTGACTCCGAACACACGAGCGAGTACCTCGACCTGAACGGAATTCCATCGGGAGGCCAGTCGACGGTCGCGATAACCGACGGAGGGACTCTTTCGCCGGGGATGTCCTACGGAACGAGCAATGGTCGCTATCGCTGCGTGTATCCGATGACCAACCGCTGACCCGTGCGGATAAGCGACCCGATCGAGTACCTCCGGGGCGATTGGGAGTTCGAGCGGAAGGTACACAGTGGACCCGACCGGGGCCGAGCGAGCGGCATCGCCAGTTTCCGGCCGGAGGGCGAGGGTCTGAGCTGGAAGGAAGCCGGCCGGCTCGAGTTCGGCCAGGCAAGCACCTCCGCCTCCCGGGAGATGAGCATCGAACGGGACGGGAACGGCTGGATCGTCCGCTTCGAGGACGGTCGTCCGTTTCACCTCCTCGATCTGGGTCCGGGTCACTGCGAGGTGGAGCACCTCTGCCGCGACGACGTTTACGGGGGTCGCATCGAAGCGCGGGACGCGAATACCTTTTTCACCTCCTGGAGAGTCGCCGGACCGCTCAAGGAGCAGCTGATCGAGACCACCTACCGGCGGCTTACCGAACCTTAACTTGATTCATTCAAGAAAAGCTGTATAACTCTGGGCGTGCCTGAATCCGCCCGATACGAGTCTCTGCTGCGCGACGCCGGACTGCGCATCACCCGGCCGCGAGTCGCGGTACTCGACGCGGTCTACGCGAACCCGCATGCCGACACCAACTCGATAATCGAAGCGGTGCGGACCGACCTCCCCGATGTCTCCCATCAGGCGGTCTATGACGTCCTCCACGCGTTCACCGACGCCGGACTGATCCGCCACATCCAGCCTCCGGGCTCGGTCGCGCGGTACGAATCGCGGGTCGGTGACAACCATCACCACGTGGTCTGCCGCTCCTGCGGTTCGATCGCCGACGTCGATTGCGCGGTCGGCCACGCACCCTGTCTTTCGGCCTCCGACGACCACGGTTACGTGATCGACGAGGCCGAGGTCGTGTACCGGGGCCTTTGCCCCGACTGCGCTTCCAAAACCAAAAGCGATGAATCCCCCCGAAAGGAAATCCGTGTCTGAACACGAGCAGCCCGACGCCGTAGTCGGCGAGATGAACGAGGAAGAATCCGGCGGATGCCCGGTCGCGCATGAACGCTTCCCGCACCCGGCCGAGAGCGGCAGCAACACCGAGTGGTGGCCGAACCGACTCAACCTCAACATCCTGGCCAAGAACCCGGCCGAACGAGACCCGATGGGCGGGGACTTCGATTACGCGGCCGAGTTTGAGTCGCTCGACCTGAGCGCGGTCAAGAAGGACATAAACGAGGTCCTGACCACCTCCCAGGACTGGTGGCCGGCAGACTTCAACCACTACGGGCCGCTGATCATCCGCATGGCCTGGCATTCGGCCGGCACCTACCGCGTGATGGACGGCCGCGGCGGCGGCGGCCACGGCCAGCAGCGCTTCGCCCCGCTCAACAGTTGGCCCGACAACGCCAACCTCGACAAGGCCCGCCGCCTGCTGTGGCCGGTCAAGCAGAAGTACGGCCGCAAGCTCTCCTGGGGCGACCTGATGATCCTGGCCGGCAACGTCGCCCTCGAATCGATGGGTTTCAAGACCTTCGGTTTCGCCGGCGGTCGCGTCGACGAGTGGGAACCCGACGAGGACGTCTACTGGGGCCCGGAGAAGGAGTGGCTCGGCGACGAGCGCTACAGCGGTGAGCGCGATCTCGACAACCCTCTCGCGGCGGTCCAGATGGGCCTGATCTACGTCAACCCCGAAGGCCCGAACGGCAACCCCGATCCGATCGCCTCGGCGAAGGACATCCGCGAGACGTTCGGCCGGATGGCGATGAACGACGAGGAGACGGTCGCCCTGATCGCCGGTGGCCACACCTTCGGCAAGACCCACGGTGCCGCCAACCCGGAACCGTACGTCGGTCCCGAACCGGAAGCTGCCTCGCTCGAAGACCAGGGCCTCGGCTGGACCAGCTCGTACGCCAGCGGTTCAGGCGACGACACGATCACCTCCGGGCTCGAAGTCACCTGGACCTACCACCCGACCCGCTGGGACAACGAGTTCTTCCACATCCTCTATGCCTACGAGTGGGAACTGACCGAAAGTCCGGCCGGCGCCCACCA
>JAEYSQ010000191.1 GCA_023434465.1 Actinomycetes bacterium
TTCTTCCGGCTCATGTTCAACGAGCCGCACTCGACCAAGCCGATCGAGGACGCGGTCGGGTGGGGGAGGGAGACCGAACCCGGGGTGCTCTCCGATTCCCACATCGCAATGAGCGGCCCCCTCGAAAGTGACTCGGTCCACGCCCGGGTCAAGTGCCGGACCCTGGTGATCCACGGGGACGCGGACGGGATCGCCCCGCATGCCAGGGGAGCAGAACTCGCTCAGTTGACCGGGGGTGAGCTGATCACGATCGAGGGCGGGGGGCACGGCGTCCACGGCCGCCATCCGGTGGCGGTGAACCGGATGCTCCGCGAATTCATCGAACCGCCGGCACCGCCGCGTCGATGGAGACGGGCAGATGCGCGCCACCGGCGGGCACTCTTCATCTCATCACCGATCGGGCTCGGACACGCCCGGCGTGACGTGGCGATCGCCCAGGAGCTTCGCCGCCAGGTTCCCGACCTGAAGATCGACTGGCTGGCCCAGGATCCGGTGACTCGCGTTCTCCTGGCCGAAGGTGAAACCGTCCATCCGGCCAGCCGGTTCCTGGCCAGCGAGTCCGGTCACATCGAGTCCGAATGCGCCGAGCATGACCTTCACGCCTTTCAGGCTCTCCGCCGCATGGACGAGATCATGTGCGCGAACTTCATGGTCTTCGATGACCTGGTCCGTGAAGAGGCGTACGACCTCTGGATCGGTGACGAAGCCTGGGAGCTCGACTACTACCTTCACGAGAACCCGGAATTGAAGCGGGCCTCATACGGGTGGCTGACCGATTTCGTCGGCTGGTTGCCGATGGAAGACGGGGGAGACCACGAGGCTTTTCTGACCGCCGACTACAACGAGGAGATGATCGATCACATCGCCCGCTACCCGCGGCTTCGGGACCGTTCGATCTTCGTCGGCAATCCCGAAGACGTGATCGGCGACCGGTTCGGGCCGGAACTGCCGGCAATCCGCGACTGGACCGAGCAACACTTCGATTTCGCCGGGTACGTGACCGGGTTCGATCCCGGCAGCATCGACCGCGAGAAGGTCCGGGCCCAGCTCGGCTACGGACCCCACGAGCAGGTCTGTCTGGTGACGGTCGGTGGCTCGGGGGTGGGAGAAACCCTGCTTCGCCGCGTGATCGATGCTTTCCCACAGGCCCGGGCAAACGTACCAAACCTCAGGATGATCGTCGTCGCCGGGCCACGGATCGATCCGGCGACCCTGCCGCAACTCGATGGTCTGGAGGTTCGCGCCTACGTCCACGATCTCTACCTGCATCTCGCCGCCTGCGATCTCGCCGTGGTTCAGGGTGGACTGACCACGGCGATGGAACTGACCGCCGGCCAGCGACCGTTCCTTTACTTCCCGCTCAAGCACCACTTCGAACAGAACTTCCATGTCCGCCACCGCCTCGAGCGTTACAGGGCCGGCCGTTGCATGGACTTCGAATCTGCGGGACCAGCCGAGATCGCCGCGGCGATTGAGGCCGAGATTGGAACGTCACCCGAATATTCCGAAGTCGAACGTGACGGAGCAGCTCGCGCAGCAACCATGCTGGCCGAGCTGCTTTGAATCTAGTCCCGGGTTATCCCGGGAGCGGCCACCGTGTATTGGTCCCCGTCGGGGATTTCGTCTTTCGGCTGCCGCGCCATTTTCGCGAGACCCCTGAGAACTTTGAGCCCCGCCAGCAGGCCCTTGGGGCTCTTGAAATCGAGTCCAGCCAGCAGCTGCCGGATCAGAGAAAGCTGGTCGAAATAGATCCGTTCGCAAACCAGTTCATCCTCGCCCCGGAAGACGAAGTAGGCGGTCATCCTCACCTTGAAGGAGCCGCCGGTGGGAGGGACCGGACCGAGCGGTCCGAGGTGCGTGCCCAGAAGATAGAACTCGGTGATCACGGCGTCGTCAGCGTGCCTGAGCGCAATCATCTCGTGACGCTGATCCGGGAACGCCGTCCGGGTTTCCTCGTAGTAGCCCCGCACTGACCGGTCACCGTCGTGGACGGTCTGGGTGGCGACGATCTCGTAGCGGGGGTGAGGGAAGGTGGAGAGCACGTCGTCCCACTGCTGTTCGACCTCGTCGCGGAAGTGGTCGAGCACGATCTTCTCGCGCCGGGCGCGGACTTCAGCGGTCGGCATCGGTTCGCTCGCGGGATTCGTCGTGCTTTGGGCTGCCAGCAGCGTCGGCGGGCGGGAACTCGCCGGTGAACTGATCGAGGGCCTCCCAGTCGGTGTACTCGTGCTCGCGGGAGGTGTCGAGGGGGAGTCCTTGCTTCTTTGCGACCCGTTTCATCAGGAACCGGTTGAGGAAGTTGTAGGCCGGATACTGAAGGCAGCCGGCCACCAGCTCGATCCGGTCTGGTTTCCAGTCCGTGGCTTCACAGAACGCCTCGGCTTGTTCCCGGTTTACCTCAACGGCTTCGGGGCTGTCGCTGCCGTTGCTGAGCGACACCGAAAGAAACGCGCTGGAACGCTGATTCAGTACTTCCGAGTTGGCTTCCACCCAGCGGCGCATCTTCGACTGGTGGCGCCCGGCGTGAATCGAGGCCATGACGACCACGGCATCGAACGACGCAGGATCCAGCGCATCGTTCTTTTCGACCTCATGGAGGTCGACTGATACCCCGCGCCGGCTCATCATCGCGCTCAGGTTGCGGGCGATGATGCTGGTGTGCCCGTGGTTGGAGGCGTAGTTGATGAGGACACTGGCCACGCAAGGATCCTATGTCGGCGGACGGCGACCTGGTGGACGAAAGCTTTCGTCGCATTGACCGGCTGATTCAGACCGGTGTCTTTCCGCGGGCCTTCTTGCCTTCCTGATGGCTCTTGTTTGCGGCTTTCCTCGATGTTCCGACTGATTTGCTGAACAGACGTCCAAGCGGGCCTGGCGCCTTGCCGCCGACCTTCTGGCCGACCCCGAGGGTCCGGTCGGTGCCCCGCCGCGCATGGTCGGAGAGTCGCGGCACGAGGAACCCCAGAATTGCGAGGATCACGCAGACCGCAATTATCGCGGCGATCAGCATCAGTCTTTCCTCCCGACTTCGTCTTCACGCTCTGACGCTTTCCGCTCGTGAAGCTCGGCTTCCGCCGCTACTCGCTTCGCGCGTTCCTCCGCGACAGCTGCTTCGGTGCGACTTTCCTCGGCTTTTGCGTGGTGGTACTGGGCATCCTGGCTCTTGGCTTCGGTCTGTGCCTGAGCGAGCTGACTTTGCTCACGACGACGGGTCATTCGCAGGGCCAAAATCGCCACGGCGATAACCACAAGGACCACGATCACGATTATCAATGCTGTTGACACGACATTCCTCCTCGGGTCGGTTCCGGTGACCCGACCGGTACCCGCGGTTCCGGCAATCAACCCCCTGGGCCGGGGCGGCGTAGTTCGGGCCGGCTGGGCGTTACGGTTCTACACATGGCAAAACGGAAGCAGTCTTCAAGTGATTCCGGCGAGCCCAAACTGCTCTCCGGTGGAAATCCCCAGATCCCCAAGGGCGATGGCGACGGCCCGGTCCAGGCGTACATCGAGGCGATGCCCGAGTGGAAGTCGGATGTTGGCCGGCAGCTCGACGACTTGATCGGCAAGGCAGTGCCCGATGTGCACAAAGCTGTCCGCTGGAACCAGCCTTTCTACGGCCACGAGGATGAGGGCTGGTACTTCGCATTCCGCTGCTACACCAAGTACGTTCAGCTCCAGTTCTTCCGCGGCACATCCCTCGACCCGGAGCCACCCAAGGCCTCAAAGCACCAAGAGGTCCGTTACCTCGACATCCATGAGGAGGACGACCTCGACGAATCCCGACTCCTTTCATGGTTCAAACAGGCCGCTGACCTTCCCGGCGAGAAGTTCTAGCCCGGGGCAGCGATAGGTTCCGGACATGGATCTTCAACTGCGGATCGCGGACAGGACGTGGCCGGTGCTGAGCCGGCTGATGGGAGGCCATGCCCGGGTCTACCGCCTGACCGGTGGCCGGATCGGGCAGCACATCCCCGGAGTTCCACCGATGTGCCTGATCGACCACGTTGGCGCCAAGAGCGGGAAGAAGCGCACGACGCCGCTCCTTTACATCGAGGACGGAAAGGACGTCGTGATCGTCGCATCCAAGGGCGGTTACGAAAAGAGCCCGGCCTGGTTTTACAACCTGAAGGCCAACCCGGACACTACGGTTCAGATCGGCCGTGAGATTCGTGCGGTTCACGCGCACGTTGCCAGCGAAGCCGAGCGCAAGCGCCTCTGGCCGAAAGCAGTCGAGGTGTACCCGTCCTACCAGCAGTACCAGGACCGGACCAACCGGAAGATTCCCCTCGTCATCCTCGAGCCCCGATAACGAAGTACCGGTCGCGCACCCCGTCGAATTGAAAGAATCTTCCGATGCTCGACGTTACGACAACTGCATGGCTGGTCACGGTCGGCCTGGTCCTGGCCCTGTTCGTCGTCGATCTCGGCCAGGCGCTGCTGCGCCCTCACGAGGTTGAATTCCGCGAGGCGCTTGTCGCCTCGGTCTTCTACATAGGGGTTGCCGTCGCGTTCGGCGTCGCGTTCGGTCTGGTGGCCGGCTGGCAGTGGGGAGGGGAGTACTTCGCCGGCTACATCCTCGAGAAGAGCCTGTCGGTCGACAACCTTTTCGTCTTCGTGGTGATCATGACCACCTTCGCGGTTCCGAAGGAGCATCAGCAGCGGGTTCTGATCATCGGCATCTTCCTCGCGCTGGTCTTTCGCGTGGTCTTCATCCTGCTCGGCTCGGCGCTCCTCGATCGGTTCTCGATCATGTTCCTGCTGTTCGGCCTCCTGCTTTTCTTCACGGCGATCCAGCTCTTTCGCCATCGGGAACAGGACCCGTCGGTGGAGGACAATGTGGTGGTTTCGCTGGCCCGGAAGTGGCTGCCGGTCACCGACGAGTATCACGATGGAAAGCTTGTCGCCAAGGTTGACGGCAAACGGTTCTTCACGCCGCTGTTCTTGGTGCTGCTCGCGATCGGGAGCGTGGACGTGCTCTTCGCGCTCGACTCGATTCCGGCGATCTTCGGCGTCACCCAGGAGGTTTTCATCGTCTTTGCCGCCAACGCCTTCGCTCTGCTCGGCCTTCGGGCCCTTTTCTTTCTCGTCACGGGCCTGCTCGAATGGCTGGTCTACCTGTCCACGGGCCTCTCCCTGATCCTTGCCTTCATCGGCGCGAAGCTCGCCCTCCACTGGGGCCACATCCAGAACGACAGCGTGCCCGAGATCTCCACCACGATGTCATTGGGAGTCATCGCCGTGGTCCTCACGGTCACCACGATCGCGAGCCTGGTCAAGACAAAACGCGACCCCACCGCCAAGGCCCACGCCGGCTCGCTTCGCGCCCAGCGGAAAAAAGGCGACACCGGCAATCCTTCCGGGGAGTAGCGCCCCTCCGGTCCGAATTACTTCAATCCGGAGCCAGGGTTTCGATTCCACTTTCGCGTGCGAGTTCGGCCATCCGGTTGTCATAAGTCAGAAGACCGGCGAGATCGGCCTTGATCTCCAGGGCGGTGGAAAGATGAATCGCGTCCAGGCTCTTGATTTTGCCCGGGAAAATCTCCCCGGCGGCTTCGCGCACCGAGCTGGTAATCGGAAGCAGGACAATCGCCCGAAGCACGTCTCTGGCCAGTCGATTCAACTTCGTACTCCGCCTGGAGACCGCGCGGACGAGTTCGACTTCAATCAGCTCGCTAGAAACCAGGGTGAACTGGTTGTCCAGCAGGAATGAGTCCAATCTGGCGCCCTCGGTCTCGTGGAGAATGAATTTCGCGGCAGCAGAGGTGTCGACGTAAAGTGGAGCGTTCAAAGGATCTCCCTCTCGGCGCGCTCTTCCTCGAGAATCCGATCGATCGTCTCGGTGTCCAATCTTCGGCCTTCATCCAGCTTCGAAATGACGCTCTTGAGCTTCGTTGAGGGCAGACGAACGCCCGGCCGCGCCAGGATCCGCTCAA
Organism: Actinomycetes bacterium; assembly: GCA_023434465.1. Taxonomy (GTDB): domain Bacteria; phylum Actinomycetota; class Thermoleophilia; order Solirubrobacterales; family 70-9; genus 67-14. Next base: position 5,937 of record JAEYSQ010000191.1, read on the forward strand.
GCGCAGAGTTTGTCTGGTCCTCGGTGCTCGCTCGTGAGCCGCGCAGGGCCAGGTCCTTGACCAGGGCCGCGTCGCTCTTTCCGGGCGACTCCAGGCGTGCCTTCTGAAGAGCGGCAGCCAGCCCGGGGTCCACGGTCACAGCAATTCTCCTCAGTTTCGTGGGCACGTAGCGAGTGTATCACTGCGGGTGTCTCACCTGACCTCCTATGCGCGATAATGTGTCTTATGTCAACTTGAAGGAAATGGTGTGAATCCTTCTAACAGGGCCGCTCTCCCCAGTTGTCGATCGTAGGTTGAGAACGTCTGGCATCGGGCGTCACCCTCTCTGGCTCGCAAAGCGCTCGCCAGCTGGATCGCGTCCAATGACCTGAGTCGGTGGGTTCGAACCAGCTTTCCGGCCGAGTCGAGGATTTCAGCCGTCACCGGTACGGCCACCATCAGCTGGAAATTACCTCCGGGAGTTCCACTCAGGTCCGCCAGGAATTCGCGGGTCAACAAGTCAGCCGATAGTTCGCTGAGGGTGCCGTCCGAGCATTTTCGCCACAGCGCCGATGGCACTTCCACTCGGCTGACCGCCGACACGATCACGAGGTCAAGACTTCGGGCCTCAACGGCACCTTCTTCATCCGCGTAGATCTTGACCAAGGTCGATGAGTCCGCGAAGGCCCTCAATCTCGCCCTTCGATCACGTACTCGGAGAGAGCTTTGCCCTTTCCGGCCTCTGCCCGTGCCTTCTCCAATTCCTCACGACCGGGCCTTTCGCCGTCGAAAGGTGGCCACTCCTGAAGCAGGCCGGCGCGACGAAACCGCTCCCGCATCCTTTCGGCCTCGGTGCCTCCGAATTCGGGGTTACTCGCTGTCTTCAGGATCTGGGTGATGTAGCCGTTTAGGCTGAGTTTGTTCCGTCGCGCATCAGCCTTGACATCCTCCGCCAGTTCGTCAGAAATTCTGAGCGATATCTGTGCCATGCTGTCATGCTAGCACTCATGACCTCGTGCCCAACAGGGAACTGAGTCGCCCCATTTCTCATGCGAACTTCTCTCTAGAAGACCGTCTCCAGGGGGACGCCGATGATTTTGAGGCGTCTGGTCAGGCCACCGAGGGCGAAGTTTCGGATCTCTTCGCCGCTGACTCCGAGGGCGTCCAGGTCAGGGCCGTCGGTGCCCGATGACGGCGAGAGTGATTCGGCCACAGATGGCAGCAGTGTCCGGAGCATTTCCCTGATCGCGTCTGGTGCGACGTTCGGCGAATGTCTGACTGACTCTCGGAGAAACCAGACGCCGTAGCCGATGTGTCGGGTCTCATCGTGATGGATCCTGGAG